>NZ_JBQXYF010000006.1:0-331294 GCF_052645355.1 Halomonas sp. V046
CCATCGGCGGTGTAGGTGTAGGCGATCTGGCCGCTGGCCGCGTCGAAGCCGGTGATCGTCAGCGTGCCGTAGCTGCCGGACAGCGTGACCGGCGCCGTGGCGCTGGCCGTCGTCACGTCCTTGCCCGCCACCGTGACCGCGGCAATCCCGGCCTCGGCGCCCACCGTCATGCTCGCGCTGACGCTCTCGCCGCTGGCTTCCACCAGGCTGTGGTGGCCGGCCCCGGCGCCACTGCCATCACCATTACCGCTGCCATTACCATCGGGAATCGTCACCGTCGGCGCGCCGGTGCTGCCAGAGCCGCCACCCGACTCACCACCAGCGCCGCCACCCGACTCACCACCAGCGCCGCCACCCGACTCACCACCAGCGCCGCCACCCGACTCACCACCAAGGCCTCCACCAGAGCCGTCACCGCCGTCACCTGCGCCGCCGCCCGTCGTCACGTCACCGTCCAGGCCGACGGGAACTACCTCCGCATGGGTGAGCGCCGAGTTCACCTGCGCCGGATCGAAATCCAGCAGCGGTCCGCCGCCGACACTTTCCGCTATCCGCAACAGACGCACGAAGTTGCTGCCGTTGTCCGCGCTTCCGCCGTCGGCTACGCCGCCCGCGGCGGCGGCACCCAGGAGTTCGAGCAAATCGCCATCGAACCGCTCGATCGCGGCCAGGACCTCTTCGACGTCGGCGTTTCCCAGCACCTGGTAGGCCGACGGATTGCCCTGGCCCGCCTCATCCAGCATGAGCACTTCCATGGCGCCACCAAACTGCGCCAGCGACACCCCGTCGGTTGAAACGACATCGACCCGTGCACCGGCGTCGGTGATCAGAACCTCTCCCTGCCGAATGACGTCGCCCTCCCCCACCTCACGAAGCTGCCCTTCTTCATCACGCACCCAAGCGCGACCGACGAGACGGGAAATAGTGGCCGACGTAGCATCAAGCATGATGGAGCCCCTCGGAAGCGACGGCTTGTAGGAGATAGGCAAGGCTTCTTGTTCTATTTTTGTAGTCTTAAAGCTACAAACTTACCTATTTAAACAATATTAGCCCGTCAGACTCACCAATACTGGCCGATAGTCCAATTTAAGACGATAATTCCTGAAATATTATAAAAACACTTTAAAAACAGCAAAGTAAACACACAATGAACACGAGAACCACAAGTCTCGCATCCTGATCAAGCACAGCAAAACCACAGCCACCGCTCTCGCCTCATCCTCCGGTACCGTGGTCGTGCCGATCAGAATGTCTCATCACCATCATGCAAAAGAATGACATCCCGCCAATGCATTAGGCGGTGGGTGCCGGCTTGAGTGGCCACAACCATGACAGCGAGCCCCAGTCTCTGCGTGGGCGCCACCGTGGCGGTTTCGCGCCAGCTGGTGCCACCCGAGCACGACAACGCAAGTGGGGCGCCCCAGGGCGCCCCACTTGCGTCTACGACGGCGACTCCATCAGGAGTCGCCTGACACGGTTACTGCTCGCGAAGAATCTTGAGCATGCGCTTTAAGGGCTCGGCGGCGCCCCACAGCAGTTGATCGCCGACGCTGAACGCGGACAGGTATTCACCGCCCATGTTGAGCTTGCGCAGGCGCCCGACCGGAACGCTCAGTGTGCCGGTGGCGGCGGTCGGCGTCAGACCCTCGATGGTAGCGTCCTTGTCATTGGCGATGACCTTGACCCACTCGTTGTGCTTGGCCAAACGGTCTTCGATCTCATCAAGCGGCACGTCCTGTTTAAGCTTGATGGTAAAGGCCTGGCTGTGGGAGCGCATAGCGCCGATACGCACGCAAAGGCCATCGATCGGCACCGGCTTGTCCGAGCGACCGAGGATCTTGTTGGTCTCGACGAAGCCCTTCCACTCTTCACGGCTCTGGCCGTTGTCGAGCTTGGAATCGATCCAGGGCAGCAGGCTGCCGGCCAGGGGCGCACCGAAGTTATCGGTCGGGAAGTCACCGGAGCGCATCGCCGCGGTCACCTTGCGATCGATATCCAGGATAGCGCTCGCCGGATCCTTGAGCTCCTCGCCCACGGTATCGCGCAGCGTCCCCATCTGGTTGAGCAGCTCACGCATGTGCTTGGCACCGGAGCCGGACGCCGCCTGATAGGTCATCGACGTCATCCATTCGATCATGTTGGCCTCGAACAGCCCGCCAAGGCCCATCAGCATCAGGCTGACGGTGCAGTTGCCCCCGACGAAGGTCTTGGCACCGGCGGCCAGCTGCTGGTCGATGACGTTACGATTGACCGGATCCAGCACGATGGTGGCGTCGTCAGCCATGCGTAGGGTGCTGGCGGCATCGATCCAGTAGCCTTTCCAGCCGCCGCCACGCAGGTCCTCATAGACCTTCTTGGTGTAATCGCCCCCCTGGCAGGTCACGATGACGTCGAGCGCCTTGAGCGCATCGAGGTCGAAGGCATCTTTCAGCGGAGGCACGTCCACGCCGACGTCGGGACCGGCCTGACCGACCTGTGAGGTAGTGAAGAAGACCGGCTCGATGCCCTTGAAGTCTCCATCTTCCACCATGCGCTGCATCAGCACCGAACCCACCATGCCGCGCCATCCGACGAAACCGACTTTCAACATGTGAAGCCCTCCAGAAATCGAGTGAGATGCATATTATACAGAAACCGGCAGCGCCTTTCAGACGCTGCCGGAGAAGTCGTTCCTGTTGCCTTTGCCACCTTCCAACGCTGAGCCGGCCACCCGGGGCGGGGCACCGGCCTCGACGGGCCAGCCCGACCGCGCGAGCGGCCTCTCAGCTCAGGGCCACGTGAACGGCACGGCTCAGCCCAGGGCAGCGCGAGCGGCTCGGCTCAGCCTAGCGCCGCGAGAACGGCGTCGCCCATTTCCGCGGTCGACACCTGGCGAGTCCCGGGGTAGGCGATATCGGCGGTACGCAGGCCATCATCGAGGACCTTGCCGACGGCCGCCTCGATGCGTTCGGCAAGCGCGGGCTCGTCGAGGGAATAGCGCAGCATCATGGCCACCGACAGGATGGTCGCCAGCGGATTGGCGATGCCTTCGCCGGCGATGTCCGGGGCACTGCCGTGGCACGGCTCGTACATGCCCTGGCCGCGTTCGTTGAGCGATGCCGACGGCAGCATGCCGATCGAGCCGGTCAACATGGCGGCGGCATCGGACAGGATGTCCCCGAACATGTTGCCGGTGACCACCACATCGAACTGTTTGGGCGCACGCACCAGTTGCATGGCGGCGTTATCGACGTACATGTGGGACAGCTCGACGTCGGGATAGTCCGCGGCCAGGCGATCCATCACCTCGCGCCACAGGATGGTGACCTCCAGGACGTTGGCCTTGTCCACGCTGCAAAGCTTCTTGCCACGCTTCTGCGCCATCTCGAAGGCGACCCGACCGATACGCTCGATCTCGCTTTCGCTGTAGACATAGGTGTTGAAGCCGACTCGCTGGCCATCGCGCTGCTCGATCCCGCGGGGCTGGCCGAAGTAGATCCCCCCGGTCAACTCGCGCACGATCATGATGTCGAGACCGGCGACGAGTTCGGGCTTCAGCGACGAGGCCTCGGCGAGCTGCGGGTAGAGAATGGCCGGGCGCAGGTTACCGAACAGGCCAAGTTCCTTGCGCAGGCCCAAAAGCCCCTTCTCGGGGCGCTTGGTCAGGTCCTCGATGCTGTCCCACTGGGGTCCCCCGACGGCCCCCAGCAGGATCGCGTCGGCGGCTCTCGCCTTGGCCAGGGTCTCTTCGGGCAACGGATGACCGTGGGCATCATAGGCGCTGCCGCCGACGAGCCCGTGTTCGACTTCCACGTCGAGACCCAGGGCCTGGCAAGCGGCCAGCACACGGCTTGCCTGGGCGGTGATTTCCGGGCCGATACCGTCGCCGGGAAGAACGAGAATCTTGCGAGTCATGGCAGACATTTCCTTAACCGCCGGCCGTCACGCCGGACTGAATCGTTGGTGCAGACACGAAACGCCCGCCGAGTGGCGGGCGCATGACATCAAGCCTTGGCCGTTTCGCGGAACAGCCAAGGGCGCTCGGCGCGATGGCGCGCCTCGAAAGCGTGAATCGCCTCTTCATCGGTCAGCGTGATGCCGATGTCGTCGAGCCCCTCGAGCAGGCAATGCTTGCGGAAGGCATCGACCTCGAATTCAAGAATCTCCCCGGACGGCGTGGTCACCCGCTGATGCTCGAGGTCGATATCGAGTCGATAGCCCTCGTTGGCTTCCACCTCGGCGAACAGGCGATCGAGCTCGTCCTCGCCGAGGGTGATCAGCAGAATGCCGTTCTTGAAGGCATTGTTGTAGAAGATGTCGGCGAAACTCGGCGCGATCACCGCGCGGAACCCGAAATCCTCAAGCGCCCAGGGCGCATGCTCCCGGGAGCTGCCGCAGCCGAAGTTGCGCCGCGCCAGCAGCACGCTCGCGCCCTGAAACCGCGGCTGATTAAGGACGAAATCCGGGTTCAGCGGGCGCTGGGAGACGTCCTGTCCGGGCTGCCCCTCATCCAGATAGCGCAGCTCGTCGAACAGATTGACGCCGAAGCCGGTGCGCTGAATCGACTTCAGAAACTGCTTGGGAATGATCAGGTCGGTGTCGACGTTGGCCCGGTCCAGCGGTGCCACCAGGCCGTCGAGGCGTTCAAACTTGTTCATGGCTCAGGCCTCCTGGTGGGCGTGGTTGGCAGCGGCGTCGCCGGCGAACGTTCGCACGTCGACGAAGTGGCCGGCGATGGCGGCGGCAGCGGCCATCGCCGGGCTGACCAGGTGCGTACGTCCACCGTAGCCCTGGCGGCCCTCGAAGTTGCGGTTCGAGGTCGAGGCGCAGTGCTCGCCGGCACCGAGTTTGTCGGCGTTCATCGCCAGGCACATGGAACAGCCCGGCTCACGCCACTCAAATCCTGCCTCGATGAACACCTTGTCGAGACCTTCGGCCTCGGCCTGACGCTTCACCAGGCCAGAGCCCGGCACCACCATGGCCAGCTGAATGGTATCGGCGACCTTGCGCCCCTGAGCGACCTTGGCCGCTTCGCGAAGATCCTCGATGCGCGAATTGGTGCACGAGCCGATGAATACCTTATCGAGCCGGATGTCGGTGATCTTCTGACGGGCATTGAGCCCCATGTACTCAAGCGCGCGGTTGATGCCTCCGCGGGCGGTCTCATCGGCGGCATCGGCCGGGTCCGGCACCTCGCCACCGATGCCGGTGACCATCTCGGGGCTGGTGCCCCAGCTCACCTGTGGCTCGATATCGGCTGCGGCCAGTGTGACCACCTTGTCGAAGGCGGCGTCAGCGTCGGACACCAGGTGGCGCCAGTCCTGGACGGCGGCGTCCCACTGATCGGCCTTGGGCGCGAAGGGGCGATCCTTCAAGTAGTCGATGGTGGTGTCGTCGACCGCGATCAGGCCAACCCGAGCGCCGGCCTCGATGGCCATATTGCACACGGTCATGCGGCCTTCCATCGACAGGCTCTCGATGGCGCTGCCGGCGAATTCGATGGCATAGCCGGTGCCCCCGGCGGTGCCGATCGTGCCGATGATGGCCAGGACGACGTCCTTGGCGGTCACACCGGCACCGAGCTCACCTTCTACGCGCACCTGCATGTTCTTCATCTTCTGCGCCAACAGGCACTGGGTCGCCAGCACGTGTTCGACCTCGGAGGTACCGATGCCGTGGGACAGCGCGGCGAAGGCGCCGTGGGTCGCGGTATGGGAGTCGCCGCAGACCACGGTCATTCCGGGCAGCGTGGCGCCCTGTTCCGGCCCGACGACGTGAACGATGCCCTGGCGCGGGTCATTGATGCGAAACTCCTCGATACCGAAGGCAGCGCAGTTGTCGTCCAGGGTCTGCACCTGGATCAGCGACACTGGATCCTTGATCCCGCTGTTGCCCTCGGCGCGCTCCTTGAGCGTGGTCGGCACGTTGTGATCCGGCGTCGCCAGGTTGGCATCGAGGCGCCACGGCTGACGGTTGGCCAGGCGCAGGCCTTCGAAGGCCTGAGGGGACGTCACTTCGTGCAACAACTGACGGTCGATGTAGATAAGCGCGGTTCCATCATCGCGCGCCTTCACCAAATGCTGCTGCCACAACTTGTCGTAAAGCGTCTGGCCTGCCATGTCTTCTCCTCCGTGGGGGCTAAAGCCCCTCTTCAAACCACGCTTCGATGTCCGATCGATACGGCCGAGCTCGATCGTCGCCGGCGCCGGGCGCCTGCCATCGCGATGAGATGAGTGTCTCGCCGCTGACAAATAAAAGCAATTCATGTTATTTATTCAAACGATTCCAGAATGGAATACTCAACTTTGCCGGGGACAGCCGATGGACACCCAAAGCCTGCAGGCCTTCTTGGCGGTGGCCGATACCAGCAGTTTCTCCCGCGCCGCGGAGCAACTCCACCTGACCCAGCCCGCGGTCAGCAAGCGTATCGCGGTGCTCGAGAATCAGACCCGGGCGCGGCTCTTCGACCGCATCGGGCGCCGGGTCAGCTTGACCGAGGCGGGCCAGGTGCTGCTGCCCCGAGCGCGCCAGATTCTGGTCATGGTCGACGACAGTCGCCGGGCGCTGGGCAACCTGACCGGCGACGTCAGCGGCAGCCTGACGCTCGCCACCAGCCATCATATCGGCCTGCATCGCCTGCCCCCCATCCTCGGCGCCTACGTCAAGCATCACCCGGAGGTACGCCTGGACTTGCGTTTTCTCGACTCCGAGCAGGCCTATCAAGGGGTCCTCGATGGCGAGATCGAGATCGCCGTGGTCACCCTCGCCGCCGAGCCCGATCCACAGCTTCAGGTCGTGCCGATGTGGATCGACCGGCTGTGTTTCGTCGCCGCCCGGGATCACGAGCTGGCGCGCCACGGGCGGCTGTCCCTGGCGACACTCTGCGAGCACAACGCCGTTCTCCCGGGGCCGCTGACCTTCACCCGCCAGCTGATTCAGGCGCGACTCGCCGATCGCGGCCTGCGCGTCTCGGTCACGCAGTCGACGAACTACCTGGAAACCCTCAAGATGATGGCCACGGCTGGCCTTGGCTGGAGCCTGTTGCCCGAGCAGATGGTCGCCCAGGAGATCGCCGCCGGAACGCTTGCCCGGCTCGACGTCGACGCCAGCCCGGTGGAACGCCCGCTGGGCTATCTCGTCCACCGTGACCGCACCCTGTCCAATGCCGCCAGGTCGATGCTCGCCCGCCTCGATGAGGTCCGCGAGAAGGCCGCCCTGAGCTGGCCTGAGCGTTAGTAGCCGGGGCGCCGCGAGCGGCCCCGCTGGGCGTGACCGGGTACCGCCGAACCGACACTGCCCCGCGCCCCGCCGCGCATCGCTGCGCTTTCATGATCACAAGGACGTCAGTTGCCGATGACCACCGCCACGCCCTTTCGCCACCGCCTCGCCGGCTTCCTCACGCTGGCGGGGTGGGCCCTGCAGGTCACGTCCTTCGTCATCCCGGCGTTGCCGAGCCCGCTGGTCAGCGCGCTGCTGTGGTCGGCCGTGGTACTGATGTGGGTCGACATTCCACGACGCAACCAGCTGCAGGCCGGCACCCTGGCGTTGGCGGGCCTGTCGATGTTCATCGCGGCACACTTCGTCTACGGCGCCAACATCGACGTCTGGCACCTGCTCGACGGCAATACCTTTGTCGTGGCCATGCTGATCGGCGTGAGTTTTATCGTGCTGATCGGGCGCCCGGGCGACAAGGGACCGCCGCGCACCCACCCGGTCACCGGACAGCGCGGGGCCGCGGGCACCTGGCTCGGCGTCCATCTGCTCGGGGCCATCTTGAACCTGTCGACGGTGTTCATGGTTGGCGATCGCCTGGAGCGTCGCGGGCCCCTCACCGACCCGCAGCTGCTCAGCCTCAATCGCGGCCTGTCCAGCGCCGCGCTATGGTCGCCCTTCTTCGCCTCCATGGGCGTCGTGATCACCCTGGCCCCCGGACTCGACTACGCCAGCCTGATCGCACTGGGGCTGCCGCTGGCGCTTGCCGGGGGGGTATTCAGCGTGCTGGAGCTGTCGCGACGGTTCGAGCTGGATGATGTGGCGGGGTTCTCGCTAGCCCCCAGGAGCCTGCTGACGCCGGTCATTCTGGCGACCCTGGTGATGGTATTTCATTATCGGCTGACGCCTGCGCTGACCATCGTCAGCATCATCACCTTCCTGATGCCGACGGTCGCTTTACTGACCAACCTGCTGCATGGCTGGCCGGCTACCCGACGCAGGCTGCGCCAGCATACCGAGTTGCGCTTGCCGGCCATGCGCGGTGAAATCACCCTGTTCCTGTGCGCGGGCCTGCTGACCAAGGGCCTCTCGACGCTGGTCGATGCCGCGACCCAAGGCGACTGGACGCTGTTTCCGACCTTCGGCACTCTGCCCGCCATGGCCAGCTACCTCGCCATCGTCGCCAGCGCCGTCGCCGGGCTGCATCCGATCATCGGCGTCTCGGTGCTGGCCTCGATGCTCGAGCTGGACGCCAACCACCAGACACTGTTCGGCTTCGTCGCCCTGGCGTCATGGGCGGTCGGCACCAGTGTCGGTCCGCTATCGGGTATCAACCTGTCGCTGCAGGGCCGCTACGGCGTCAGCGGCTATCGCATGATGCGCCACAACCTGCCGTACGCTGCCGTCATGTCGTTGCTGGTGCTGCTCGCCATCGGCTGGCTGGCCAGGGGGCTGTAGCCGGCCGATCGACGCAACAGACAAGACGCCGATGCGGGCAGGGCCCACATCGGCGTCTTTCCCTCTCTACCTCTCTACTTCTCTACCTCTCTACCACTGGGCTTCACGGCGCGCTATCCAGCGCGAACAAAATAGCGATGACCGCACTGATGACAGGCGTCGATGCGCTTCACGCCGGGAAGCTCCACGGCCGCGTCACAGTGAACGCAGGCCATGCGTCCGGGGGCGGCCATCTCGCCGGCAGTATAGTCGGCCCGAGCGGCTTCCAGGTCATCCTCCAGGCGCTCACGCTCGATGACGCTGCGATCGGCGATCGACAGCAGCGAGTCCACCACCTTGCGCGACAGCACCGCCAGGTCGATGCCCAGCCAGCTGGCCACGCCTTCGCCACCCGCCGCGAGATAGCGCCGCATGTCCTTGAGGTCGCGCTCGACCCAGGCTCGCAGCAGCGATAGCTCGTCCTTGGTGTACTCCTCGAGCTCGGCTTCGAACTCCACCGCCTCGTCGAGATCGCGCTGCAGGTTTTCCCAGGTCAGCTCGTCGGCGCCCTCCTTGAGCCGCGACAACATCCGCTCATAGCCCTCGCTCAGGCGATGATCGCCGTGGGACCGATCCTTGGACGATTGATGATCACTCATGGTGTTCTCCTTTTCCTGGGTGATGGTCAGGCTGATGCCGTGGCCGACGCGTCCCGCGTGCAAGCGCCGGACCGTGAGGGAAGCATACCGACGCCGCATCGCCGGCGACGGCCATAGCCCCCACCCGCCGTGCTGGGGTATCCTTGCGAGCATTCAGGCCTCGCCGGCGACTGGCGGGAACATGACGAAGCGCCGCCTTCGGGTCGGCGCCCAGAGCATCGACACACCAGCCCCAGCGGCCCTGCGTCTGCCCTCTCGTCTGCCCTCTTGTCTGCTCTATCTGTTGATTCTGCACAACAGCGCCGCCGGGCGATACCCTTATTCCACCGCGCAGCCCACCGGCTGCGCCCGACCTGCAAGGTACTCGAAGACCGCGATGGACGCCCAGTACAAGCCCCACGACATCGAACACGCCGCCCAGACGTTCTGGACCGACAACAAGTGCTTCAAAGCGATTGAGGACGCCAATCGCGAAAAGTTCTATTGCCTGTCGATGTTCCCCTACCCGAGCGGCAAGCTACACATGGGGCACGTACGCAACTACACCATCGGCGACGTCATCTCGCGCTTTCAGCGCATGCAGGGCAAGAACGTCATGCAGCCGATGGGCTGGGATGCCTTCGGCATGCCGGCGGAAAACGCCGCGATCAAGAATCAGGTGCCGCCGGGCAAGTGGACCTACGAGAATATCGATTATATGCGTACCCAGCTCAAGGCGCTGGGCTTCGCCTATGACTGGGAGCGTGAATTCGCGACCTGCGACCCGGACTACTATCGCTGGGAGCAGTGGTTCTTCACCAAGCTGGTCGACAAAGGCCTGGTCTACAAGAAGATGTCCACGGTCAACTGGGACCCGGTCGATCAGACCGTGCTGGCCAACGAGCAGGTCATCGATGGCTGCGGCTGGCGCTCCGGTGCTCCGGTCGAGCGCAAGGAAATCCCGCTGTGGTTTCTGAAGATCACCGACTACGCCGATGAACTGCTGGCGGATCTCGACCAGGTCGAGTGGCCCGAGCAGGTCAAGACCATGCAGCGCAACTGGATCGGCAAGTCCAAGGGCGTGGAGCTGGCCTTCGAGGTCGCCGGTAGCGAGGCGCTGCGCGTCTATACCACCCGCCCCGACACCCTGATGGGCGTCACCTACGTGGCCGTTGCCGCCGGTCATCCGCTGG
This sequence comes from Halomonas sp. V046, assembly GCF_052645355.1. Classification (NCBI taxonomy): domain Bacteria; kingdom Pseudomonadati; phylum Pseudomonadota; class Gammaproteobacteria; order Oceanospirillales; family Halomonadaceae; genus Halomonas; species Halomonas sp. V046. Next base: position 10,460 of record NZ_JBQXYF010000006.1, read on the forward strand.
CCAGGAAGGCCGCCGACGGCAATCCGGCGCTCGCCGACTTCCTCGAGGAGTGCTCCCACGGCGGCACCTCCGAGGCGGCGCTCGCCACCATGGAAAAACGTGGCATGCCCACGGGCTTCGAGGCGATCCATCCGCTGACAGGCGACCGGGTTCCCGTGTTTGTCGCCAACTTTGTGCTGATGGAGTACGGCACCGGCGCGGTCATGGCCGTACCGGCCCACGACCAGCGCGACTGGGAGTTCGCCACCAAGTACAACCTGCCCATCGCGCCGGTGATCGCCGACGCCAACGGCCAGGCCCCCGACCTTAGCGAAGCGGCGTATCTCGAGCACGGCAAGCTGATCCACTCCGGGGAGTTCGATGGCCTCGAGTTCCAGGCCGCCTTCGACGCCATCGCCGCACGCCTCGAGCGCGACGGCCACGGCGAGGTCAAGACCAACTATCGCCTGCGCGACTGGGGCGTGGCCCGCCAGCGTTACTGGGGCGCGCCGATCCCGGTCAAGTACGGCCCCGAAGGCCAGACGGTGCCGCTGACCGACGCCGAGCTGCCCGTGGCCTTGCCGATGGAGGTCACCGTTGACGCCTCGGGTTCGCCGCTCAAGAAGATGCCCTCGTTCAGCGATCTCGGCGACGGCTGGACCCGCGAGACAGACACCTTCGACACCTTCATGGAGTCGTCGTGGTACTACGCGCGCTTCTGCTGCGCCGACAACCGTGACGCCATGCTCGACGAGCGCGCCAACTACTGGCTGCCGGTGGATCTGTACATCGGCGGGATCGAGCACGCCATTCTGCACCTGCTCTACGCGCGCTTCTTCCACAAGCTGATGCGCGACTTCGGTCTGGTCGACTCAAGCGAACCGTTCCAGCGTCTGCTGACCCAGGGCATGGTCATCGCCGAGACCTTCTATCGCACCGAGGCCAACGGCGGCAAGGCGTGGTTCAACCCCGCCGACGTCGAGGTCAAGCGTGACGACAAGGGACGGCCACTCAGCGCCACGCTGCTAAGCGATGGCAAGCCGGTCGAGATGGGCGGCATCGAGAAGATGTCGAAGTCGAAGAACAACGGCGTCGATCCCCAGGCCATGATCGATCGCTTCGGCGCCGATACCGTGCGCCTGTTCATGATGTTCGCCGCCCCCCCCGAGCAGTCTCTCGAGTGGTCCGACTCCGGCGTCGAAGGCGCTCAGCGCTTCCTGAAGCGCCTGTGGCGAATCGCCGCCGAGCACGTCAATGCCGGCTCCCCAGGCCGGCTCGATAGCGCGGCGCTGGACGATGCCCAGCGCGAACTGCGGCGCAAGACCCACGAGACGATCAACAAGGCCGGCGACGACATCGGCCGTCGCACCACCTTCAACACCGCCATTGCCGCGGTGATGGAGCTGTCCAATGCCATCGGCAAGTTTGCCGACACCTCGCCCCTGGGCCTTGCCGTGGCTCGCGAGGCGGTCGAGGCCTGTGTGCTGTTGCTGGCCCCCATCACGCCCCACGCCTGCCATGGCCTGTGGCATGAACTCGGCCATACCGACGCCGTGATCGACGCCCCCTGGCCTAAGGTCGACGAAGATGCCCTGGCCCGCGACAGCGTAGAGCTGGTGGTGCAGGTCAATGGCAAGCTGCGAGCCCGCATCGAAGTCGACTCCGCGGCCGCCAAGGACGCCATCGAAGCCCAGGCTCTCGGTAACGAGAACGTCATCCGCCACACCGACGGCAAGACGATCCGCAAGGTCATCGTGGTGCCGGGCAAACTGGTCAACATCGTCGCCAACTAACGTCTTCCACCGGATAAGGAGGTCCCATGCAGCGTCGCCAATTCCTCGGCCTGTCTCTCACCGGCGCCACCGCCCTGACCCTGGGCGGCTGCGGCTTCCGTCTGCGCGGCGTCGGTGGCGAGGTCCTCGCCATCGACAGCCTCGCCCTGGCCGGGCCCGACGGGCCGTTCAAGGACCTTCTGGTCCAGCAGCTCGCATCGCTTGGCACCCAGGTCGACGCCAGCGCTCCGCTGCGCCTGAATCTCGCCCAGGAAAACGTCGAGACGCATCAGGTCGGCGTGCTCGATACCGGCTCTCAGGAACAGCAGCTGGTGCTGACCGTGCCATACACCGTGCAGCGCGTCAGCGACGGCGCCTATCTTGCCGACCGCCAGAGCGTCGAGGTCATCGAGAGCTTCTCGACCACCGACGACAACCTGCTGGCCAAGGATGATCTACGCGCCGACGCCCTGCAGACGGCTCGCCGTGAGGCCGTACGCCAGCTGATCGACCGTCTGCGCGCGCTGCCCGGTAGCTGATCGCGATGAAGGTGTTTGCCGACAAGCTGCCCGACGCACTGGCCAAATCGCTGCCGCCGATCATCATCGTCGCCGGTGACGAGCCGCTACAGCATATGGAGGCCTGCGACCTGGTGCGCCAACGCGCCCGGGAAACGGGCATCGAGGAGCGCGAAGTGCTCCACGTCGAGGCCAACTTCGCCTGGGGCCGACTGACCGAGTCGGCCGCCAGCATGTCGCTGTTTGCGTCGCGCAAGCTGATCGAGGTTCGCCTCGGCGGCGCCAAGCCCGGCCAGGAAGGCGGCAAGGTGCTCAAGGAGTACGCCGAGCACGCCGGCCCCGACAACATCCTGCTGCTGAGCTGCGCCAAGCTCGATGCCCGGGAACAGAAGAGCGCCTGGTTCAAGGCCCTCGACAAGGTCGGCCTGTTCGTCCCGGTATGGCCGGTCGATGCGTCACGCCTGGGCTATTGGCTGCGCGATCGCGCCACTCGCCACGGCCTGGGCATGAACATCGATGCCGCGCGCCTGCTCGGTGAGCGCACCGAGGGCAACCTGCTGGCGGCGGATCAAGAGCTGCAGAAGCTCGCCTTGATCTTGCCGCCCGGGGCCCAGGTCGGCCCCCGGGAAGTCGCCGGCGGCGTCGAGAACAGCGCCCGCTACGATGTCTTCACCCTGGTCGATGCGTGCCTGAAGGGCGAGCGCGAGCGGGTCCTGCGCATCTTGACCGGCCTCGCCGCGGAGGGCACCGAGGCGCCGATCATCCTGTGGGCGCTGACCCGAGAGCTACGGACCCTGCTGTCGCTGCACCAGCACCTGGATCAGGGCCAGAGCTTCGAGCACGCCTGCAAGGCCCAGAAGCCACCGATCTTCGACCGCCGCCGGCCGCCCTACCAGGAGGCGATTCGCCGGCTACCGCTCAAGCGCCTGCACAAGCTGCTGATGTTCGCCCAGCGCCTGGACCTTGCCATCAAGGGCGCCGCCAGCCTGCCCCTGCAGGCTGGCTTGCAGGACTTGGCGCTAACCCTTGCCGGTGGCCGCGGCCTGCTGGCCGAAATGCCGTCGTCCTACCGCGTGGGTTTACACAGCTAGCCGACCGCCCGGCGTCCTTGCCACAGGCTTGCCCCACCGATCCCCCATGCCCTCGGCGCCTGCGGGGATCGTCTTCTCTCGGCCATCAACGGCGGTTTCTGCATACTTTGTAATCGCGCCGACCACTGCATACGCCGTAGGATACTCTCTGGCATCCGTTACAACAGGGAGGCGGCTCATGACGGCTGATCGGCATCGGCGTCTGTGCAGTGGCCTCAGCGCCTCCGCTGTCGGCGGCTTGCTCCTCCTCGCCATGGGCGACCCGGCGCTGGCCAACGAAGCAGGCGACCCATCGCTGGCCAACGAAGCAGGCGTCCTGACGCTCGCCAGCGAGCAGCAGACGCGTAGCCTGTCACTGGCCCAGATCGAGACACACCCGCTTGTTCGGGCCCGCCTCACGCACCCAAGCGGTCCCGAAGGCCTCTTCTCGGGCATCTGGGTCGACGACTTCCTGGACCGGCATGGCCTGGCCACAGCGACGCGTGTGCGCTTCATCTCCAGCGCTGGCTATTCGGCCTTTCTGACGCCGAAGCTGCGCCGCGACAAGCGCTATCTCCTGGTCACTCGCCTGAATGGCCGGCCCATACCCTCGGCGCGTCTGGGGCCGTTGCTGCTGATCGTACCGACCGACGCCAAAGCGGTGCTCGACGGCAGCGAATCGGCCGGCCGCTGGATCTCGGGCATTCGCCGCATCGAAGCCCAATGAGCGCGCCATGACAGCCTCCATGGCACGCCCCCTCAGCGCGATGCTCATCGCCCTGCTGGTCGCCCTGAGCGCCCTCTTCGCCGTGCTGCTGGCGTGGTATCTAACCCAGGCTCGCCAGTACATCGGCGCCGACTACACCGGCCTGATCCTGGACGTGGTACGCGCCAACGAAGAGACCTATCGGCTACGTCGCCTGCTGTATGCCGAGGCCCGCGAGGAGGCCTTCCCCCTCGGCGAGCGCCTGGTGAATACCGCCACCATGCTGCAACAGCGCCTATCGCTCTATCTTCAGACCCTGGACCGCATGCCGCTGGATTCCCTGCGTGACGCCGCGTTCGCCGGCGAGATACAAGAGGCCCTCGGCCACCACGAGCGGATGACACAACTGATCGACACCTCCGACACCGCGCTGTCCCCGGCAGCGCTCGAGGCCGCCAAGACATTGGAGCAGCAGCTCGCCTGGATCTTCAGCGAAATGAACGACCGCCTGCAGTCCGCCAGTGCGGTGCAACAGCGTATCAACGAAGGACTCGCCCTCGCGGTCGTCGTGCTGGTGGGGCTAGTGCTGGCAACGGCGCTGGGGTTACTCGCCGCGCTGCTCCACCTGCAGCACCAAAGCGAGACGCTGCGCGGCCTGGCGATCACCGACTCCTTGACCCAGCTCTCCAACCGCCACCAGTGGCTCGAGCAGGCCCCCTTGCTGCTCGAGCCCGCCAATATGCCCGTGGCGTTGGTATTGCTGGACCTCGACCACTTCAAGTCGATCAACGACGGCTACGGACACCCCACGGGCGATCAGGTGCTGGAGGCCTTCGGTCGCCTGCTCAAGAGCGTCGCCAGGCGCTCTGACCTGGTCGCGCGCCTGGGCGGCGAAGAATTTGCCCTGCTGATGCCTCACACCGCCGGCGTCGATGCCGCCCGCGTCGGCGAACGCATCCGCCGGCATACCCAGGACTTTACCCTGCCGGCCCCCGCCGAACATCACTCTCTGACGGTCAGCATCGGCATTGCCGTTGCCGATACCGCTGCCGTCGACGCAGACCGCGATGCCAACGACGACAGCGAAGAGCGCTTTTCGACGCTCTACCGAAGCGCCGACAAGGCGCTGTATCGCGCCAAGGAAGGGGGCCGTAATCGCATCGAACTGGCGTGATGAAATGTCCCTGACATATTGGTTATACTTGCCCCCTCATCGCGGCCCAGGCCGCCCGGCAGGACGCCGGGCGTCCACCACGCGTCGGCCTTCCATTGGCAGGGCCGAGCGCCGTGGGTACCTTGTTCTCCCGATTCAGCCACACGAAAAACAGGAAGCCCCATGACCCGCCGCCTTATCTGCACCCTACTGATTCTCTCCCTGACCCTCAGCGCCCTGCCCGCCGTCGCCGCCACCGGTGCTCCGCTGGCGAGCACCGCCGAGGTTCTCGCCGCCCAGCAATCGAGCGATGCCAAGGCGCGCATTCACCAGGTGCTGGCCCGTGACGACGTCCGTAGCCAGCTCCAGCTTCAGGGCGTGGATGCAGACGAAGTCAACGCCCGCGTCGCCGCCCTGTCCGACAAGGAAGCCCAGCAGATGGCCGAGCAACTCGACCAGCTGCCGGCCGGTGCCAGCGTCATCGGCGTACTGTTCGCGGTGTTCGTGATCCTGCTGGTCACCGATATTCTCGGCCTGACCGACGTCTATCCGTTCACTCGCTAAGCCCAGGTGCCATGATGCTGTGCCCCTTGCACCGCTCACCCCCGAACGCCCGCCTTGCGGGCGTTCTCGGTTCCGCCGCCCGGCTGTGGCTGACGGCCCTGGTGATGATGTTGCTGGCCGGCTGTGCCAGCACGCCCGTATTGGACCCCGATGCCCTCCGAACGCTATCTCCGCGTGTCGTGCTCGACGAGGTCCCCTTTCATCCCCAGCGCGACTACCAATGCGGGCCTGCGGCACTGGCCATGTCGCTGAACGCATCTGGCGTCGAGGTCGGTGTCGATCGGCTGATCGAGCAAGTCTATGTGCCCGGCCGTCAGGGCAGCCTGCAGCCCGAAATGCTGGCCGCGACGCGGCGCCACGGCCGCATTCCCTTCCTGCTGGCGCCACGCCTTGACGCCATCTTCGCCGAGCTGGATACCGGGCGCCCGGTCGTGGTGATGCAGAACCTGTCGCTGCCGGCCTTCCCGCTGTGGCACTTTGCCGTCGCCAACGGCTACGACCTGAACGCCGAGGAAATACTGCTGCGCACCGGCGTCACGCGCCAGGATCGCGTTCCCTTCGGCCGTTTCGACGCCACCTGGGCGCGCAGCGAGCGCTGGGCCTTCGTCGCCTTGCCGGCCGGCGAGCTGCCCCGCGACATCAGCGCCAACGACGCCGTCGACGCGGTGTCGGCGTTCGAGCGCGTCCAGGGAGAAGAAGCGGCGCTGCCGGCCTGGCAGGCCGTCGCCGAGCGCTTTGCCGATCACGCGATGGCGGCCTTCGGTCTTGCCAACGCCTATCATGGCAATGGTGACATCGACGCGGCGGTGGCCGCCTGGCGTCGGGCCACGATCCTGGATCCCGATCTCGCCGCCGCCTGGCTCAATCTCGGGTTGACGCTTGCCCACTCCGAGACGCCGGGCAGCGCCCGAACACCGCTCACCCGCGCCGCACAGCTGCCCGGTCCCTGGCAGCAACAGGCACGAGAGGCGCTGGCATCACTGGAAGGAGGCACCCCATGAGCTATGACATCGTCAGCAAACGTATCTATCAGCCCATAGACGATGACGATGGGGCTCGGGTGCTGGTGGACCGCCTCTGGCCAAGGGGCAAGCCTCGCGAGTCGCTGTCGCTCACCGACTGGTACCGGGACGCCTCGCCGAGCCCGGCCCTGCGTCGCCAGTACCATGCCGGTAGCATCAACCGTTCGGTATTCGAGATCCGCTACCGCGGCGAGCTGCGCGACGCGCCCGACCACCTGATACCGTTGATGCGTCTTGCGCGGCGGGCTCGCCTGACCCTGCTGACCGCCAGCCGCGAGATCGATGACTCTCACCTGCCGCTGTTGCGAGAGGCCCTGCTCGATGCCCTGCACCGAGAGGACCAGGCAGATGCCCTGCCGAGCTCCCCGCCCTGCTATGCGGGTGACTTGCCCGAGTCGACCTGACGCCACGCACCACCGGCACAACGCGCCATCACCGCCACAACGCAACAGCGGCACCATCAGCACAATGCAACAGGGGCGCCATCATCGGCGCCCCTGCTCGTTACGCTACCCACACCGCTGTCAGAACACCCGATTCAGGCCATTCTGAGCCGCCACCCGATAAGCCTCGGCCATGGTCGGATAGTTGAAGGTGGTGCTGACGAAATACTTGAGCGTGTTCGCCGCGCCGTCCTGCTGCATGATCGCCTGGCCGATATGCACGATCTCGGAGGCCTGGTCACCGAAGCAGTGGATGCCGTAGATCTCGAGACTGTCCTGATCGAACAGGATCTTGAGCATGCCCACGGTATCCCCCGTGATCTGCGCCCGGGCGGTGTCCTTGAAGAAGGCGTGGCCGACCTCGTAAGGCACCTTGGCCTCGGTCAGCTCACGCTCGGTGCGACCGAAGGAGCTGATCTCGGGAATGGTGTAGATCCCGGTGGGCACCTCGGTCACGTAGCGGAAGTCCCGATCGAGCAGCTCGTCGACCGCATTCAGGCCCTGGTCATAGGCGGCACTAGCAAGGCTCGGCCAGCCGACCACATCGCCGGCGGCATAGATATGCGGGATCTCGGTGCGATAATGCTCATCGACCTGCAGCTGACCGCGACCATTGGGCGTCAATCCGATGGCCTCCAGGCCCAGTTCATCGGTATTGCCGGTGCGACCATTGGCCCACAGGAAGGCGTCTGCGCGCAGCCGCTTGCCGGACTTCAGGTGAACCGTGACGCCGTGCTCGTCGCCTTCTACACGGTCGTACTCTTCGTTATGACGAATCAGCACCCCGTGCTTGCGCAGGTGGTAGGACAAGGCGTCGCTGATCTCGTCATCGAGGAAGGACAGCAGGCTGCCGCGGTTATTGATCAGGTCGACCTTGAGCCCGAGCCCGGAGAAGATCGAGGCGTATTCGCAGCCGATCACCCCGGCACCGAAGATGATCAGGGTGCGCGGCGTGTGCTGCAGGCCGAGAATGGTATCGGAGCAGTAGATCCGCGGGTGGCGAAAATCGATATCGGCAGGCCGATAAGGCCGTGACCCGGTACCGATGATGACCTTGTCCGCCACCAGTTCCTCCACGTTTTCGCCGCTACCGCGAACCATGAGCGTGTGCTCATCCTTGAAGCGGGCGATCCCGTGGTAAAGGTCGATGCGATTGCGGGCATAGAAGTTCGTGCGCATCGATACCTGCTGATCGATGGTCACCCGGGAGCGCTCACGCACCTTGGGGAAGGAGAACCACCGCGGCTCGCCGATATCGCGAAACATGGTGTTGGTATTGAATGACATGATCTGGCGCACCTGATGGCGCAATGCCTTGGAGGGGATCGTCCCCCAGTGGGTGCAGTTCCCGCCGACGCGACTCTGTTTCTCGATCACCGCCACGCGTTTGCCGTGCTTGGCCGCGTTGATCGCGGCGCTTTCCCCGGCCGGACCCGTGCCGATCACCACCACGTCGTAGTTGTGGACTGCCATCGTCTCTCCTTACTGCCTGAATCTGGCTGTCGGTGCCACTAGGCCCCGCACGAAGGCGGCGCCCGAGGGCGCCGCCAGAATCACTCATGACCGCCGCGATCAGCGGCGGCTGGCGTCGTAGCCGAGATCGAGGCCGCGATTCTCGTCGCTACGACGACGCTCGCTGCCGCCACGCTTCTTCGACTCTTCTTCGCACACCTCATCCTTGCCACCGCAAATGTCGCAGCCGTCCTTGAGCCCCAGCTGATTGAGACCACCACAGGACCCGGCGATGGGCTTGCGCCCCAGGATCACGCCGATTGCCATGGCACCGACGACCAGCAGCATGGCGACCAGGACAACGAAATAGATAGTCATGAGAAGACTCCTTGAAGTCGATCCGGGGCCAATGCCCGGAGGGTGGGGCTGTGTCGCTGTGCCCCGGAGAATACTTTCATCGGCACCGTGGTGGCGGCGGCCCCGTGCCTCTGCCTTCGACAACGGACGGGCCACAGGATTCCCGCGCCGGCCATTACCGGCCTAATGAGCCCATTATGCCAGAAACGGCGCACCACCAACACAAAGGGCCGACCCACCGGGCCGGCCCTCTGCCTTCGGCTTGATCGCTAATCAGCCACCGAAGTCATCCAGCATGATGTTCTCGGGCTCGACCCCAAGATCCAGCAACAGCTTGATCACGGAGGCGTTCATCATGGGCGGACCGCACATGTAGAACTCGCAATCTTCGGGAGCCGGGTGATCCTTGAGGTACATCTCGAACAGGACATTATGGATGAAGCCGGTGGGGCCTTCCCAGTTGTCCTCGGGCTGCGGATCGGACAGCGCCAGGTGCCAATCGAAGTTGTCGTGCTCTTCGGCCAGCTTGTCGTACTCTTCGTTGTAGAAGGTCTCGCGCCAGGAGCGTGCGCCATACCAGAAGGTGATCTTGCGCTTGGTGTCCAGGCGCTTCAACTGATCGAAGATATGGCTTCGCATCGGCGCCATGCCGGCGCCGCCACCGACGAAGACCATCTCGGCGTCGGTATCCTTGGCGAAGAACTCACCGAAGGGCCCCATCACCGTGACCTTGTCGCCGGCCTTCAGGCCGAACACATAGGTCGACATCAGACCCGGTGCGTGGCTGGTGTTGGGCGGCGGCGTGGCGATCCGGATGTTGAACTTGAGAATCCCCTTCTCTTCCGGATAGTTGGCCATGGAATAGGCACGGATGACCTCTTCCTGGTTCTTGTGGGAGACGTCGAACAGGCCGAACTTCTCCCAGTCGCCACGGTACTCTTCGTCGATATCGAAGTCGGCAAACTTGATGTCGTAGGTCGGCGCGACCAGCTGCACGTAGCCGCCGGCACGGAAGGCCACTTCCTCGCCCTCGGGCAGCTTGAGGTTCAGCTCCTTGATGAAGGTCGCGACGTTGGGATTCTCGATGACCTCGCATTCCCACTTCTTGACGCCGAAGACCTCTTCGGGGACCTCGATCTTCATGTCCTGCTTGACCGGGACCTGGCACGACAGGCGCCAGCCGTCCTTCTTCTCACGCAGGGTGAAGTGAGACTCCTCGGTCGGCAGGATCGAGCCGCCGCCGTCTTCCACGCGGCACTTGCACTGGGCGCAAGAACCGCCGCCACCACAGGCGGACGACAGGAAGATGCCGTTGGCGGCCAGGGTGTTCAACAGCTTGCCACCGGCCTGGGTGGTCACGGTGTTGTCGGGATCTGAATTGATCTCGATGCTCACGTCGCCAGTACTGACGAGCCTGCTGCGCGCCGCCAGGATCACCGCCGTCAGACTAATGACGATAACGGTGAACATGACTACGCCGAGCACGATGACTGATGTATCAACCATGTCGGTTTCCTATTGCTAGCGTTGCCGGGGTTCCGGCGGCCATGGGCCGCCGGAACGCGCTCAGAGCTGGATGCCGGAGAAGGACATGAAGCCCAGGGACATCAGGCCCACGGTGATGAAGGTGATGCCCAGGCCCTGCAGAGACGCAGGCACGTCCGAGTACTTCAGCTTCTCACGAATTCCGGCCAGGGCGGTGATGGCAAGTGCCCAACCCACGCCGGCGCCGAGGCCATAGACCACGGACTCGCCGAAGTTGTAGTTACGCTCGACCATGAACAGGGTGCCACCAAGAATGGCACAGTTCACCGTGATCAGCGGCAGGAACACGCCGAGGGCGTTGTAGAGCGCCGGCACGAACTTGTCGAGGAACATCTCGAGAATCTGTACCAGGGCGGCGATGACACCGATGTACGACAGCAGACCCAGGAAGGTCAGGTCGATGTTCTCGGCGCCGGCAATGCCGGTCCAGCTCAGCGCGCCTTCGGCCAGCAGGTACTTCAGGATCAGGTTGTTCACCGGCACCGTGATGGCCAGCACCGCGACCACGGCGATCCCCAGGCCAATGGCCGATGAGACCTTCTTGGATACCGCCATGAAGGTGCACATGCCGAGGAAGAAGGCGAGCGCCATATTCTCGACGAACACCGAGGCGACGAATAGGCTCAGATAGTGTTCCATCTTACACGGCCTCCTTCGGCTGGCTGTTTTCCTTCATCACGAACTCGTTGTCTTCGACCTGCTCCGGGTTCAGCGAACGCATCACCCAGATGATCAGACCGATGATGAAGAAGGCGGACGGCGGCAGTAGCAGCAAGCCATTGGGCACGTACCAGCCACCGTTCTGCACGGTCTCCAGAATGGTCACGCCGAACAGGCTGCCGGCGCCGAACAACTCGCGGAAGAAGCCGACGGTCATGAGGATGAAGCCGTAGCCCAGACCGTTGCCGACGCCGTCGAGGAACGAAAGCCCCGGGCTATTGGTCATGGCGAAGCCTTCGGCACGCCCCATCACGATGCAGTTGGTGATGATCAGGCCAACGAAGACCGACAACTGCTTGGACATCTCATAGGCATAGGCCTTGAGAATCTGATCAACCACGATGACCAGCGACGCGATGATGGTCATCTGCACGATGATCCGGATCGCGGACGGGATGTGGTTGCGGATCAGCGAGATGAACATGCTGGAGAACGCCGTGACGAAGATCACGGCCAGCGACATGACCAGCGACACGCTGAGGCTGGAGGTCACCGCCAGCGCCGAACAGATCCCCAGGATCTGAAGAGCGATGGGGTTGTTCTTGAAGACGGGCGTGAGGATTACGCCCTTGGGAGTCGGTGCGGTCATCATCAGGCTCCTTCGGTGTCGTCAGAGATCGAGACGCTGGCCTGGCCTTCGCCGCTACCGTCGGCGCCGCTGCGAAAGCGCGCCAGATAGCCGCCGAAGCCTTCCGGGCTCAGCCAGAACTGCACCAGGTTGGTCACACCACGGCTGGTCAGCGAGGCGCCAGACAGCGCGTCGACCTCGGTGGACTCACTGGCGCCGCCTTTGACCAGTTGGATGGCCGGATCCATGGAGTCGGCAGACTCATAGATTTCCTTGCCTTCCCACTGGGCCTTCCAGCGCGGATTGTCGACTTCCCCCCCCAGCCCCGGCGTCTCGGAGTGAGAAAAGAAGGTGATGCCGTTGATGGTGTTGCCATCGCCCTGCACCGCCAGATAGCCACGCATCAGGCCCCACAGGCCCTGACCGCGAACCGGCAGCACGATCTGGTCGGGATTTTGCTCGTCGCCGACCAGGTAGATGGTAGCGAACTTCTCCTGACGGCTGATGCCGGCCCGGTCCTGCTCGCCCGACAGGGTGCGCGACTGCGCCGGATCCTTGGACGCCTGATAGCCGTCGTACTTCTCCGGGTCGACCTCGTCGGTGTACTCACCGGTCTCGAGATCCACCACCTTGGCGGTGACCGCCTGGGAGAACTCCTTCTGCACGTCCATGCCCGGCTCGTACAGATCGGCCACGGCCAGAATGTTGGACTTGCGGTCCAGCTCCTGATTCAGCTCCTGCTTGGCGCGCAGGCCAACCGCTGCGGTCGAGACGATGATCGAGCAGACGATGCACAGCGAGAATGCAACCAGCAGGATCTTCTTGATGGAGTTGTTACCTTGTGCCATCAGGTGGTCTCCTCGGCCGCAACCGCCGTGCGCTTGACGCGACGCTTGATGTTGGCCTCTACAAAGAAGTGGTCGATGAGCGGCGCAAACAGGTTAGCGAACAGGATCGCCAGCATGATGCCCTCAGGGAAGGCCGGGTTGACCACACGGATCAGCACGGTCATCACCCCGATCAGCGCACCGAAGATGAGTCGCCCCTGGTTGGTCATCGAGGCCGACACCGGGTCGGTCGCCATGAAGATCATGCCGAAGGCGAAACCGCCGACCGCCAGGTGCCAATACCAGGGCATGGCGAACATGGCGTTGGTATCGGATCCGACCAGGTTGAAGATCGCGCTCATCGCGACCATCCCCAGGAATACGCCGAGGACGATCCGCCAGCTGGCGATGCGCATGGCCAGCAATACCGCGCCCCCGATCAGGATCGCCAAGGTGGACGTCTCCCCCACCGAGCCGGGAATGAAGCCGAGGAAGGCGTCCCACCAGCTGTACTGGTCCTGCAGTGCTGCCATGCCGCTCTGGTAGACGGTGGACAACGGCGTCGCCCCAGTATAACCATCGGCCGCGACCCACACAGAGTCACCGGAGATTTGAGCCGGATAGGCAAAGTAAAGGAAGGCACGCCCGGTCAGCGCCGGGTTGAGGAAGTTCTTGCCGGTGCCGCCGAAGATTTCCTTGCCGATCACCACACCGAAGGTGATGCCGAGCGCCACCTGCCACAGCGGAATGGTCGCCGGCAGGATCAGCGCGTAGAGCACCGAGGTGACGAAGAAGCCTTCGTTGACCTCGTGCCCGCGCTTGATCGCGAACAGCACTTCCCAGAAACCGCCGATGACGAAGGTCACCAGATAGATCGGCACGAAGTAGGTCGCGCCAAGCACGAAGTTGGACCACAGGCTGCCTGCGTCATGACCGCCGGCCAGGGTCAGCACGATCATCTCGCGCCAGCCACCCATGGAATCAAACCCACCACTAATGGCCTCGTTGGCCTGCCAACCGGCGTTCCACATGCCGAACAGCATCGCCGGGAAGGTGCAGAACCACACGGTGATCATGATGCGTTTCAGGTCGATGCCGTCACGCACGTGGGCAGTGGTCTTGGTCACGCTTGCCGGCGAGTAGAAGATCGTATCGACCGCCTCATAGAGCGGATAGAACTTCTCGTACTTGCCACCCTTGTGGAAATGCGGCTCGAGATTATCGAGTGTCTGTCGAATCGCCAACATCATCAGGCCTCTTTCTCGATCATGGTGAGATTGTCGCGCAGGATGGGACCGTACTCGTACTTGCCCGGGCACACGTAGGTGCACAGCGCGAGGTCCTCTTCATCCAACTCGAGGCAGCCAAGCCGCATGCCGGTTTCGATGTCACCGACAATCAATGTCCGCAACAACTGGGTCGGCATGATGTCCAACGGCATGACCTGTTCGTAGGCGCCTACCGGCACCATGGCGCGCTCGGAACCATTGGTGGACGTCGTCGGCGCGTAATTGGTCAGACCCTTGAGGCTCGACAGGTAGATGCCCAACACCGAGTGGCGATCGCTGCCCGGCGACAGCCAGGACATGAAGGCGCGCTTGTTGCCCTCTTCGAGCAGGCTGATCTGGTCGTGGAAACGGCCCAGATAGCGCAAGCTGCCTTCGGCGGTAAAGCCGGAGAAGACGCCGCCGCTGATGACACGGGTGTCGTCGGGCTGCTTGATCTCGTGGTTATCAAGGAGCAGCTCATCGGTGCTCGCCCCAATGCGCGTGCGCACCAGGCGCGGCCGCTCGGCGCGAGGGCCACCGATGGCGACGACGCGGTGAGTCGCGAGCTTGCCCTCGACAAACAGCTTGCCGAAGGCGATCACGTCCTGGTACCCCACGTGCCAGACGCGACGATTCAGCGCGGCCGGCGACAGGAAGTGAATATGGGTACCGACCAGCCCTGCCGGATGACGACCGGTGAAGGTTTCGTGCTGGACGCCGGCAACCGAGGTGCCCGGCACCTTGGCATCCGGTGCGGTGCACAGAAACACCTTGCCCTCGGTGAGGCGCTTGAGCACCTTGAGACCATCTTCGAAGGCCTCGGGCTGCTCGCTGATGATCACCGCCGGATCGCCCGCCAGCGGCTGGGTGTCCATGGCGCTGACGAAGATATCCACCGGCACCGCGTCAAGGGCCGGCGTGCGCGAGAACGGACGCGTACGCAACGCTGTCCACAGGCCGGACTCGACCAACTGGTCGACCACCGCCTGTCGCTCGAGCGTCTCCAGCCCCTCACGGCCGTGGGCGGTGAAGGCCACTTCTTCGCCGCTGTCGTCGACCTTGATCACCACGGACAACAGCTTGCGCTTTTCACCGCGATTGATCGCAACGACCTCGCCCGCCGCCGGAGCGGTAAAGCGGACGCCATCGATCTTCTTGTCGGTGAACAGCAGCTGGCCCAGTTTGACCTTGTCCCCTTCCTTGACCTCCATGGTCGGCTTCATGCCGATATAGTCGGTACCAAGGACTGCCACATGGCGCACCGGCCGCGCATCCTCGATACGCTGCTCCGGTGCTCCCGTGATGGGGAGATCCAGGCCTTTCTTGACTTCGATCATAGTCTCGCCCAGTTGATGAATCGTAGATGATAATGGACAGGGGCTCGATGGAAATGAGAGGTATTATTATTAACGAAGTCCACATTACCAGTCACGCCGAGGCGAGCTCGAACCACCCCGAAAAATCCCCAGCATTATAAAGACAAGCCAGTGGATTGACTACATGATCGAACGTCGCAAGAAAGCTCGACTCTGCATATACCGGTGGAGAGCGGACGAAAAAACCCCTTGTTGATCAAGATCAACAAGGGGTGTGCGCTATCGCTTCGTCTCGAGCATCACGCCGCTATCGAGACCGGCAAACCTGGAATCAGCCGGCGCTGCGTGGCAGTTTGCAGAACGCGACGTTGGAGATCTGCTGCAGAATGCGAATGACCTGGCAGCTATAGCCGAACTCGTTGTCATACCAGACGTAAAGTACCGCGTGACGCCCCTGGGCGATGGTCGCCTTGGCGTCGACGATGCCGGCGTGGCGGTTGCCGACGAAATCCGTCGAGACCACCTCCGGGGAGTCGACATAGTCGATCTGCTTCTGATAGGCAGAATCGATGGACATGCGACGCAGGTAGTCGTTGAGCGCCACCGCATCGGTTTCCTTGTCCAGCGACAGGTTCAGAATCGCCATCGACACATTGGGCGTCGGCACGCGGATGGCGTTGCCGGTCAACTTGCCGCCGAGCTCTGGCAGGGCCTTGGACACGGCCTTGGCGGCGCCGGTTTCGGTCAGCACCATGTTCAGCGGTGCACTACGGCCGCGACGGTCGCCCTTGTGATAGTTGTCGATCAGGTTCTGATCGTTGGTGTAGGAGTGCACGGTCTCGACGTGACCGTGCTCGATGCCGTACTCGTCATTCAGTACCTTGAGCACCGGCACAATGGCATTGGTGGTACAGGACGCCGCGGAGATGATGCGATCATCGCTGCTGATGTCGCCATGATTGATACCGAACACGATATTCTTGACGTCACCCTTGCCCGGCGCGGTCAGCAGCGCCTTGGACACGCCCTTGCACTCCAGGTGCTGGCCAAGGCCCGCTTCGTCGCGCCAGATGCCGGTGTTGTCCACCACCACGGCATTGTTGATCCCGTAGGCGGTGTAGTCGATCTCGCTGGGCGAGTCGGCATAGATCACCTGGATCATGTTGCCGTTGGCGGTGATCGTGCGAGTTTCGGGGCACACACTGATGGTGCCGTCGAACGGGCCGTGAACGCTGTCACGACGCAGCAGGCTGGCACGCTTTTCGAGATCCTTGGCAATGTCGCCACGACCCCGCACCACGATGGCCTTCAGCCGCAGCAGGTTCCCGCCACCGGCCTTTTCGACCAGCACACGGGCAAGGATTCGACCGATACGACCGAAACCATAGAGCACCACGTCCTTGGGCTCGCCGGTACCGGCCTGCGGGTCGTAGCCATCGACGATCTCCTTGAGCTCCTCGCGCAGGAAGGCAACGGCATCGCCGCCGCCATGCTTCTTGAACGCTACCCCGAGCTTGCCGACATCGACGTGGGCCGGCCCGAGATTGAGCTCGCCCATCGCCTGGATCAGGGGAAAGGTGTCCTGGACGGACAATTCGGTGCCCTCGATCTTCCGAACGAAGCGGTGGTCCTTGAGAATACGGATGACGCTCTTGTTGAACAGCGACCGACCGAACATGGTGGTGACCACGTTGTTACGACGATACAGGCTGCCGATCAGCGGAATCATCTGTTCGGCCACGGCCTGGTTGTCGTGCCATTGCTGGAAGACGATCTCGGTTTGCTGGCTCACGGGGGACCTCAATGTCGGAAATGGAAAACGGTCGTATTATCCGGTGCACGGCGGCGCTGGGCAATCGCTGGATGGTCGCAGGCGCTGTAGGCGCATTACAGAATGCACGGTTTGACTACAAGGCGCCGATGGGGCTGGTATGATGGCGCCACTGCCCGCCTGCCCATTCACCCGCTGCGACACGACGCCTATCTATCGCCATGCCGACCTTTACGCCGCTCGATCCGCCGCGCCCCCAGGGAACCCGTGACACCTTGTACTGGCGGGAGCCCCCCGGGGCCGCGGCCGCCCTGGCCCTGTCCCGTCTGGCACAGGATGTTCCGCTGCTGGTGATCACCGCCGATACCAGCGAGGCCCTCCGGCTCGAAAGCGAACTCGCCTTCTTCGCCGACGTGGAAGTCCTGCCCTTCCCCGACTGGGAGACCTTGCCCTACGACAGTTTTTCGCCCCATCAGGACATCGTCTCGGCGCGCCTGCGCACACTGCGTCAGCTGCAGGACGGCACCCGAGGCGTGGTGCTGGTGCCGATCAATACCCTCATGCAACGTCTGCCGCCGACGGCGTACATTGCCGGCAGGGTGATGACCCTGGAGGCGGGCGCGAGCCTCGATCGCGAAGGCTTTCGCGAGAGCCTGTCGCGGGCCGGCTATCGCGCGGTGGAAACCGTCTTCGAGCCCGGCGAATACGCCCTTCGAGGGGCCCTGATCGATCTGTTTCCCATGGGCAGCGAGGCACCGCTACGTATCGACCTGTTCGACAACGAAATCGATACGCTGCGTTACTTCGACCCGGACACCCAGCGCAGCGGTGACCAGGTCGAACGCATCGAGCTGTTGCCGGCCCATGAATATTCGCTGTCACGCTCGGCGATTGCCTGCTTTCGCGAAGGCTTCGAGACCCTGTTCGACGTCGATCCGCGCCAATGTCCGCTGTACGTCGATGCCCTCAAGGGCATTCCCTCGGCGGGCCTCGAGCAGTACCTGCCGCTATTTTTCGAACGTACCGCGTCGCTGTTCGAGCACCTCGCCGAGGGTACGCAAGTCGCCCTGATGCCGGGCGCCTATGAAGCCGCCGAGCACCACTGGCAGGCCATTCAGGGCCGCTTCGAGAATCTCGGTGTCGACCCTACCCGGCCCCTGTTGCCCCCTCACCGGGCCTTCATTCCGGTGGCGGAACTGTTTGGGCTGATCAAGCACCATCCGCGCATCGAGCTGACCCGTGACGACGACCACCCGCATGCCCTGGTGCCAGCCGCCAGCGCGGCCCCAGCGGTCGCCATCAACGCCCGCGCCAAGGCCCCATTGGCGGCACTGGAGGCCTACCTGGCACAGCACCCGGCAACCCGGGTCCTGTTCCTGGCGGAGTCCCGCGGCCGCCGCGAAGCCCTCGAGGACACCCTGGCACCGGTCGCCCCTCGGCTGCACCAGGTCCGCGATTTTTCCGCGTTTCTCGACGCCACGGACCGCCTGAGCATCGCTGAAGGCGAGCTCGCCTCAGGCATGAGCCTGACGTCGCCGGATCTGGCCATCATCACCGAGAGCGAACTGTTCGGCGACGTGGTGCGCCAGACCCGGCGCCAGGCCAAGGCGACCGACGACAACGAGCTGGCGGTTCGCCACCTGTCCGAACTCAAGCCCGGCGCGCCGGTGGTGCATCAGGCCCACGGTGTTGGACGCTACCGCGGGCTCGAGGCACTCGAGGCCGGGGGCCAAGCGGCGGAATTCGTTGCCCTCGAGTACGCCGAGGGCGCCAAGCTCTACGTGCCGGTGGACAGCCTGCACCTGATTTCCCGCTACGCCGGCGCCGATGATGAACTGGCACCGCTCAATCGCCTCGGCTCCGAACAGTGGGACAAGGCCAGGCGCAAGGCCGCCGAGAAGATTCGTGATACCGCCGCCGAGCTACTCGACATTTACGCCCGTCGCGAAGCCCGTGAAGGATTCGCCTGCGCCCCGCCGGACGAGGAGTATTCCCGTTTCGTGGCGAACTTCCCGTTCGAGGAAACCCCGGACCAGCGGGTCACCATCCAGGCGGTGATCGACGACATGACCGCGCCGCGCCCCATGGATCGCGTCGTCTGCGGTGATGTCGGCTTCGGCAAGACCGAAGTCGCGATGCGTGCCGCCTTCCTCGCCGTGCAGTCCGGGCGCCAGGTGGTGGTGCTGGTGCCCACCACTCTGTTGGCGCGCCAACACTACGAGAACTTCCGCGACCGCTTCGCCGACACGGCCGTGGACATCGAAGTGATGTCCCGCTTCACCGCCGGCAGCGGCCAGAGCGAGTCCATGGGCCGGATCAAGGACGGCAAGACCGACATCATCATCGGCACCCACAAGCTGCTGTCCAAGCAACTGTCCTTCCCGCGACTGGGCCTGGTGATCATCGACGAGGAACACCGCTTCGGGGTCGCCCAGAAGGAGCGCTTGAAGAGCCTGCGTGCCGAAGTCGATGTGCTGACGATGACCGCCACGCCGATTCCACGCACCCTCAACATGGCCATGAGCGGCATTCGCGACCTGTCGATCATCGCCACGCCGCCGGCCCGCCGCCTGTCGGTCAAGACCTTCGTCCAGCAGCGCGACGAGTCGGTCATCAAGGAGGCCGTCCTGCGCGAGATCCTGCGGGGTGGCCAGGTGTACTACCTGCACAATGAAGTCAAGTCGATCGAGAGCGCCGCGGATAACATCCGCGAGCTGGTACCGGACGCGCGGGTCGGCGTGGCCCACGGCCAACTCCCCGAACGCTCCCTCGAACGAGTGATGTCGGACTTCTACCACAAGCGCTTCAATGTGCTGGTGTGCTCGACCATCATCGAGACCGGCATCGACGTGCCCAGCGCCAATACCATCGTCATCGAGCGCGCCGACAAGTTCGGCCTGGCTCAGCTGCACCAGCTACGCGGCCGGGTCGGCCGCAGCCACCACCAGGCCTACGCCTACTTGCTCGCCCCGCCACCCCGGGCGATGTCCCGCGATGCGGTCAAGCGCCTGGAGGCCATTGGTCAGGCCGAGGATCTGGGCGCCGGCTTTACCCTGGCGAGCCACGACATGGAAATCCGCGGCGCCGGGGAGCTGCTGGGCGACGAACAGAGCGGCCAGATGGAGGCCGTGGGCTATACTCTGTACATGCAGATGCTGGATCGAGCGGTAAAAGCCATCCGCGAAGGTCGCACCCCCAATATCGAATCACCACTGGATTTTGGGGTCGAGATCAGCCTCAACCTGCCGGCCTTGATCCCCGATGACTATCTTCACGACGTGCAGCAACGGCTGGTGATGTACAAGCGGATCGCCAACGCCGAGAACGAAGCGGACCTGAAGGAGCTGCGTGTGGAAATGATCGACCGCTTCGGCCTGCTGCCAGCGTCGGTCAAGACACTATTGCGCCAGACCAAGCTGCGCCAGCGGGCCGAGAGACTCGGGATCACACGGCTCGAGGCGGGCGCCGAGCGCGGCCGACTCATCTTTGGCGGCCAGACCGATGTCGACCCGCTGATGCTGGTCGAGCTGATCCAGAAGGCCCCCCAGACCTACCGCCTGGAGGGAGCCGATACGCTGCGCTTCAGCGCATCGATGGACAATGAAGAGGCACGTTTTCAAGCGGTGGAGCACCTGCTCGATGCGCTCAATCGCAAGGCCCAGGCGGCTTAAGCGGCGAAGCCGGGCCGGCAACCAGATTTTCCCCAGTGCCTAGGCGCTGGGGACTGGCGCCAAGGCTCAAGAGCGGGCAATCTATACGCCAACAACCATGCCTATTGAATACCCTTGAACGCGACCCGGGCGATCCCCGATTCTCGCCAACCTTGAGACATGACTGCGATGAACCACTCTCCCCACAGCAGGCCCCTGGCCCGTTTCGCCCTTTCACTGGGCATGGTCGGCGCGCTGGCCGCCCCCCTGGCAGCCAGCGCCGACGACCTGCCCCGGGGCTACTACCCGCTCCCCGAAGAAGGCGACCTGGTCGGCAGTGTCTACACCGTCGAAGCCGATGAAGAAGACACCCTCGTCGATATCGGCCATGACCACGGCATCGGCTACAACGAAATGGTCCGGGCCAACCCCGAGGTCAGCATCTGGTACCCGGGTGAAGGCACCCAGGTGACCATCCCCGGCCAGTTCATCCTGCCGGATGCCCCGCGCACCGGCATCGTTGTCAACGTGGCGGAAATGCGCCTCTACTACTACCCGCCTGCCGCGAACGGCGAGCAGCGTCAGGTCCAGACCTATCCTATCGCCGTCGGCCGAATGGATTGGAAGACTCCGCTGGGGACCACCACCATCACCGAGATGGTCAGGAATCCGGCCTGGTATCCGCCGGCCTCGATCCGCCGCGAACACGCCGAAGCCGGCAAGCCGCTGCCGGGCGTGGTCCCTCCCGGCCCGGAAAACCCCATGGGGTCGCGCAAGATGCGACTCGGCATCCCCGGCTACCTGATTCACGGTACCAACAAGCCTGAGGGCGTTGGTATGCGCGTTACCCACGGTTGCATTCGCATGCTACCGGAAGACGTCGAAGGACTGTTCGATCAACTGTCCGTCGGCACCCGGGTGAG
Organism: Halomonas sp. V046; assembly: GCF_052645355.1. Taxonomy (NCBI): domain Bacteria; kingdom Pseudomonadati; phylum Pseudomonadota; class Gammaproteobacteria; order Oceanospirillales; family Halomonadaceae; genus Halomonas; species Halomonas sp. V046. The sequence continues at coordinate 32,084 of NZ_JBQXYF010000006.1, forward strand.
ACTCGTCAACGAGCCGTTCAAGCTTGGCTGGTCGGACGGCACGCTCTACGTCCAGGCCTATCCGTACCTCGAAGAGGACGAAGACGAAGGCGCCACGCTCGAGCGCGTTACCGCCGCTATCGACAAGGTCGATGCCACCATCGATGGTGCCGAGTACCCGGTGGATTACTCCCGCCTGAAGGCCGTCGTAGAGGTGCCCAACGGCGTCCCGGTCGCCCTCGAGGAACCCGAGCCCGCCAATCCGCAGCGCCTGCCAGGATCGCTCTACGATCACATTGAACTCGTGGCCTCGGAGCAGACGCTGCTCAACCAGATCAGTCACGAGGGCTGAGTCTCGCCGGACGCAGGACGGCGCAAGCCTCCATCCCCGGTGACACGCGGCAGAAGATGAACAGATCAAAAGCTGAAGAGCTGAAGAGCTGAAGAGCTGAAAAAGTTGAAGAGCGGCGCCCGAGGGGCGCCGCTCTTTTTTTCTCCCCCGCTGCCTCTTCTCCACCGCCTCCTCCCCCCTGGCCCATCTTCGGTCCCCGGCAATAACGTCGACCGGGCCAGGGCCGCCCCGGGTTGCCATCATCGCTACATCGCCTCCCAAGGCTTGCCCTGGCGCGCACCTGCATCACCGGGGGCCCCCGCCCCCTGACTCGGCGTAGGTCGCGCCCCTGAGCGCCTGTCGAACTGCCATAAGGCTTGGCGACCCCGCCGGCCAGGCTCCCGTTACTCCGTCTGGCACCGTTGCAGTGGCGCTCGCTGCATATTGTCGCCACATCGCCTCCCAAGGCTCGCCCTGGCGCGCGCCTGCATCACCGCCCCCCCGCCCCTGACTCGGCGTAGGTCGCGCCCCTGGGCGCCTGTCGGACTGCCACAAGGCTTGCCGACCCCGCCGACCAGGTTTCCATTACTCCGTCTGGCACCGTTGCGGTGGCGCTCGCTACATATTGTCGCTACATCGCCTCCCAAGGCTCGCCCTGGCGCGCCTGCATCACCGGGGGCCTGGCACCAGTGCGCTGTCGCTCGCTGCACATCGTCGCTCACCCGACCCCAGAAGCCTCGACCGCCAACACACCGCAAGACCATCGAGGCAACGACGCCCACCGCCACGCAGGACCAAACGACGCATGGCACAACCCTCGGCCCCAAACGACTCCTGATACGACCCGCCACCACGCAGGACCAAACGACGCATGGCACGACCCTCGGCCCCAAACGACTCCTGATACGACCCGCCGCCACGCAGGACCAAACGACGCATGGCACAACCCTCGGCCCCAAACGACTCCTGATACGACCCGCCGCCACGCAGGACCAAACGACGCATGGCATAACCCTCGTCCCCAAACGACTGAGGCCCCGCCAATGGCGGGGCCTCAGTCTATCGTTTCTTCACGCCCCCGAAGGAGCGAGCGAGAACGATTACTTGCGCATGGAGCTTTCGAACATGCGGTTCATCTCTTCACGGTTCTGCTGAGACAGCTGCAGAGCCGCTTGTGCGTCACGCTGTGCCTGGTTGGCAGTGTTCTGCGCCTGGGTAGCGATGCTACGGGCTTCAGCAGCGTCGGCCTGGGCAGACTCGGCAGTCATGCGAACTTCTTCCAGAGCGCTGGAGGAAGCACAGCCAGCCAGAACGGCCAGAGATGCGGCAGCGGCGGTCAGCTTCAGAGTAGTCTTCAGAGTCATGGTGTTCTCCTTGAGTCTTCCTTGGTACTGCGTTGGTGATGCCTGAGCATCAGGCTTCCTGCTAAGGCAGGACTTCTTGCAGCGACTTGTGCTGCGAAGCACAGGAGTCAAACGCTGTTTTATAATACACAACGGCGCTTGTCCATAGTCTTCAACGTCCAATGCGCCACTAAAGATTAGCGGATGACGACGCGAGTGCCAACATCAATCAGCGATGCAAGTCGCCGAATTTCCTGATCGGTCACGGCGACACATCCGTTCGTCCAGTTGAAGCGACGATGGATGTCCATGTCTCCCTCACCGACGCCATGGATTCCAATGTAGCCCCCCAGAACGGTCTCTTGAGGCGGGGAGCGATGGCGTCGATAGTAATCGAAATAGTCGTCGTAATCTTGCTGGCTATAAAGCCCGGTGTCCAATGCCATCCGTGCATGAGTCGGCGTCGGGTAGTCGAGGCCGATGAAGATATCGAATTTGCTGTCGAAATTGAAGCGATCGACGCGGAACTCCCCGAGTGGCGTGGTCCTGTCGCCCATCACTCTCTGCTGCTTGGCCCCCCCTCGACCCACCCTAACCGGTGCGAAGACTTCCAGTTCGGTGTTGCCGCGATAGACCTTCAACGTACTCTGTTTATCGTCGATCAATACCCAGATCTCGCCGATGGATTCAGGCACAATCGCCCGTCGGAGTATGTCATCCATCATCGGAAAATCCGCCGATGCGGCGGTCGGCAGCACGAGAAAGGCACCAAGTAAAATTCGGAAAAAACGTCGTCTCGTACAGCTTGCCATTGGCGTGTCGCTCTTTAACAAAAGGTGGATATCTGGTGACAAAATGTAAACGGCTTCATATCGCGCCTTCACACCCGACGCGGCACCTTGGCCGGTGAACGACGCGCCCAGCATGAGGGCCAACCATCCCCGGCATCAACATGTCTCTGAAATAAGACAATTTTACTTTACCACTCTTCACTGGTTTCTCGCAGAGCGGCTATCTCGCGTTTGGCACCGCGAACACAGGACCGTAATTCGTCGCCCAGTAGCGGCTGCCCCGCGATCGAGATCATTTGGGCGCTGCCGGCTTCACGGCGGCGTGCGGCCCCACCATCGCCGTGCAACGCCGACAGGCGGTCAACCAGCCATCCCAGCCAGGTATCGCCGTCATCGGCCAGGGCACGCAGACGCTGAACCTCGGCGACGGCCAGCCGCGGCGGTCCGAGCAACAGCTCCTGCCAGTCGTGCTCGGCCAGGTGGGCGTGCTCGGTGACATCGCGAAGCAGCGCCTCCAGAGCCAGCTCGAGCAACGCAAGCGCACCCTCCTCCTGCGCCATGCGCCGGCTATCGGCGTGCTCATCGTCCCCCGCCGGTGCATCAAGCAACAGCTCGGCCTGATAGAGAAGCTGATTGGTGCGAGCTCTCGGTGTCACTTGCGCTTGTCCTCCACCTGCCAGCGCTTGCCGTCGTAGCTAGCCTTCCAGCCGCTGGCCTTGCCGTTGTCACCGTCGGTCATGACGAACTGTTCCTTGAGCTTACGCGAGAAACGGATCTGGGCATCGCGCCCATCCGGGTCCTTGACCGGCGCCTCGAGCAGGTAGCGATACTTGTCCGGCAGCTCTTCGGCGTGGGCCTTCAGCTCGCTGACCAGGGGCGGTCGCGTCTCGCGGTTCTTGGGGAACTTGCTCGCCGCCAGGAACAGGCCGCTGGCGCCATCGCGCAGCACGTAGTGATCATCGACTTTCTGGCAGGCCAGCTCCGGCATCGGGATCGGGTCCATCTTCGGCGGCGCCACCTCACCACTGCGCAGCAGCTTGCGGGTATTCTTGCAACTGTCGCTGGTGCAGCCGAAGTACTTGCCGAAACGGCCGGACTTCAACTGCATCTCGGAGCCACACTTGTCGCATTCGATGGTAGGACCGTCGTAGCCCTTGATCCTGAAGCGCCCCTCTTCGATCTGGTAGCCGTCACAGTCTGGGCTGTTGCCGCAGATGTGCAGCTTGCGATGCTCATCGATCAGATAGCTGTCCATGGCGGTGGCACAGACGGGGCAACGTTCCTTGGCTCTCAGGGCGTCGGTCTCGGCCTCTTCACCGGCATCCGCGGCCACGGCTTCTTCGCCGGGCAAGAGATCGATGGTCGTCTTGCAGCGCTCCTTGGGCGGCAGGTTATAGCCGCTGCAGCCCAGGAAGACACCGGTGGAAGCGGTCCGGATCTGCATCTTGCGCCCACAGGTGGGGCAGTCAATATCGGTAGGCACCGGCTGGTTGGGCCGCATGCCTTCGTCACTTTCGGCCGCGCTGAGCTCTTCACTGAACTCGGCATAAAAGGCATCGAGCAGCTCACGCCAGTTGCGCTCACCCTCGGCCACTTCATCGAGGCTGTCTTCCATGCGCGCCGTGAAAGAGAAGTCCATCAGGTCCGGGAAGGATTCCTTGAGACGCTCGCTCACGATGTCACCGAGCTTCTCGGCATAGAAACGACGGTTTTCCAGGCGCACATAGCCGCGGTCCTGGATGGTCGAAATGATCGCCGCATAGGTCGAGGGTCGGCCGATGCCCTTCTTCTCGAGTTCCTTGACCAGGCTGGCTTCGGTATAGCGCGGGGCCGGCTTGGTAAAGTGCTGACGCGGATCCAGGGACGCCAGCGCCATCGGCGTGCCTTCGGCCAGATCGGGCAGCGACTGATCCTCGTCCTTGCGTCCCACCGGCGTCATCACTCGGGTGTAGCCGTCGAATTTCAGCACACGCCCTTTGGCTTTCAGCTCGTAACCATCCACCGCCACGGTCAGCGACGAGGACAGATACTCCGCCGGCGTCATCTGACAGGCAACGAACTGACGCCAGATCAGCTCGTAGAGGCGCTCCGTGTCGCGCTCCATGCCGGCAAGATCCGTGGCTCGGCGTGACACGTCCGAGGGACGAATCGCCTCGTGGGCCTCCTGGGCGCCTTCCTTGCTCGAATAGCGATTGGGTGCCTCGGGCAGGTAGCGATCCCCGTACTCCGCGCCAATGTACTCGCGCACACTCTCGACCGCGTCGCGGGAAAGGTTGGTGGAGTCGGTACGCATGTACGTGATGTAGCCCGCCTCGTAGAGGCGCTGAGCCAGGGTCATGGTCTTCTTGACCGAGAACCCGAGCCGACCGCTGGCCGCCTGCTGCAACGTCGAGGTAATGAAGGGCGCGTTGGGCTTGGACCGGGTCGGCTTGTCGTCACGACTCGTGATCGCCAGCGACGCCGTCTTGAGCGCTTCGATGCGCTTCAGGGTCTCGGCCTCGCTGGTTGGCCGGAAGGCCTCGCCGTTGTGGCGGACCAGCTCGAAGCGCACCGCCTCGCCGTCTGCCGTCGCAAGCTCGGCGTGAACGTCCCAGAATTCCTCGGGCACGAAGGCGCGAATCTCGCGCTCACGCTCGACGATCAGGCGCATCGCTACCGACTGCACGCGCCCGGCGGAGAGCCCACGTGCGACCTTGGCCCACAACAGCGGCGAGAGCATGAAGCCGACGACCCGGTCGAGAAAGCGTCTGGCCTGCTGGGCCTCGACCCTGGGCATGTTCAGCACGCCCGGGTCCTTGAACGCTTCCTGAATGGCATTCTTGGTGATCTCGTTGAAGACCACGCGACGATAGCGGTCCTCGGTGCCGCCGATGGTCTCGCGCAGGTGCCAGGCAATCGCCTCTCCCTCGCGATCCAAATCGGTCGCGAGATAGACGGTATCCGCCTTCTCGGCCAGCTTCTTGAGCTCCGCCACGACCTTTTCCTTGCCGGGCAGTACTTCGTAGTTCGCTTCCCAGTTCTGCGATGGGTCGATGCCCATCCGCCGAATCAACTGGTCGTGCGCCTTGCGCTTCTTGTAGACCGCCTTCTCATCGGGCGACATCTTGCGTGTCACCGCAGCCTGGCGGGCCCGCTCCTTGGGATCAGAGGCCGTCTTGCCAGAGCCGCTGGTCGGCAGGTCACGAATATGACCCACGCTCGACTTCACGATGAAATCGTTGCCGAGGTACTTGTTGATCGTCTTGGCCTTGGCCGGCGACTCGACGATGACCAGTGACTTGCCCATAGCACTCCACAGTGTTTGTGGCGTCGCGGTAGGTGACGCACGCCGTAAAGAATGAATCGCCCTCCCACAATCGGAAGGGTGAAAAATGCGCTTACCCTACCCCAGCACCGAATCCGGCGCCAGTCGAAGCACGCTTGGCGTCCATCGCGCCGGTTAGCCAAGCCGCATTCGGCAGCGGCGATCCCCGCCATGTCATCGCCAAAGAGACTAGACGCTACGGCCCCGGCACGACAAGGGCAACGACCCATCTAGCGCTCCAATGCACGATGCCCCCGCCAGGTGGCGAGGGCATCGTGGGCGTCTACCGCGATCAGCGCTTGCGCGGTGTCGGGGTCTTGCTCGCTGTGCTGCGCCGCCGTGATGGCGTCTTGGGTGCCGGCTCATCGCCACTCGACTCGGCTTGCCGCTGCCCATCGGAGGTAGCCGACGCCGCCTTGTCGGGGGCCCCACCCCCGGCGACACCGCTCGCCGCGTCCGCTGATCTCGCCTTGGACTTGGGCTTGGCCGTGGTCTCGGGCTTAGCCGTAGTCTCGGGCTTGGGCTTGGGCTTGGGCTTGGGCTTAGCCGCAGTCTCGGGCTTGGGCTTGGGCTTGGGCTTAGCCGCAGTCTCGGGCTTGGGCTTAGCCGCAGTCTCGGGCTGGGTATCGATGCCCGCTGACGCTGGCGCGGTTGCCTTGACTTGGCGCTTGGGCGTAACCGTAGCCTCGGCGCCAGTCTGGGAGGAAGCCGTGGCCCTGGCGGTGGGCGCCGCCGTTGCCGCCGCCTTGGCCCCCGCCTTGGCCTTGGCGGGGGTCTCGCTTGCCCCCTCGGCACTGGCCTCGCTTGCGCCCTCGGCGCTGGCCGGCGCCACGGCCTGGGGCTTCACCGCTCTGGCCGGAGCCTTGCGTGCTGTTGTGGTCGGTGCCTCGGCACCGCCGCCGCCGTCCCGACGCTTTACCGACGGTCGGGCCTGATTGAACAGCGCCTTGATCGTATCGAAGCGCTTCGCGGCACGGTCGCTGAGATCACCGCTGGCCGCGAGGATGTGCTCGATGTGCTCGATGTAGCCATCGATCGCCTCGCCATCTTCGCCCTGCAGGAGGACCGGAATGGCGCCTAGCGCTTCCTCGCGATCCAGCTTGAGGATGAAGAACTGCTCGCGCATTTCATGTTTGAAGTCGGCAAGGCCCTGACCGATATTCAGCTCCTCCTGGGAGGCCTGCAGACGACGGAAATTGCGTCCATCGGTGGCTGGCGCCCCGCCGAGCACGAAGATGATCGAGCGCATCACCGCTTGCTGAGCGCCGCCTTCCGCGACCCGAGCACGTATCTCTTCCTGGCGCCGGGCGACGAAGCGACGATGTTCGGGCTCGGAGCCTGGCACCTTGCGCTCGGTGTTGGCGGCACCACCGAGGCCGACCAGCGACTGCAGGAGGGGCTGGCCGTAGATGTCCAGAAACATGCGCTCGAGGGCCTTGTCGCGCAGGCTTCGCCAGGCATCGAGCGAGCGCGACATATGGCTCGAAACGATATCTTCATAGACCCGGAACAGATTGCTGTCATCGAGCTCATGACGATCGGCGCGCACCAAGTCGGCCAACACCGGCAATGGCACGGTCAACGGGTTGCGATCCGACATCAGCCGGTAGCCCATGCGATTGGGGTGCATGCGCCGCATCCAGTGGGCCGACTCCGGCGTCGACAGCGCCTTGATCCAGGGCTGTATAAACTGACGGTACAGGCCCAAGTTGATCTCGGACACCCGCGATACCGTGGCGAATCGCCGATCATCTTCCGGGCGCGGCTTGACCTCCCGATCCAGATCATCGAAGTCCCGCGTCTCGAACTCGAGCAGGTAGTCGCGCTCGATCAACTCGGCATCGGGGCGATCGCTGGCTTTCGACACCGTGGTTTCGTAAAGCCCCGGCGGCAGCACGTCGATGTAATCCATGTTGGCGGTGAACTCGGCGTGCTCCTTGCGTGACACGCTGCCGGACACGAAGATCCCGAGATGGCCGGTCTTGTCATGGACGCAATAGACGATGGTCTGCTCGTTGGCGATGATGTCATCGACGCCGGCGTACAGATCCTTCACCCAACCAAGGGCCTGGGGTGGCGGGGTGATGTCATCGCCCCGCGAGCAGAACACCACCACGGGAGAGCGTACGTTGCGCAGGTCGATACGACGCCCGTCTGAGGTGACCAGCTGAGCGGTGGATAGACGATTACCGACGAACAGGTTGTCGACGATATACTGAATCTCGTCGCCGCCGAGTACCACGTGGCCGCCCCACCAACGCTCGAACTCCAGATAACGATCGGCCTCGGAGTCGACGTGGGCGTAGAGATGGTACTGCTTATCCCACCAAGTGTTGGCCGGATTCAAGCGTTCGAAGTTCTGCACCAGCCAGGCACCATCGAAAAGGCCATCGCCAAGGTCACTGAGCATGTGGGTCGACCAGCTGCCCCCGGCCATGCCCCCGGTATAGCGCATCGGTGCATTGCCGCGCTCTCCGGCCCAGTACGACAACGGCGCACCGGCGATGAGTATCGGGCCGAAAATATCCGGTTCCAGTGCCGCCGCCATCATGATCTGCCAACCGGCCTGACAGTTGCCCACCACCATGGGTTTTTCACTGTTCGGGTGGCGCTCGATCACGTGGCGAACGAACGCCACTTCGGCTTCGACCACGTCCTCGACCGTCTGTCCCGCTACCGGATAGGGCATGAAGGCGATGAAATAACACGGGTGGCCGGCACGCAGGGCGACACCGATTTCGCTATCCGGCTTGAAGCCGCCGATGCCGGGGCCATGACCGGCCCGCGGGTCGACCACCACGAAAGGCCGCGCCAACTCATCGGTCTCGACGCCCTCTGGCGGATGGACCCGCAACAATTCGTAGTTGACCGGTCGCGGCAGGTGTTCACCGTAGAGCAGGATATCGGTATCGAAACCGAGCACGGTGGGACGGGTCTTCTCGATATGCTCGAGATACTGGTTGCCCCGCTGGCGCATGACATCCATGTAAAGAATGCTGCGCTCGACCGAATCCCGCCAGTACGCCACGGCGGCACGGCCGAAGCCAAAGGGATCCACCAGAGGATACAGGGGTTCTGCGATAGTCGGCATCAGAGCGGTCATAGGAACTCCTGAGGGTTGCCTGACGCGCAGGAAGGAACGAACGGTCGTGCGCCTGCGCACATTGTTGCAGTGCAATATAGCGCAAAACACCCCGGGCTGCGAAGCCCCGCCCGCCGCCTCCTGCACATTCCTCCCACTTGGACGCAGTAAACCACGCAACATTACGCGGCGGGCGCCCCCATCGGGATACCGCCGCCGGCGCATTCGCGCCGCCTGCCAAAAAAATGCCCGGCGGATGCCGGGCGTCTGGTTTACTTGACTTCGATGCCGTGGGCTTGCTGATCGGCATGGTAGGACGAACGCACTAGCGGACCCGAGGCCACATGGGTGAACCCCATCGCCCTGCCCTGCTCGGCAAACCAGTCGAAGGTCGCAGGCGTCACCCAGCGATCGACCGCCAGATGGTTGCGCGACGGCTGCATGTACTGGCCCAGCGTCAACATGTTGACGTCATGGGCGCGCAGGTCACGCATCACCTCGATGACCTGCTCGTCGGTCTCGCCGACGCCCAGCATCAGTCCCGACTTGGTCAGCACATCGGGGCGACGGGCCTTGTAGCCCTTCAACAGATCCAGCGACCACTGATAGTCGGCCCCCGGGCGCACCTTGCGATACAGGCTCGGCACCGTCTCGAGGTTATGGTTGAAGACGTCCGGCGGCGTGGTTTCGAGGGTGTCCAGCGCCACCTCCATGCGACCGCGGAAGTCCGGCACCAGGACCTCGATCTCGATGCTCGGGCTGTCACGGCGAATCTCGCGAATGCAGTCGACGAAGTGCTGGGCGCCACCGTCACGCAGGTCATCCCTATCCACCGAGGTCACCACCACGTACTTCAGGCGCATCTCGGCGATGGCCTCGGCGAGCTCGCGCGGCTCGCGCTCGTTGAGCGCATTGGGGCGGCCATGGGCGACGTCGCAGAACGGGCAGCGACGGGTACAGATATCCCCCATGATCATGAAGGTCGCGGTGCCGCCATTGAAGCATTCGCCGAGGTTCGGGCACGAGGCTTCTTCACAGACGGTGTGCAGCCCATGACGGCGCAGGGTGTCCTTGATGCGGGTCACCTCCTTGGAGATCGGCATGCGTACCCTCAGCCAGTCTGGCTTGCGCGGGATCTCTTCGGTGGGAATCACCTTCACCGGAATACGCGCCACCTTTTCGGCACCGCGTAGCTTTACACCGCGCTCGGGGCGTGTGGACTTCTTGGCCTTGGCGGCGGCGGCCGCCGCCTGAATGGCGGAGCTGTCTGTCATGTCACTGTCCTGTGATGGAGCGACCCGGAGACCGGGTCGTTCAGTCGGTGATGAGTGGCGACGAGACGCCGGCAAGCAGTGCGGGCAAGCCGTCCATCTCGATCAACTCGCGCTCGCCCAGACGCCGTGCCAGGGCACCGAGCAGACGCTCGGTCTCGACACTGACGTCCACCGAAGCGGCGGTCAGGTCGGCCAGGCGAGTCATCGCAAGGCCCGCATAGCCGCAGGGGTTGATGCGCGAAAACGGGCTGAGATCGGCCGTCAAATTGACCGCCACGCCATGGAAGCTCGCACCGCGCCGGATGCGCAACCCTAGCGAGGCAATCTTGGCATCGCCCACGTAAACGCCAGGGGCATCGGGGCGCGCATGGGCGTCGATGCCATGTTCGGCCAGGGCATCGATCACGCAGTTTTCCAGCGCGGTGACCAGGTCGCGGACGCCGAGGCGCGAGCGACGCACGTCGATCAGCGGATACACTACCAGTTGCCCTGGCCCATGGTAGGTGACCTGGCCACCGCGGTCGGTGTCGACGACCGGGATATCGCCGGGCATCAGGAGATGCTCGGGCTTGCCTGCCTGCCCTTGGGTGAACACCGGATCATGCTCGACGACCCACAGTTGATCGGGCGTTGCCGAATCACGCTCGTCGGTCAGGGTGCGCATGGCCTGCCACACGGGCAGATAGGGCTGCCGCCCCAGGCGATAAACCCGAAGCGCTTCCATTAGACCACCATGTGCACGCGGCCGGTGGCCTTGAGTTCCTCGAACAGCGCCTTCAACTGATCTTCTCCCGTCGCGGTCAGGGTCAGACGGACCGATTGAAATCGACCATTGCGACTGTCGATGACCTGCATGTCCGTGGCGTCGAACTCTGGGTCATGCCGCTGGACGATCTGGGCGACCGTTGCGGCAAAGTCTTGAGCCGCATCGCCGACCACCTTGATCGGGTAGGCGCAAGGAAAGGTGATCGTCACATCGCCGGGATCGGCGCCCACCGAGGTCCTCAGATCACGAAAGCTGCTGTCGTTCATGCGTTGCCCCACTGAAGAGATACCCGAGCATTCTACTCAACCTATCGCCACCGACCAAGACCGATACACGAAGGGGCGGCCCAATGCCGCCCCCCAGGCCGTGGCGTCAGTATCTGTCGCACGGGTTCAATCGAACCAGCCACCCACCAGGTCGCTGAAGAAGCGCTGAACCTTGTCGAACATGCGCTTGAAGAAGCCACCTTGCTCGATCGCCTCCAGCGCGACAAGCGGCCGCTCACCGACCACTTCGTCGCCGAGGCGTACTTCCATGCTGCCGACCTGCTGACCCGCGGCGATCGGCGCCACCAGGCCATCGTCGAGATTGAGCTTGGCGGTGAGCTCGGCGTTGCGCGAGCGCGGCACGGTCATGAACACGCCCTTGTCGACGCCGACACGCAGCTCGTTACTGGCACCTTCCCAGACCCGCGGCGTATTCAGTACCGCCCCCTGGTCATACAACTTGAGGGTCTCATAGTAGCGGAAGCCGTAGCTCAGCAGCTTCTGGGTCTCTTGGGCACGCGCTTCATCGGAGCTGGTACCCAGCACCACCGAGATCAAGCGCATGTCATCGCGCTTGCCGGAGGCCACCAGGCAATAGCCGGCCTCATCGGTCCAGCCGGTCTTGAGCCCGTCGACGCTGGGATCACGCCACAGCAGGCGATTACGGTTGGCCTGCTCGATGCCATTGTAGGTGAACTGCTTCTGGCGATAGATCGCGTAGTGTTCGGGGTAATCGAGAATGATGTGACGCGCCAGACGCATCAGGTCACGGGCCGATGAGTAGTGATTCTCCGAGGGCAGGCCGGTCGCATTCTCGTAATGGGTGTTTTCCATCCCGAGCTGAGCGGCGTGCTGGTTCATCAAATCGGCAAAGGGCCCTTCGCCGCCGGCCAGGTACTCGGCCATGGCGACACTGGCATCGTTACCGGACACGATGACGATCCCGTGCAGCAGGTCTTCGACCGCCACCTGGGTGCCGACTTCGACAAACATCTTCGAGCCGCCGGTGCGCCACGCCTTCTCGCTGATGGGCACCATGTCATCGGCCTGAATGTTGCCGCGATCGAGCTCACGCTCGGCAAGATACGCCGTCATCAGCTTGGTCAGACTGGCCGGCGGCAGACGCTCATCGGAATTGTGCTCAGCCAATACGCGACCACTGTTGGCATCGATCAGAATCCACGACTTGGCCGCCAACTGGGGCGGTGCGGGGATCATCACCTGGGGCTCCGGCACCTGGGGGGTGTCCGGCTGGGGCTGCTGCGCACTGGCCAGCGGCGCGGCCAGCGGGGCCACCAGCGAGAGGCACAGCAGCGCCACCGGCAACAGCGGGCGGAGGGAAGAACGTTTGCTGATCATGGTGAGGTGTCTCATAAATTCATCAGGGTAAATCGGGCGGCTCGGCGCCGCCCCGGTCATTTGGCGAGTCGGATCTCACGACCCACGCCGACGCTCTCAGCGACCGTCGACGACAAAAGTTTGCGGATAGCCCACCTGGCGCAGTGTCTGGCGCACCGACTCGGCCTGGCTGCGCCCGGCGAACGGCCCGATCTGCACCTTATGCAGACCCGCGGCGCTGGCCACTCTGACGCTTTCGTCCAGGCGGCTCTCCAGGGTCGACTTCAGCGCCGCAGCACTGTCCGCCGAGCCAAGCGCCGCCACCTGTATATACACGCGATCGCCGCCGGCACTGGCGCTGGCTGCCGGCTGAGCCGTCGGCGCCGCCGCAGGAGAAGCCCGCGGCGCCGTCTCGGAGATCGGTGGCGCGGCCCGGGCCACCGACGCTGCTGCTTGCGGCGCCGCGCCGCCCGCCCCGGGGTGGCGAGCCAGCCACTGCTGAGGATCGATAGCGCTGACCTCTACCCGACCGGTGCCCCCATCGAGGATATCCAGCCGAGCCGCAGCGGCGTAGGACAGGTCGATCTCGCGATCGTCATGAAACGGGCCGCGGTCGTTGACCCGGACGACCACTTCCCGGCCGTTATCCAGGTTGGTGACCCGAGCGTAAGTCGGCAGCGGCAGCGACTTGTGCGCGGCACTCATCTTGTACATATCGTAGATTTCGCCGTTCGAGGTCGCATAGCCATGGAACTTCTGGCCGTACCAGGACGCGGTGCCCCGATTCTGGTACCCGCGGGCGTCATCCAGCACGTGGTAGGTCTTGCCCCACACTTCGTATGTGGAACGATTGCCGGCCCGGGAAGGCGCCTCGACCCGTGGCACCGCATCCGGCACCTGGCTGACGTCGGGCGGCGCCTCGGGATAGGCATCGCCGCTCATGGCGTAGCGACCACCAGAGCTCGATGGTACCGGCGCCGGCGTGGCCGCGCCGGCGGCGGACGTCTCCGGGGCGCTGCCACCGTTACCGGCGCAACCGCTCAGCGCCAGCACGACCGACAGCGCAGGCCAGGCAAGGTGTCGTCGGTTCATGGTGCAGTCTCCGTCGCCGTCGCGTCGTACCACCCGCCGTTTCCCAGGTCCCGAACCTCGCCAATGGCCTCGGCCAGCTCGGTCACCGCCATGGCATAGAGGTAGCTATGGTTGTAACGGGTGATCACGTAGAAGTTGTTCGCACCGAAGCGGTAGCGATAGCTGCCATCCCCCATCTCCAACGCCAACGGCACGACCTTGCGCTCGGCGTCGAGTGGGTCATGCGGGCGAATTCCGGCGGCGGCGAGCTGGGCGACACTGACATCGGGGCGATCGGCGCGGTTGAAGTCGATGCCCGACGGCGGCGTGGCTGGCCCCTCGGCGTCCCAGTAGATCGGCCCGCCCGGCTGCCAGCGATGCTCGGCAAAATAGTTCGCCACGCTGCCGATGGCATCGACCGGATCGGTCCACAGGTTGCGCTGGCCGTCGTCATTGAAATCCACCGCGTAGGCCTGGTAACTGGTCGGGATAAACTGCGGGTAGCCCATGGCGCCGGCATAGGACCCCTTGAGATCGCCTGGCGCCACGTGCTGCTCGTAGGCGATTTCGAGAAAGGCCTCCAACTCGCCGAGGAAAAAATCGCCCCGGCGCGGATGATGGAAGGCCAGCGTCGACAGCGAGTCGAGCACCCGATGGTCACCGGTGATGCGGCCGTAGCGTGTTTCGACGCCGATGATGGCGGCGATGATCTCGGGCGGAACACCGAAACGAGCCTCGGCACGATCGAAGGCGTCACGATGGGTCTCGATAAAGGCGGCGCCCTCGTTGATACGCTCCTGACCGAGGAAGATACCACGGTACTTGTGCCAGGTCAGATGATGCTCCGCCGCACCGCTCATCGCGTCCAGAACCGACTGGCGATACACGGCTCCTTCCATGGCATCGTCGAGCCAGGCCCGATCGACACCGGCGTCTGCCAGGCGCTCCACCATCGCCGCCACTCTCGGCTCCGCGGCCGGATCAAAGGTCTGCGCCTCGGCCGTTAGCGGCGCAAGACACAGCAGACACCAAAGCGCCGTGCGAACGCCTCCTCTTCCCTGGATCGGGGGCACCTTCATTCAACCTCTCCCTGAATCAGCGTCTGTTGACGGCACTAGCGCGGCAACAATCGGCGGTGTGCGTGAACCGCCATGAGAATACCGAAACCGGCCAACAAGGTCACGCTGGACGTCCCCCCGTAGCTCACGAGTGGCAACGGCACGCCGACCACGGGAAGGATGCCGCTGACCATGCCGATATTGACAAACACATAGATAAAGAACGTCAGCATGATGCCGCCGCCGAGCAGGCGCCCAAAGGTGTCCTGGGCCGAGCCGGCCAGCCACAGCCCTCTCGCCACGATCAACAGGTACAACAGCAGAAAGGCCAGCATGCCGATCAACCCAAACTCTTCGCCGAGTACGGCGACGATGAAGTCGGTATGCCGTTCGGGCAAGAATTCGAGCTGTGACTGGGTGCCGTGCAGCCATCCCTTGCCCCAGAGCCCGCCGCTGCCGATGGCGGTCGTCGACTGGATAATGTTCCACCCCGCCCCGAGCGGGTCGCTCTCGGGATCGAGGAAGGTCAGCACCCGCTGGCGCTGATAGGCATGCATGTTCATCCACAACAGCGGCAACGCGGAACCGGCCAGCACCACGATCACCGCGATAAAGCGCCACGACAGCCCAGCCAACAGAATCACGAAGACCGCCGCCGCCGCCACCAGAAGCGAGGTCCCAAGGTCTGGCTGACGGGCAATCAACGCCACCGGCAGGCCGATCAACAGCGCGCACACCACCAGCACGCGCCAATTGGGCGGTAGCTCATGTCGACTGATCCACGCCGCTACCATCATCGGCATGGCCAGCTTCATCAGTTCCGAGGGCTGAAAGCGGATCACACCGGGAATGACCAGCCAACGCTGGGCGCCCATGCCGATATCGCCAAGGACCTCGACGGCGATCAACATCACCACCCCGACAATATAGGCCGGCAGGGCCCAGCGCATCAGGGTGGCCGGCGAAAAGCGGGCCAGCACCATCATCACACTCAGTGCCACGCCGAAACGAATGGCCTGGGCGATCACCATGTTGAGATCTTCCCCGCTGGCGCTGTAGAGCACCACCAGGCCGCTGCCCATCAACACCAGCAGCATGCCGACCAGCCAGGGATCGATGTGCAGCCGTTCCCACAGTGTCTTGCGCCGGGCAATGCCACTGGCCGGCGGACGAACGGGGTGACGCCCACGCAGGGAGCGAACGAAATCAATGGCCATGACTACTCTCCTGCCCCTGCGCTGGTCGTCGCGTCACCGACGCTGGCGGTACCGGGTGCCTCGGGCTCGACCGGCTTGCCGTTGTTATAGTCCAGGATCCAGGCATCGGTCATGGCCCGAGCCAGACTCGCCGCGTGGGTCGAGCCCCCCCCGGCGTTCTCGACGATGACCGCTACCGCTATCTGGGGATCTTCGACCGGTGCGAACGCCATGAACAAGGCATGATCGCGCAGCCTTTCGCGCAGCTCGGAAGCGTTATACTTCTGGTTCTGCCCCAGCGAGAACACCTGGGCGGTGCCGGATTTCCCCGCCATGCGGTACTGAAGCCCTGCCCCGGTGCGCCGGGCGGTGCCTTCTCGCCCCGACATCACCTTTTCCATGCCGCTGAAGACCCGGTCCCAGTATGTCTCGTTGCCCACTTCGATATCCGCTGGCGTATCGGGCAACTCGACCGGAACCGGCTCGTCACCGATACGCTTGGCAAGCCGAGGCCTCACCCAGTGCCCGCGATTGGCCAGCATCGCCGTGGCCGAGGCCAATTGCAGGGGAGTCACCTGCAGATAGCCCTGGCCGATACCCACCGACAGCGTCTCGCCGGGATACCAGGCCTGGTTGTAGCGTGACCGTTTCCATTCGCGAGACGGTAGCAGGCCGTCGCCCTGCCCGGCCACATCGGCGGCCACGCGGGTGCCGAAACCGAACGCCTCGAGATTATCGTGGATCCGGTCGATACCGAGCTCATGGGCCAACGAGTAGAAATAGGTATTGTTGGACACCGCCAGGGCCCGCTCGAGATCGACACGACCATGCCCCCAGCGCAACCAGTTGCGGTAGCGTCGGTCGTCATTGGGCAGCTGGTAATAGCCGGGATCGTAAATCACTTCGCTCGGGGTGATAACGCCCTCGCTAAGCCCTGACATGGCCATGAACGGCTTGATGGTGGAGCCCGCCGGGTAGCTACCACGAGTAGCCCGATTGAACAGCGGCAGGTCGATATCGGTCTGCAAGGCCCGATAGGAGGCCACATCGATCCCGGTGACAAACTGGTTGCTGTTAAAGCCCGGCACCGACGCCATCGCCAGAATCTCGCCGCTCTGAGGGGCAATCGCAACGATGGCGCCGCGGCGGCCGTCGAGCAGACTCACGGCCAGCTTCTGCATGTTCATGTCGAGGGTAAGGGTCAGATCCTGGCCCGGAACCGGGTCGGTATGCCCGAGCTCGCGCAGCACCCGCCCCCGGGCGTTGGTCTCGACCTTGCGCAACCCCGCGCGCCCATGCAGTTGATCTTCATAGAAATTCTCCACTCCGGTCTTGCCGATAAAGTGGGTTCCGGCATAGTTGCCGGGATCGAGTGTCTTGAGCTCTTCGGCGTTGATACGCCCTACGTAGCCGAGGGCGTGGGACATGATCTCGGCATCGGGATAGTAGCGCAGCAGCTGTGCCTGAACTTCGACCCCGGGCAGGCGGTGGCGGTTGACCGCCAGACGCGCGATCTGGGACTCGGTCAGGTCGCTCATCAACAGCGCCGGCTGATAAGGCCGCTGGCGCTGGCGCGAGCGCACCTTGAAGGCCGCGACGTCCTCATCGGGCAAATGGAGCAACTCCACCAGCAGTTCGAGGGTCGCGTCCAGGTCGTCGACGCGTTCACGCACCAGGGTCAGGTTATAGGTCGGTCGATTCTCGGCCAGCATCTGGCCATTGCGGTCGTATATCAGGCCACGGGTGGGCGGCAACGGCTCCACCCGCACCCGGTTCTTCTCCGACCGGGTGCTATAGACCTCATGCTGGACCACCTGGAGGTAGAACAGTCGGCCGACGAGCAACCCCGAAAGCAGGACAACCACGACGATCGCCAGCGCGGCACGCAGACGAAAGATACGCAGGTCATGCTCGGGATTCTTCAGAGTGTCGCGTCGCTCACGCATGCGAGAGGCTATCCTTGGCAGACGCTGGGGCGTTCATCGAAGGCGGGATCACTCAGCGGTGATAGGGGTGGCCTACCATCAGCGTCCACGCGCGGTAGAGCTGTTCGGCCAGCATCAGCCGAACCAGCGGATGAGGCAGTGTCAGTGGCGACAGCGACCAATGCTGCGGCGCCCGAGCCGACAGTGCCGGGGCCAGGCCGTCGGGACCCCCGATCAACAGCGCCACATCGCGCCCTTCGAGACGCCACTGATCGGCCTGGTCGGCCAACTGCTCGGTACTCCACGGCCGCCCCTTGACCTCCAGGGCGACCAGTTGCTCATCACCCCTGAGCCGAGCTTCTATGCGCTCTGCCTCCTGGGCAATCGCTCGAGCCACGTCGGCATTCTTGCCGCGGTGGCCGGGTGCGATTTCCTCGATCTCGAGGGAAAAGTCGCGCGGCAGGCGCTTGCGATACTCCTCAACTCCCTGGTTGACCCAGGCCGGCATCCGCGTTCCCACCGCCAGCAGGCGGACCCTCATGCCTTGGCCTCGTCCTCGAACGCGGCGGCATCGCTGGGCAGGTCCGCCCACAGACGCTCGAGATCATAGAGCGTGCGGGTTTCGGGCATCATCACGTGGACCACCAGATCGCCGAGGTCGACGAGCACCCAGTCGGACCCGTTCTCGCCTTCGATACCGAGTGGCTGAATCCCCTTCTCCTTGGCCGAGGTGATCACGCTGTTGGCCAGGGCCGCGACATGGCGCGTCGAGGTGCCGCTGGCGATTACCATCCAGTCGGTCACGCTGGTCAGGCGAGACACATCGAGCAGGGCGATATCCTTGGCCTTGATATCTTCCAGTGCGTCCACCACCAGCGTCTTGAGTGCGTCGATCTGCATAGCCCCTCTTCAATGGGTATTAGCTTGGACGGCCATTGTAACCGTTGACGAGGCGTCTGGCAGCGCCAATTCGTCGCTCTTTGCCAAACTCTCGTTGTTTGCAGAATTCACCGCCCGGCGTCGCCGCGATACAGGCCCTGAGCCACGATCGCCCGTTCGACGTCCGGCGCCAGCAGATAGCGTACGCTCTCCCCCTGGGCCAGTCGTCGACGCAGGTCCGTGGCGGAGATGGCCATGCGTGACGGCAGACGCAAACGCAGCAGGGCGCCGGCAGGCTGCGCCATCAGTGCCTCGACCGAGCCCACCTCACGCCCACGCAATAGCGCCTCGAGGCGCGTGGACAGCGGGCTGTCGTGGTCGGGACGGTCGATTACCACCAGGTGGGCCAGAGCGAACAAGCGCTCGGGATCGTGCCAGTCGGCCAGCTTCAAAAAGGCGTCATGGCCGAGCGCCATGATTAGCCGCGCTGTTGCGCCGTAACGCTCGCGCAGTGACGCCAGGGTGTCGGCCGAAAACGACGGCCCGTCGCGCTGCAGCTCGCAAGGGTCCGCCACCAACCCTTCGGCATCGCCGATCCCGAGGCGCAACAGCGCCAGGCGCTGACCGGACGAGACCTGGGGACGATCACGCAGCGCTGGCTGAGCCGCCGGCACCATGTGCACCCCGTCGAGACCGAGTGCCTCACGCAGTTCGACGGCGGCACGCAGGTGGCCGACGTGGACCGGGTCGAAGGTCCCCCCGAGCATGCCGATCCGCGCAGGGCGGCCGAGGGCCGGCTGCGCGATCACCACGCTCACTGGCGAACCTGACCATCGCCGAAGACCACGTATTTACGACTGGTCAGCCCTTCGAGGCCAACGGGCCCGCGGG
This sequence comes from Halomonas sp. V046, assembly GCF_052645355.1. Classification (NCBI taxonomy): domain Bacteria; kingdom Pseudomonadati; phylum Pseudomonadota; class Gammaproteobacteria; order Oceanospirillales; family Halomonadaceae; genus Halomonas; species Halomonas sp. V046. The sequence goes on from NZ_JBQXYF010000006.1 coordinate 51,578, forward strand.
CATGCAGACGGTCCGTCGAGATGCCTATCTCGGCGCCGAGGCCATACTCGAAGCCGTCGGCGAAGCGCGTCGAGGCGTTGACGATCACCGAGCTGGAATCGACCTCCGCCATGAAACGTCGTGCCAGGCTGTAGTTCTCGGTCACGATGGCCTCGGTGTGGCGCGAACTGTAGCGCTCGATATGCGCCATGGCCTCGTCGATGCCTTCGACGATGCGCACCGCCAGTACCGGGGCCAGATACTCCGTCTCCCAGTCCGCCTGATCGGCACAGACCATGCTAGCCACGATCGAGCGTGCACGCGGACACCCCCTGAGCTCGACGCCATGCTCGGCGTAAGCCTTTGCCAAATCAGGCAGCAAGGCCTCGGCGATGGGCGCATCCACCAGCAGGGTTTCCATCGCATTGCACACCCCGTAGCGATGGGTCTTGGCATTGATGGCGATGGCGCGTGCCTTGGTCAGATCGGCACTGGCATCCACATAGACGTGGCAAATGCCGTCCAGGTGCTTGATCACCGGCACGCGGGCCTCCCGAGAAATACGCTCGATCAAGGACTTGCCGCCGCGTGGAATGATGACATCGACGTACTCGGGCATGGCGATCAGGCGACCCACGGCGGCACGATCGGTGGTCGCCACCACCTGCACCGACGCCGCCGGGAGTCCCGCATCCGCCACCCCCTGCGCGATGCAAGTCGCCAAGGCGGCATTGGAGGCCCGAGCCTCGGAGCCCCCTCGCAGGATGCAGGCATTGCCCGACTTGAGGCACAAGCTGGCGGCTTCGAGGGTGACGTTGGGGCGGGATTCGTAGATGATGCCTATGACGCCCAGTGGCACCCGCATCCGGCCAACCTGAATACCGCTGGGACGCGAGTGCAGACCGTCGATCTCGCCGACCGGATCGGGCAGCGCCGCCACCTGGTGCAGCCCTTCGACCATCGCGTCGATACGCGCGTCATCCAGCGCGAGCCGGTCGAGCAAGGCGTCATCGAGCCCGGCCTGTCGGCCACGCTCGAGATCCTCGCGGTTGGCGGAAAGCAGGGCCGCTCGGGACTGCTCGAGACGCTCGGCGATGGCCGCCAGGGCCTGGTTCTTGGGCCCGGTAGAGATCCGGCGCAGCTGGGTCGCGGCGGCTCGTGCAGCTTGGCCGAGCTGCGTCATGTAGGCGTCGACATCGACGGCTTCAGGGGCGGTGGCGTGGTCGCTCATGCCGAACAGGATCTCCTCGGGGAATGGCCACCTGGCGACGCGCCAGCGGCCTTTCGAACACAGTCAATGGAAGGCACTAGTCTAAGTCAGCATGCGCAGCAAGTACAAAGTCGGCCTGTTCCGGGCCAACCTCGTTCTCGGTGCGGCTCTGCTCGCCTATCAGGCGGCGGTCGCCACACGCATCACCGACGCCACGCTGCTGGGGTTGGCCGCCGCCTGGCTGGCGATCACCGCCACGGTGCTGGAGTTCAGCCACCGCCACCACGCCTTCCGCCCCTGGCTGCTGGTGCCAAGCGTGTTGCTGGCGGCCCTCGTCACACTCTCCGCCGACCTGCGCGGCGAGTGGCTCTGGGCCTGGCCCTGTCTGCTGATACTGCCTCAGCACCAGTGGATGCTGGCACTGAACCTGGGCCTCGCCGCCTTCTCCTGGTGGTGGACGCTGGACTACCTCAGCCCCCACCACTGGGTGCTGTCCGGTGCCATTCTGGCCGGCCTCAGCCTGATCGCCGTGGCCCGGGCAACGCCGGTTCGCCAGGCCCAGCGCGGCGTCAAATTGCGCGCACGTCTCGCCCCGGGCCTTCCCCTGTGGCCGCTGCCGCAACTGGAGCGCGACCTGCCGCGAGAAAGCAGTCGTGCCATGCGTGATGGCGTCCACGCCGAACTGGTTCTGATTCAGACCTCCGGACGCCAGCTCTGGTCGCTGGCCCGCCAGCTGTGCTCCTGCATCCAGTGTTTCGAGAACGTCTATCGCCTCGACGGCCGTACCCTGGCGCTGATGCTGACTAGCCGCGATGCTCTCCAGGCCGACATGCGTCGCACGGCGCTGCTCGATGGCCTGGGCATCCCGGTTACCGTGCGCGCCATTGCGCTGCCCCACCTGGAGAGCCTCGCCCAGGCCATGGACGCGCTGGACAAGCAATGCCCCTCGACGCGCGTCATCGAGGAGATGCCACATGACTGAATCCCCCCACTGGGCGGCCGGTCTGCGCGCCGGCGCCGATTTCCTTGCCACGCTGGTACTCGCGGGCATCTCGCTGTGGCACTACCTGCTCGGCGAATACGAACAGATCCTGCTGCCGGCCGCGCTAGCCTGCCTGATGCTCGTCGCCACCCTGGTCGATCTGCGCCAGCCGACACGCCTGTCGGGCTACCTCCTGCTAGCCTGCGGCTACCTGCTGGCCGCGACCCAGCTCCCGACGCTGGTGGCCTACCATACCTTCTGGATCGGCGTGCCGGTCGCCGTGACATTGCTGATTCTGCCGCTGGCACCCGCGGTATTGATCAACCTGCTGATGTTTCCGCTGTGGGTCCTGGTGCTCGACGACGGGTGGCAGCAATGGGAGCACACCCTCGCGTACCTCTCACTGGTCACCGTGACGGCGCTTTCCGGCTGGGAATATCTGCGCCAGCGCGACCTCGCCAGGGCGACCGACCCGACCGACAGCGAGTGCGACGCAGTCAATCGCGTCACGCTGCATGAACGACTGGCCGGGGAGTTCCAGCGCGCCCAGCATCTCGATCAGCGCCTCGCAGTCCTGCTGCTGCACCTGCCCCAGCTCGACATGGCCAGCGAACAATTCGGCCCACGCGCCCAGCTGTCGCAGCTCGACCTCCTGTGTCGTGCGGTTCGCTCCCACTGCCGGGATCACGACATCCTCGGCCGAGAAAACCACGCCGACTTCTGGTTGGTGCTGCCCAACACCACCGAGAGCGGCGCCCTGCTGGTGCTGAAACGCCTGGAACAGGCCCTCGACGAAACACGCCTGTCCGACACCGGGCCGCTCAATTTTCGCACTCGCCTGTGTGCACTAACGCCCGGCGAGCCGTGGAGTCACTTCGAACAACGGCTTCTGGCCCGCACTCGGTCCTTGTCTCAGGCATGAAACGCCGCTAACGTCGCCGCTGGCCGCCGCGTCACCACCCCGGCCAGCCACACACACCACCGCCCGGAGATGGCTGCGATAGTCGCGCTGTTGCGCCCCGTCGGAATGATCGAGGACGACACCATGGAGAGGCTCTGGACGTGAACGCAGGGGATTGGCTCTATCAATTGACGCCGTCGCCGGGGATGCTGCTGACGCTGATCACCGCCGTCGCGCTGGTCGAATCCCTCGCCTTGATCGGCGTCGTCGTACCCGGCGTGGTACTGATCACCGCCGCGGCGTCCCTGGCGGGTCACTACGGCATCAACGTCGGCATCGTCATGGCCTGCGCTTTCGTCGGTGCGGTCATCGGCGATGGGCTCAGCTATTGGCTCGGCTACCGCTATCGCGAACAGGTCACCGCCGTCTGGCCGCTTTCCCGGCACCCCGAATGGCTCGCCAGGGGGGCGCGATTCTTCCAGCGCCATGGCCCTCTGTCGGTCTTGCTCGGCCGCTTCGTCGGCCCCGTTCGCCCCATCGTGCCGCTGGTCGCCGGGATCATGCGCATGCCGCCGGCCACCTTCACCTGGGCCAACCTGGGCTCGGCCCTGCTCTGGGCGCCGGCCTACGTGCTACCGGGCTATCTGCTCGGGCGCACCTGGCAGCAGTGGCTGGCCCTGCCCGCGGCCCTGCACCCTTGGCTGATCGGCCTCGGCGTTACCGTCGTCGTGCTGGCGATCGTGTTCTCCCTGGTGCGCCATCATGCCTATCCCCAGGGGCTTCTGTACCGAGGCCTGGCGACCCTCACCCGATACCTCCCGCGTGGCGATAGCCTGTGGCGCGCCCTGGCCCCGCACCACGAGGAAGAACCGCCGCTGGCGAGCTGGTTGCTGCTGCTGAGCGCGCTGACCGCCCTGTCGGCGTGGACACTGATCGTCCTGGCCCACAACGGCCCCCTGGCGATGGACGTCCGCCTCAACACCCTGATCGGCGCCCTGGACCTGCCGCTTTTGCATCACGCCTCCCAGGTCTTGGCCGAGGCCGGCGATACCTTCGGCGTGATCGCCCTGGTGGCGCCCTGGGCCATCTGGCTGCTGGCACGCCGCCATTTTGCCGCGCTGCTCCACATCGGCGCGGGCCTGGCAGGGATCGCCGTGCTCAACACGATCGGCAAGTCCGTGATCGGCCGCGCCCGCCCGGATGCCCCGGACTACCTGGTCCATTCGCTTTCCTACCCCAGCGCCCATACCTCCACCGCGGTGGTACTTTACGGCATGGCCGCCGCCTTTATCGCCCAGTCGCTCCCCCGAGGGCAGCGCTTCATGCCGTACTGGGTCGCCATCCTGGTGGTCGTCCCGATGGCGCTGTCGCGCATCGTGCTCGGGGTACATTGGCTGAGCGACTTGATTGGCGGCGCCCTACTCGGACTGGTGGTCTGCGCCATGGTCCAGCTGGCCTGGCTGCGCAACGAACGTACCGCGCTCCGCCCCTGCCCGCTGGTGACGCTGCTGCTGGCCTCCCTGGCCCTGGTCAGCGCCAGGGTGTTCTGGCTGCCCCCGATATAGCGCCACGGCCGGACAGCGCAAGCAGCACCTGGCATCACAAAGGCCTTGACCTCGGTGCTGCACACAGGTGGCAGACTCGAGCTTCCCTCGTCTTCCCAAGGCCTCCCCGATGACTCAGATGACTCAGATGACCGACTGCGCGATGTTCGGCGCCATGTCCTGGCTGATGCCCATTGCCGGCATTGGCCTGCTGGCGCTAGCCATGTTGGCCGGCGCGAGCCTGATCAAGGTGTGGCGACGCTGAGCCCGTCCCGCCGTTAGCCCAGCGCCAGCCACACCCCGACCCCCACCATCAAGGTGCCGGCGATACGGTTGAGCAAGCGTACGTTACCACTGCGTCCGAGCAGATGGCGCAGGCTCTTGCCGCCGCTGGCGTACAGCAGCAGACAGCCGAACTCCAGGGTCAGAATGATCACGATCAACCCGACCAGTTGCCCCACCACTGGCTGACCGGCATCGAGAAACGGCGGCAACAGGGCGACGAAGAAGGCCCAGCCCTTGGGATTGGCCACGGCGGTGACAAACCCTTGCATGGCTAGCACACGCCGCGATGCCGGCGCCGTATCTTCGATATCCGCGGGAATCGCCATGCGCCCCCGCGAGCGCCACATCAACAGCCCCAGATAGACCAAATAGGCGCCTCCCAGCCATTTGAAGACCGCGAACAGCGCCGGCATCTTCAACATCAGGGTGGCCACCCCTGCCCCTGCGGCGAAGGCCACCAGGCCGACACCGATCAGCTCGCCGACCATCATCCACAGCGCCCTGGCCACGCCCTGGGTCATGCCCAGCACCATGGCCAGCGTCATGCACATCCCCGGGGTCAAGGAGACGAGAAAGAACGTCGGTATGAAAATCGACAGGGTGGCGAGAGATGGCATGAGGTGTCCTTACCCAAGGAAGGCAGCCGGGGAATGAGAGGTGAGCCACGTAGCGTCAGGCGCCGTCAGGGAGGCGTCGACTCACCCCAACGAGGCATCAATTGATGCTCGATCCCTAGCTGATTGAGAATTCGCGCGACGATGAAGTCGACCAGATCATCGACCCCTTGGGGACGGTGGTAGAAGCCCGGCGCCGCCGGCAGGATCACGGCGCCCATCCGGGTCAGGCTCAGCATATGCTCCAGGTGAATCGCCGACAACGGCGTCTCCCTAGGCACCAGCACCAGGGGCCGCCGTTCCTTCAAGGCGACATCGGCGGCGCGTTCAATCAGGTTATTGCTGGCACCACAGGCCACCGCCGACAGGGTGCCGGTCGAACACGGACAGATGACCATGGCCGACGACGCCCCCGACCCCGACGCCACCGGCGCCATCCAGTCTTCGCGACCGAAGCAGCGTATCTGGCCGTCGGCGGCCCCGCTGCGCGCAGTCAGGGCCGCGGCGAGGCGTTCGGGCCGCGCCGGCAGGTCATCGTCTGTCTCGGTGGCGATGACCAGGTGCGCCGCCTTCGACACCATCACCCAGACCTCGTGTTTCGCGGCGACCAGGGCGTCGATCAGGCGCAGACCGTACGGCGCCCCGGATGCCCCGGTCAGCGCGACCGTCACCGGCGCCTTGAAGGCCTCAGCCATGGGCCACCTCCAGGGCCGCCAGCAGGCGCTCGTGAATGCCACCGAAGCCCCCATTGGACATCACCACGATGCGATCGTAGCGCCGCGCCTGGGCGACGACTGCCGCCACCAGGGTCTCGATATCCGACTCGCAGGCCGCCGCCACCGGCGACTCCTCCAACACCGCGTCCAGCGACCAATCCAACCCTTCGGGCTGGTACCACCAGACGGCGTCGGCATCGGCCACGCTGTGGGCCAGGCGCGAGCGTAGCGTTCCCAGGCGCATGGTATTCGAGCGCGGCTCGATCAGCGCCAGCAGGCGCCCGCGGGGGGTAGCGGCGCGCAGCCCCGACAGTGTCGCCGCGATGGCCGTGGGGTGGTGGGCGAAGTCATCGATGACCTGAATCCCGTTGACCTCGCCGCGCACCTCCTGGCGCCGACGCGGCGTCAGAAACCGTGACAGCGCGGCCGCCGAGCGTGCCAGATCAACCCCACAACGCGAAGCTACGGCCAGTGCCGCCAGGGCATTGCGCGCGTTATAAGCGCCGGTCAGGGACCAGTCGACCACGGCATCGTCTTCCACGCCAGGGTGGGTGGCGGTGCCTGGGCTGTCGTCCCGCCGGTGAATCACCCGGAACCGGCTGGCGTCATCACGCTCCAGCACCAACCGCCAGGGGGATGTCGCCTGCTCGCCCAGGCGCTCGACCGGCGTCCACACGCCCTGGGCCAGAACCCGCTCCAGGGCCGGCTCGTCGTCTGCGACCAGGATCAGTCCCTTGCCCGGCACGGTGCGCACCAGATGATGAAACTGACGCTCGATGGCGGCAAGATCAGGAAAGATATCGGCGTGATCGAACTCGAGATTGCCCAGCACTGCAATCTCTGGCCGGTAATGCACGAACTTCGAGCGCTTGTCGAAAAACGCCGTGTCGTACTCGTCCGCCTCGACCACGAAGGGGGCCTGGGGATCGCCCAATCGCGCCGAGACGCCGAAGTTGCGCGGCACACCACCGATCAGAAAACCCGGCGTCAGGCCCGCGCTTTCCAGCAGCCAGGCAACCAGGCTCGCGGTCGTAGTCTTGCCATGGGTGCCGGCCACCGCGATCACGCGACGGCCCGGAAGCACATGCTCGGCCAGCCACTGGGCCCCGGAGACATACGGTAGTCCGCCGTCGAGCACGGCCTCCACCTCGGGGTTTCCCCGGGACAGCGCATTGCCGATGATCACCAGATCCGGACGCGGCGACAGGTTCTGCGCCCGATAACCCGACATCAACGCGATACCCGCCTCCGAGAGCTGGGTGCTCATCGGTGGATAGACATTGGCGTCCGAGCCGCTGACCTCGTGGCCCAGCTCCCGGGCAAGCAGGGCAAGACTGCCCATGAAGGTACCGCAGATACCCAGAATATGAAGATGCATGGCGCCTCCGAGCGCTCGATACCCTGTCCGCTCAAGTGCTGCCGCGGAGCAAACGTCGACAAAGGCGGCAGCCTAGCATGGCGCCCCGCCGCTCTCCAGCGACACGACCGGGCCCGCGCCGCGCACACGGGCGACCTATCCCGCCACTATCCCGCCACTATCCCGCCAAGAGACAAGTCACCTTCGCCTGGGCAGGCATGTGCACGGCCGGCCAGGTGCAGGGGCGACGGCGATCCGCTAGAATCGGCCTCCAGCCAAGGCATGACCGCCCCTGGCGGCCCAGGACGCTCGCCGACCTGCCGCCGGCGGCAACGCGCCCCCGACTTGCGCGGGACGACCGCCACGCGTGCGTCCTGCCCCTATATTCTCGACGACCGATCAGGAGCCCTTTAGCCCCATGGCCCAGCACAACGCCTTCTACGCCCAATCCGGCGGCGTCACCGCCGTGATCAATGCCAGTGCCTGCGGTGTCATCGAGGCCTGCCGTCGGTACAGCGACCGTATCGGCAAGGTCTACGCCGGCCACAACGGCATTATCGGCGCCCTCACCGAGGATCTGATCGACGTCAGCCAAGAGAGCGATGACACCATCGCTGCGCTACGCCACACACCGGGCGGCGCCTTTGGCTCGTGCCGCTACAAGCTCAAGGACATCGAAAGCCACCGCGCCCAGTACGAGCGCTTGATCGAAGTCTTCAAGGCCCACGACATCCGCTACTTCTTCTACAACGGCGGCGGCGACAGCGCCGACACCTGCCTCAAGATGTCCCAACTGTCGGAAAAGATGGGCTACCCCCTGACCGCCATCCACGTGCCCAAGACCGTGGACAACGACCTGCCCATCACCGACAACTCTCCGGGCTTCGGCAGCGTGGCCAAGTACATCGCCACGTCCACCCTGGAAGCGTCGCTGGACATCGCCTCGATGTGCGCCACCTCCACCAAGGTGTTCGTTCTCGAGGTGATGGGCCGTCACGCGGGCTGGATCGCCGCCTCCGGTGCCTTGGCCGGCCAGGGCGAAGGCGAACCTCCGCACATCGTGATCTTCCCCGAGATCCCGTTTGACCGTCGCGCCGTGATGACGCGGGTCGAGCACTGCGTGAAGGAGTACGGTTATTGCGTCATCGTGGTCTCCGAAGGCGCGCGCTACGAGGATGGCACCTTCCTGGCCGACTCCGGCAACACCGACGCCTTCGGCCATCGCCAGTTAGGCGGCGTAGCACCCACGCTGGCCGGCATGGTCAAGCAGGACCTGGGCTACAAGTACCACTGGGCGGTGGCGGACTACCTGCAGCGCGCGGCTCGCCACCTCGGCGCCAAGGTCGACGTCGAGCAGGCTTACGCCGTCGGCGAGAAGGCGGTGGAACTGGCCCTCGACGGGCAGAATGCGATGATGCCGGCGATCAAGCGTACCAGCGATACCCCCTACCGCTGGGAAATCGAGGCGGCGCCGCTGTCCGAGGTGGCCAACCGCGAGAAGTTCATGCCCCGTGATTTCATTCGCGAGGATGGCTTCGGCATCACCGACGCCTGCCGCACCTACCTGTCACCGCTGATTCAGGGCGAGGACTTCCCGCCCTTCGAGAACGGCCTGCCGAAGGTGGCAAAACTGAAGCTCGCCCGCGTCGAAAAGAAGCTGCCGCTGTTTACGCTCTAAGGCGCCTTGCCTCGGCGCTCGCCCGCCATCCTGGCACACCACGCCACGTAGCCCCGGCCACGTAGCCCCGGCAACTTGCCGGGGCTACCTGGGTCTGGCACCCGCGAGAAATGACCCGCTCTATCGCAGTAGCCAGGACAGCACCAGCAAGATCAGCAGAATGCTGGCCGGTTTTGGCAGCCAGGCCCTGGCGGACCATGTTCGCGCCGACTCCTCTTTCTGCTCCTCTTTCTGCTCCTCTTTCTGCTCCTACGCCTGCTGCCGACATGGCCTGCTGCCGACATGGCCTGCTGCCGACATGGCCTGCTGCCGACATGGCCCTCGCTCTAGCGCAATAGCCAGGACAACACCAGCAGGATCAGCAGGATGCCGGCGATGCCTTGCCAGAAATTTGCCGGCTCCTTCAACACCCTGGGCGATGTCCGCTCGCCCCGCCCTTGGCGGCTCGGCCTCAGGCTGTACAAAAACTCCGACAGACGCCGAAAGCGTAACGACCGCTGCGGATCGAGGGCGCGCCGCAAGGCGTCGTCCAGCTCGACACCGACCTCCGGGTTACGCCCCCTGGCACTGCGATAACCGAGCTGCTCGAGGTCGGTATGGGTGCGTAGCTTGTCGGTCGGCACCGCGTAGGGCAGGTCCCCGGTCACCAGCCAATACACCGTCGATGCCAGCGCATACTGGTCACTGCGCCGGCCCACCTCATCGTCCAGAGCGTACTCCGGCGCACTGTGCTCGTTGAGGCCGACCTGCTGGACGAGCTGACGCGAGCGCCGATGGCCGTCGACGTCGCGCAGGTGGCAGGCGCTGAAATCGGCCAGCACCACCTGCCCATGCGGGTCGATGAGCACATTGTCGGGATGGACCTGCTGGTGAAGCAGGTCGCGATGATGCAACGCCTGGACCGCCTTGCCCAACTGCATGGCGATATCCAGGCGCTGCCCTAGACTCGCCTGGGGGTGCCGTCGCGCCCACTCGGTCAGCGTCATGCCATCGACGTGGCGCATCAGGTAGTACAGATACCGTCGTGGCCGGGAGGGTTCGATCACGCGGACCACAAACGGCGAGTGGACCCGCTCCACCACCCACTGTTGAAGCAGGAAGTGTTCCAGATAGGCGTTGCGAGTGGAGAGCTCCGGGCTCGGCGCCTTGAGCACACATTCGCGCTGACTGTGGACGTCACGCACCCGGTACACACGCGAGTGCGCGGTGCGCGACAGCACCTCCTCGACCTCGAGGCCATCGACCCGATCGCCCGGCACAAACTCCGGGGGAATCGGCAGGTCACCATAGACGCGGCTCGGCGTATCCGGCGTCTCATCCGGCAGCTCGTCGATGCGCACCAGCTGAAAACAGAACGGATCACTGCCATAGCCGCGCTCCCCGGCCCGCGCCCGAGCCGCCTCGGCGAGGCGCTCGCAGGCCGCATCCAGATCGCTGGCATCCTGGCGTATCAACCCGACGTAGTCCGACGGCATCAGGGTGCCGCGCACGCCCTGGGTGGTCAGCAGGAAGATGTCCCCCTGTTTCAGCGGTACCTGTGCATAATCGATATCGATGGTGGCATCCATGCCCAGCGCCCTGGCCGGGTAGCGATACCCGCCCAGATCGGTGACATGGTCGCGCGACAACTGCTCGAACTCGGCGCCGCGCAGGCGAAACACCAGGGTGTCTCCGACGTGAAACAGATGCGCATCACGACCGAGAAACACCATGGTCGACAGCGACGACACATAGCTGCCGTCCTGCATCTGCCGAGTCTGACCGTGGCACCAGGCGTTCAACGAGCGCAGCACCCGGGTCGCGGCGGCCTTGACGTCCCAGTGCTCCGGCGTCGAGTAATAGTCGGCGAGAAACCCCCTGACGCTGAGATCGCCTGCCTGCTTGGCGAGGGCATGGCGCGAGGCGGAGTCGCTGATCAACGCACAGGCGCCCTTGGTGCCCATTTGTCCGTCGTCGGGCAGACATACCGACATGGAACTGCGATGCCGACGCCGTTCCGGCGCGACGAAAGCCTGCCCATAACTCAATGCTAAACGTGCGGTGGCCACGAACTCCTCCCGAGACGACCCGACCAAAGGACGCTTTGTTGCAGTGCGCCATGACTCCTGAGCGGGCCATGATACACGCACTACCCCTGACGTGGCTCGCCGCACCGCCAACGCCACGATGCCAGGACCCACGCTCGCCCCTGCGAACCTCAGGATTGGTAATCGCGGCGTGAGATTCGTATAATCCGGGCGTTTTTCCGCCTGAATCGGATATCCGCCCAACGAAGGACGCGAGCATGAACTTCGACAACATCCCCGCCGGCAAGGACCTCCCCAACGACCTCTATGTCGCCATCGAGATCCCCGCCAACCACGCGCCGGTGAAATACGAGATCGACAAGGACATGGGCGCTCTGCTGGTCGACCGCTTCATGGCCACGCCGATGTTCTACCCGGCCAACTACGGCTTCATTCCCCACACCCTGGCAGACGACGGCGACCCCCTCGACGCCCTGGTGGTCACCCCTTACCCGGTGACACCGGGCAGCATCATTCGCGCCCGTCCGGTCGGCATCCTGAACATGACCGATGAAGCCGGCGAAGACGCGAAGCTCGTGTGCGTGCCGCACCCGAAGCTGTCCAGCCTCTACGACGACGTCCAGGAAGTGACCGATCTGCCGGAACTGCTGCGCCAGCAGATCGCGCATTTCTTCGAGAACTACAAGGATCTCGAGAAGGGCAAGTGGGTCAAGGTCGAGTCCTGGGAAGGCGTCGAGGCGGCGCGCAAGGCCATCGAGAAGTCCGCTGCAGCCTATCGAAAAGCCTGAAGCCTGGACTGGCCACCGATCCAGGCTGGCTTCCGATCCAGGCAACCATCGCCAGGTGAGCCTGAGCGCCCTGACCTGGCAGCCTTGATCCGTCAGCCTTGATCCGGCCCACCTGGTCCGCGACGGCCACCATCACAGAGGCCGCCCCGCTTGCGCGGGGCGGCCTCTGTGATGGTGGCGCGCCGACACGACTCGCTGGCCACTACTCTTGCGGCGCGTCCTCGCCGGCGGCCTCACCCTGCGGTGGCGCCAAGGCGCCGGAGTCCGCTTCGTCGGTTGCCATTCTGCTCTCGGTCGGCTCGCTCTCGGCCATGTCTCCCTCGGCGGCGAGATCAGAGGCTGGCGTGTCTACCACGACCTCTTGCCCTTCCGGTATCTGCTGGGCCGACGGATCGTCACCGGCTGCCTCGGGCACCTGATCGACCTCCGTCACCGGTGGTTCGATGGCCTCGGGCTCGGACGCCACGCCGCCCAACCCTTCGACCAGTCGGTCGATGATCGTCCGCGCCCGGGTCAGATCATGTGCCATCATCAACGGATAGTTGGCGAAGACACCGAACCCCGAGCCACTGAGCACCACGGGACTCCATAGGGGCCGCTGGCTACGCTCGACCTCGACCAGCAGGCGTTGCCAGTCCTCGTCGAGCCCGGCACCGGCGATGGCATCGGACTGGTCGCGCTCGACGGCCTCCAGCAACTGGCGCAGCGCCCAGGTCTGGCCGCGGGCCTGGTGAAAGACGTTGTCGACGCGATACCACGGCACGTCGGTGTTCTCGGCCGCGGCGATACCGAAATCTGCCAGCATGTCATCATCGCCGACGCTGGCCGACAGCTGCTCGATCAACGCATCGAGGCTCCCGCCGACATCGTCCAGCCAGGGTCCTACGCCGCGTCCCCGAGCCCCGAAGGCCGCCGAACCGGATTCACCGAAGGTCTCCAGGTAGGCGTCGAGTTCGGCCCGCGCCGCCTCGAGACGGTCCTCGGTCGAGGTGTTGAACCAGTCATCGGGATCGGCGCCGAGGGCCTCATTGATTCTCGCCACCGACTCCCCAGAGCCGCCCTCCATGGTCGGCAGCGACTGCGTCAGCAGCGCAGCCTGATTCAGCACACCAAGCTCCCAGGCAGGCATGTTATCCATCACAAGCCCAGGGGGAAGGATGTCGTTGCGCAGATAGCCACCGGGCTTGTCGAGCAAGGTATCGACCAGGGTCGCGAGGGTCGCCACCGTGACCGCCCCTCGCGAGGCCGGCGTCGCCACGGCACGCTGCTCGGCGGTCGCCGTTTCCACATCGAAGCGCTTGGGTGCCAGGCTCCACCACACACCGAGCACGATGGCCACCACCAACGCCAATGCCACCAGGGCGACAAGCGGTTTCCATAGCCACCCGTACTGGGGACTTTCCAACTGCTCACGACGACGCTCGGCGCGCATACGGCGATTGACCATGGGCGGCACTCCTTACAGAAATAGCAGATAAAATGGGCTAACTCCGGGGCGACCGGCTGGCCTGCCTGCGAAGAGGGACGGCTCTCCCCGAAGTGGTAAAGTACTCTAGCATCTGATCATAGCGCGTCCTCGCCGGGAACCCCGGCCCGTTCACGGGGTCTGAGAGCGAGGCTCGATCCCTGGCGCGCAACGTCGCGGCATATCCCGTCACACCCGCCATACCCTCGTCAATAAGGACACGACGTGCTCTTCGCCATCCGCCTGCTGACCCTTTGCTGCCTGCTGCTGCTCCCCTGGACGGCTCAGGCCCAGTTCTTCTCGTCCTCGAGTTCCTCCGAATTTCTGCCGGTCGACCAGGCCTTCCACCCCAGCGCGTGGCAGGACAAAGATAGCCTCTACATCGGCATCGACAACGCCGACGGCTACTACCTGTATCGCCATCGTTTCAGCGTCGACGCGGCGGATGCCTCGGTGCGCCTGGGCACGCCACGGCTGCCCCCGGGCGAGGCCAAGACCGACGAGTTTCTCGGTGACGTTCATGTCTTCTACGATCAGGTGGTGTTCGAAGTGCCGTTGGACGCGGCCCCCGATGGCCCCATCGACATCGCGCTCACCTTCCAGGGGTGCGCCGACGCCGGCCTCTGCTACCCCCCGGAAACCGTCTCCCTGACCGCCGCGCCGTCGAGCCCTCCGGCCGTCTTCGCCGAGGCCGCCGCGGCCCTGTACCAGGGCGACGGAGACGCCCCTGCCGAGACCTCGGCGAGCACGCCCCCCGACAACGCCAGTGACTCGACCGCCTCCACTCTCTCGGCGCCGCTCAGCGAAGACGGCCGCTTCAGCGCCGTGATGCGCGATGCCAGCCTGCCACTCGTGCTCGGCCTGTTCTTCCTGGCCGGCCTGGGCCTGACCTTTACCCCTTGCGTACTGCCGATGGTGCCGATCCTGTCGTCCATCATCGTCGGCCAGAACCCGACCCGAGGCCGCGCCTTCGTGCTATCCGGCAGCTATGTCGCCGGCATGGCGCTGACCTACGCCGCCGTGGGCGTGCTGATGGGGCTGTTCGGTGCCGGCCTCAATCTCCAGGCCCGCCTGCAGTCGGCGCCGGTACTGATCGTCTTCGCGCTACTGTTCACGGCCTTCGCCCTGGCCATGTTCGGCGTCTTCAATCTGCGCCTGTCCTCCGGGCTTGGCCAGCGCATCGATGCCTGGCAGGCCAAGGCCCAGCGCAGCGGCCCTCTGGGCCTTGCCGTGGCAGGCGCCCTGTCGGTGCTGGTGGTATCGCCCTGCGTATCGGCGCCACTGGCCGGCGCTCTGGTGTTCATTTCATCGACCGGCGACGCCTTGATGGGCGGCGCGGCGCTGCTGGCTCTGGCACTCGGCATGGGGGTTCCGCTGTTGCTGGTGGGCGGCTTCGGCACCACCCTGCTGCCCCGCTCAGGCGCCTGGATGGACGGTGTCAAGGCGGCCTTCGGGGTGTTGATGCTGGGTGTCGCGATCTGGCTCGTCGAGCGCCTGCTGCCCGGGTCCGTGGCGTTGCTGTTGTGGGCGGGACTCGCGGTGGGTACCGCCCTCGCCCTCGGCGCCCTCAACCTGTCCAGCGGCCAGGGCTGGCCGCGGGTGCGTCAGGGTGGCGGCATCCTGTTGCTGGTATGGGGCATCGCCCTGGTCATCGGCGCCGCCCGCGGGGCCAATGACCCGCTGCGCCCGCTGGCCATTGCCCCGTCGCCAAGCGCGAGCGGCCAGACGGCCGTGTCAGCGCATGCCGAGGTCACCGTGGTGGATACCCTCGCGGACCTGCAACAGACCCTGTCGGCCTCCGGCCAACCGGCCTTTGTCAATGTCACCGCCGAGTGGTGCATCTCGTGCAAGATCATGGAGCGCGACGTGTTCCCCGCCGCCGAGGTCCAGCGCGCCCTGGCCGACTACCGCTGGATCGACGTCGACGTCACCGATAGCGATGCGGCCAGCCGCGAGATCCTTGATCATTTCGGCCTGTTCGGTCCGCCGAGCCTGATGTTCTTCAACGGCGCGGAGGAACTTCGCCAGGCCAGGATCCAGGGAGAACTGGACGCCGAAGCCCTCGCCAGCCATGCCCGGGAGGTAACCACCTTCCTCGCCGCAGGCGCGACGACATGAACCTTACCGCCACCTACCCGAACAGCGTTCGGTCACTCTGGACAACCCTGGCGAATTTCGGCAAAATCCGCATACTTCGAGTTTTCGCCTGATAGAGACGGCAAGAGACGCCATCTTGCCGCGATCTCAAGCAACTTAGCTCGGGTTTACAACGCCCGAGCCTCCTCCCGAATTCAACCGATCGAGACAACGTCATGGATATTCGTAAGGTCAAAAAGCTGATCGAACTGCTGGAAGAGTCCAACATCAGCGAGATCGAGATCCAGGAAGGTGAAGAATCGGTGCGCATCAGCCGCCATCCCAATGGTGGCGCCTGGCAGCCGGCCCCGGTCGCGCAGCCTTGGGCGACCGCTCCCGCCCAGGCCCCGGCAAGCGCGCCAGCAGCTGCCGCCGAGCCGGCCGTCGAGGCGGGCCCGAGCTACCAGGGCAACGCCATCCTGTCCCCGATGGTCGGCACCTTCTACCGCTCCCCGGCTCCCGGCGCCAAGACCTTTGTCGAGATCGGCAGCACGGTCAAGAAAGGCGACACCGTGTGCATCGTCGAGGCCATGAAGATGATGAACCAGATCGAGGCGGATCGTGACGGCGTGATTGAAGCGGTGCTGGTGGAAGATGGTGAGCCGGTCGAGTTCGACCAACCGCTGGTCGTCATTTCCTAAGCGGCGCTGACACCCTCAGCGGCTCTCCGTTTCCTCCCACATTCGGCGGACACCACCATGTTGGACAAGGTTCTTATCGCCAACCGCGGCGAGATCGCCCTTCGCATCCTGCGCGCCTGCAAGGAGCTCGGCATCAAGACGGTCGCCGTGCACTCGACGGCCGACCGCGAGTTGATGCACGTGCGCCTGGCAGACGAGGCGGTGTGCATCGGCCCGGCCTCTTCTGGCCAGTCGTACCTGAACATCCCCTCACTGATCAGCGCGGCCGAAGTCACCGACGCCAGCGCTATCCATCCGGGCTACGGCTTCCTGTCGGAAAATGCCGACTTCGCCGAACAGGTCGAGCGCTCCGGCTTCACCTTCATCGGCCCCCGGGCCGAGACCATTCGGCTGATGGGCGACAAGGTCAGCGCCATCGAGGCCATGAAGAAGGCCGGTGTGCCGACGGTGCCTGGCTCCGACGGCCCCCTCGGCGATGACGAGGGTGAGCTTCTGGCCACCGCCCGTCGCATCGGTTACCCGGTCATCATCAAGGCCGCCGCCGGCGGTGGCGGTCGTGGCATGCGCGTCGTGCACACCGAAGGCCACCTGCTCTCCGCCATCACCGTGACCCGCACCGAGGCTCATTCGGCCTTCGGCGACGGCACGGTGTACATGGAGAAGTTCCTCGAGAAGCCTCGCCACGTCGAGGTCCAGGTCCTGGCCGACGGCAAGGGCAACGCCATTCACCTGTACGACCGTGACTGTTCATTGCAGCGCCGCCATCAGAAGGTACTGGAAGAGGCACCGGCCCCCGGACTCGATCCCGATGCCCGCGCCCGCGTCCTCGAATCGTGCCGCGAGGCCTGCATCACGATCGGCTATCGCGGTGCCGGCACCTTCGAATTCCTCTACGAGGACGGCGAGTTCTTCTTCATCGAGATGAACACCCGGGTCCAGGTCGAGCACCCGGTCACCGAGATGGTCACCGGCGTCGACATCGTGCGTGAGCAGCTGCGCATCGCCTCGGGGCTGCCGCTGTCGATCAGCCAGGAACAAGTGGAGCTCAACGGCCACGCCTTCGAGTGCCGCATCAACGCCGAGGATGCCCGCACCTTCATGCCATCGCCCGGCAAGGTGACGCTGTATCACCCACCCGGCGGCCTCGGCGTGCGCATGGACTCTCACGTCTACACCGGGTACACCGTACCGCCCCACTATGATTCCCTGATCGGCAAGCTGATCACCTGGGGCGTCGACCGCGAGACGGCGCTGACACGCATGCGCAACGCCCTCGACGAGCTGCTGGTGGAGGGCATCAAGACCAACACCGAGCTGCACAAGGATCTGGTGCGCGACGGCTACTTCCAGCAGGGTGGCGTCAACATCCACTACCTGGAAAAGAAGCTCGGCCTGTAACCACAGCGAGCCTTCGCGGGGCGGCCCAGGCCGCCCCGCTGCGTTTCCTTCCGGCTGTCCTTCTTCCCGACTCAGGAGCAACCTCATGCCTTGGCTCCAACTGAAAGCCCAGGTGCCCCCCGAGCAGGCCGAACTCCTCGAGGAGTTGCTGCTCGCCGAGGGCGCCACCGCCATCACGCTGCAGGACGCTCACGATGAACCGGTATTCGAACCGGACCGAGGCACCACCCCGTTGTGGGACGCCACCATCCTGACCGGGCTCTACGACGACCTGGAGGGCCTCCAGGCCATGCTTGAACGCCTGGCGGCGTCCTGGGCCGAGGCCATGCCCGAGGAGCCCTGCCCCGAGATCGACCACGAACTGCTCGACGATCGCGACTGGGAACGGGAATGGATGCAGGACTTTGCCCCGATGCAGATGGGGCAGCGCCTGTGGATCGTCCCCAGCTGGCATGAGCCCCCCGAAGACGATGCCGTCAACCTGCACCTTGACCCGGGCCTCGCCTTCGGTACCGGCACCCACCCGACCACGGCGCTGTGCCTTGAATGGCTGGACGCCCTGGCGCTGACCGGCGAACTCGAAGGCATCGAGATGCTCGACGTCGGCTGCGGCTCGGGTATTCTCGCCATCGCGGCGCTGAAACTCGGCGCCCATGCTGCCGTCGGCACCGACATCGACCCACAGGCGCTGAGTGCCAGTCGAGACAATGCCGAGCGCAACGCCATCGAGCCAGACCGTCTGGCGCTGCGCTACCCCGAGCAGATGAACGCCGAGCGCTTCCCCCTGGTCGTCGCCAACATCCTGGCCGGCCCGCTCGTCGAGCTCGCACCGACCATCGCCAGTCACGTGGCGCCGGGCGGCCGGCTGGCGTTGTCCGGGATCCTCGAGAACCAGGCCAACGCCGTGCAGGATGCCTATCGTGACCAGGGGTTGATCATGGATGAGCCGGAAATCCGCGAGGGCTGGGTACGCCTGAGCGGCCTGCGGCCGCGTCGGGACGACGCCTGAGTCGATACCAGGCGTCTTGGCCCAAGGCGCCCCGACCAGCCAATCGTTCCGTCTCGCCTTCACCCTCGACGATTCCACGCGTATGATGTGCAGCCCCGAAACCACGACCCGAACCATGTCAAAGCCTCGCCCCTTGCCCAACATCGGCCCGCATCGCCTCGCGAGCCCCGTGATCCTGGCCCCCATGGCCGGGGTTACCGACCGTCCTTTTCGGACGCTGTGTCGGCGCCTCGGCGCGGGCCTGGTGGTGGGTGAGATGGTCACCTCGGACCCGAGCCTATGGCACACGCGCAAGTCGCGCCTGCGCATGGATCACCGCGGCGAACCCGGACCGCGAGCGGTTCAGATCGCCGGAGGCGACGCCGAGATGCTGGCCCAGGCGGCGCGACTCAACGCCGAACAAGGCGCCGAAATCATCGACATCAACATGGGTTGCCCGGCGAAGAAGGTCTGCAACAAGGCGGCGGGATCGGCGCTATTGCGCGACGAGGCGTTGGTGGCCGAGATTCTCGACGCGGTGGTCGCTGCCGTCGACGTGCCGGTGACCCTGAAGATTCGTACCGGCTGGTGCGAGGACAGCAACAACGCCGTTCGTGTGGCCCGCATGGCCGAAGATGCCGGCATCCAGGCGCTGGCCATACATGGCCGCCACCGCCAGCAGCGCTATCAGGGCCAGGCCGAGTACGACACCATCGCCGACGTGGTATCCCGGGTCCATATTCCGGTCTTTGCCAATGGCGATATCACATCCCCCGAGAAAGCCCGGGCGGTGCTCGACTATACTGGGGCGAATGCCGTGATGGTCGGCCGAGGCGCCCAGGGCAACCCGTGGATTTTCCGCGAGATCGACCATTACCTGACCCATGGTGAACGCCTGCCGAGGGCCGACGACAGCGAACGCCGCGACGTTCTCGTCGGGCACCTGGAGGCACTCCACGCCTTCTACGGCGACCCCATTGGAGTACGCATCGCGCGCAAGCACCTGGGCTGGTACCTGGCCGGCGACGCGCGCTTTTGCGATGAGGCACGCCGCGAGCTGCGAGCAACCTTCAATGCACTCGACTGTGCCCAGCGCCAACAACGCTTTATCGACGAACTGTTTCGTCACGACCCTGCCAGCGCCCCCGCGCGCGTGGCCAAGGCCGTGGCACATCATGGAACCCGCGCCGCATGACCAGCCGACAAGCCATAGACCAGACGTCCTCCGTTTCCAACCTGGACGCCGCCAGCCGCGAGCTTAACGGCATCGACACCGGTCAGCCGGGTGCCAGCCGCGACGACCGCCCACTGCGCGAGGCCGTGCTCTCGGCCATGCAACGCTACTTCGATCACCTGGACGGCGGTACGGTCACCGACCTCCACGCCATGGTGATGGCCGAGGTAGAGGCCCCCTTGCTGTCTTCGGTGCTCGACTACACCCGAGGCAATCAGACCCGCGCCGCCGAAATGCTGGGCTTAAACCGCGGCACCCTGCGCAAGAAGCTCAAGCACTACAACCTGATCTGACCCCCGGCGGGCGCCTCGGCGCCCCGCCGGCGCCGGCCCCTCGGCCCCGCCTTTTCGTCCGCAATAGAGACTCTTCCATGGCCCACTCCTCCCCCACCGCCATCCGTCGCGCCCTGATCAGCGTCTCGGACAAGACCGGCATCGTCGATTTCGCTCGTGAGCTGTCCGCGCTCGGCGTCGAACTGCTGTCCACCGGCGGCACTTACCGCCTGCTGGCCGAGAACGCCATCGCCGTCACCGAGGTCTCCGAGCACACCGGCTTTCCCGAAATCATGGACGGCCGGGTCAAGACCCTGCACCCGACCATCCACGGTGGCATCCTCGGCCGTCGCGGACAGGACGACGCGGTCATGGCGGAACATGGCATCGCCCCCATCGACATGGTCATCGTCAACCTGTACCCCTTCGCGGCAACCGTCGCCAAGCCCGACTGCAGCCTCGAGGACGCCATCGAGAACATCGATATCGGCGGCCCGACCATGGTTCGCGCCTGTGCCAAGAACCATGCCCATACCACCATCGTGGTCAAGGCAGACGACTATGGCCGGGTCATCGACGAGATGCGTGCCGGCCAGGGCGGCGTGAGCCAGGCGACGCGCTTCGATCTCGCGGTGAAGGCCTTCGAGCACACCGCCGGCTACGACGGCGCCATCGCCGACTATCTGGGCCGCCTGGTCGAAGGCGCCGACGATGGTTACCCGCGCACCTACAACCTGCAGCTGACCAAGAAGCAGTCCATGCGCTACGGCGAGAACCCGCACCAGAGCGCGGCCTTCTACGTCGACGGCGACGCCAGCGAGCCGAGCGTCGCCACCGCCGTGACCCTCCAGGGCAAGCCACTGTCGTTCAACAACGTCGCCGACACCGACGCCGCCCTCGAGTGCGTCAAGAGCTTCGACGACACCGCCTGCGTCATCGTCAAGCATGCCAACCCCTGTGGCGTGGCCGTCGGCGAAACGGCTCTGGCCGCCTACGACAAGGCCTTTGCCACCGACCCGACCAGCGCCTTCGGCGGCATCATCGCCTTCAACGTGGCCCTCGACGCCGACACCGCCCGCACCATCATCGACCGTCAGTTCGTCGAGGTGATCATCGCACCGGGCGTCAGCGATGCGGCCAGTGCCATCGTCGCCGAGAAGAAGAACGTCCGTCTGCTCGACGTCTCGGCCAACTGGCCCGGCACACGTGAGCCCAGCCGTGACCTCAAGCGGGTCACCGGCGGCCTGCTGGTCCAGGACCGCGACCTGGGCATGGTCGAACGCGACGACCTGACCGTGGTTTCCGAGCGCGTGCCGAGCGAGCAGGAGATGCGCGATCTGGCCTTCGCCTGGAAGGTCGCCAAGTTCGTCAAGTCCAACGCCATCGTCTATGCCAAGGGCGGCCAGACCATCGGCGTCGGCGCCGGCCAGATGAGCCGCGTCTACTCCGCCCGCATCGCCGGTATCAAGGCCGCCGACGAGGGCCTCTCGGTGCCGGGCTCGGTGATGGCAAGCGACGCCTTCTTCCCCTTCCGCGACGGCATCGATGCGGCCGCCAGCGCCGGTATCACGGCGGTGATCCAGCCCGGCGGGTCGATGCGTGACCAGGAAGTCATCGACGCGGCCAACGAGGCCGGCATCGCCATGGTGTTTACCGGCATGCGCCACTTCCGCCACTAAGGCCTCTGCGCCGCCTCGCGGCGACCCTGGCGCGGAAACCTCAGGCACAACGAAAAACGCCCCCACTGAATTTTCAGTGGGGGCGTTGTGTTGCTACGGTCTGACGCTCAGCGAGCGCGCAAGGCGGCCGGTCAGGACGGTCCGCCGTCAGCCTAGATCAATGCACAGATACTTGGTCTCGAGGAACTCTTCGAGCCCCTGGTGGCCGCCTTCACGCCCCAGCCCCGAGGCCTTGACCCCGCCAAAGGGAGCGGCGGCGTTGGAGATCAGGCCGGTGTTGATACCGACCATGCCGTACTCGAGGGCATCGGCAACGCGCCACACGCGTCCCAGGTCGCGTGAATAGAAGTAGGCCGCCAGGCCAAATTCGGTGTCGTTGGCCAGCTCGATGGCGTCTTCCTCGTCTTCGAAGGCGAACACCGCCGCCAGCGGGCCAAAGGTTTCCTCCCGGGCAACTTTCATCTCGCGGGTCGCGCCGCTGACCAGGGTCGGCGTGAAGTAGTTCCCGCCCAGCGGATGCGGGTGCCCGCCCAGCCACAGCTCCGCGCCGCTGTCCACGGCATCCTGGATATGCTCGTTGACCTTGTTGACCGCCTTGTCATCGATCAACGGGCCGATGTTGACACCCACGGTCGTACCATCACCGACCTTGAGCTCGCTATTCATGGCCACCGACAGCTTCTCGCTGAAGGCGTTGACGACACTGGAATGCACCAGGAAGCGGTTGGTGCAGACGCAGGTCTGTCCGGCGTTGCGGAACTTGGCCGCCATGGCGCCGTCCACCGCCGCATCGAGATCGGCATCTTCGAACACGATAAAGGGCGCGTTGCCGCCGAGCTCCAGGGAAATCTTCTGGATGTTCTGGGCCGCCTGGGCCATCAGGGTGCGGCCCACCTCGGTGGATCCGGTGAAGGTGATCTTGCGCACCACCGGCGAGTCGGTCAATGCCGCGGCGATCTCGGCGGCCGACCCCGGCACCACGTTGAAGACCCCGCGCGGTACGCCGGCTTGCTCGGCGAGTTGGGCCAGCGCGGTCGCCGACAGCGGCGTCTGGCTCGCCGGCTTGACCACGATGGTACAGCCGGCGGCAAGGGCCGCACCGGCCTTGCGGGTAATCATGGCGGCGGGGAAGTTCCACGGCGTAATCGCGCCACACACGCCCACCGGCTGCTTGGTCACCACGATACGTTGATTGGCATTGGCGGCAGGAATGGTCTCGCCGTAGACACGCCGCCCCTCTTCGGCGAACCAGCGCAGAAAGCTCGCCGCATAGACGATCTCGCCAGCCGCCTCCTTGAGCGGCTTGCCCTGCTCAAGGGTCATGATGGCGGCCAGTTCGTCCTGATGGTCCAGCATCAATTGATACCACTTCATCAGAATGTCGGCGCGCTCCTGAGCCGTCATCGCACGCCATGCCGGCAGCGCCGCTTCGGCAGCGTCAATGGCGCACTCGGTCTCGGCGCGCCCGAGCCGCGGCACCTGCGCGATCTGCTCGCCAGTGGCCGGGTTGAGAATATCGATCTGCTCGCCGCTGTCGGCGGCCACCCAACTGCCATCGATGTAGGCAAAGGGGCGATACAGCGGCATATCATGTAGGGCTTTCATGGGGGCTCCTGGGCAAATGGCAGCGTGGGCAATCGCTTTCATGCTAAGCGTTTAGCCCCCGGACCGCCAACCATGCAGGCCAACCATTTTCCCCGACGCCAGACAATGGCGACGTGGCGAGACCCGCGGCTCGTTACCCTGCCCGGACCCCGCCGGCGGGGCGCCACGCGGTTCTCGGTCCAGCACCGCGCGTGCGAAATTAGCCGCCGTGAGGCGCCGGACGACGAGGCTCACGAGAGGCCGACAGCGTGATCGAGACCGAGTCGGCAAAGCGCAGGGCATGGGGCTTATCGATCTCGACCTGGGTGGTCAGCACCTGCTCGTGACTCATGATCAGGTCGAGCACCTCACGCGTCATGCGCTCGAGCAACAGGAAGCGGTTGTCTTCCACGTGGGCGATGAGCTCTTTGGTGATGGTGCGGTAGTTCAGCGCCTGTTCGATATGGTTGAACGCCACCGCCTTGTCCGCTCGATAGCGAATGACGGCGTTGATCACCACGTCCTGGCGATTCTGGATCTCGTCGTCCTTGATCCCGATGAAGGTGCGCAGCCGCAGGTTCTTGATGCGGATCGTCGCCAGATCATGATCCAGGTGCTGGTCATCCAATACGTGAAGGGACATGGCCTCTCCGGGAGTGCTTGGCTACCTGTCTCGCCGTGCGCCTGCTCAGCGATTGTTGACGAGGGTGAGAAATTCCTGACGCGTGCTGGACTTGTCGCGGAAGGCCCCCAACATTACCGAGGACGTCATGCTGGAATTCTGCTTTTCCACGCCACGCATCATCATGCACAAGTGACGCGCCTCGATGACCACCGCGACGCCAGCCGCACCGGTCACCTGCTGGACGGCATCGGCGATTTGACGGGTCAAGTTCTCCTGAATCTGCATGCGCCTGGCAAACATGTCCACGATACGCGCGAACTTCGACAACCCCAGCACCTTGCCACTGGGCATGTAGGCGATGTGGCACTTGCCGATGAACGGCAACAGGTGATGCTCACACATCGAGTACAGCTCTATATCCTTGACCAACACCATCTCGTCGGTATCGGAGGTAAACACCGCACCGTTGATGATTTCCTCGAGCGACTGGGTGTAGCCACGCGTGAGGAACTGCATGGCCTTGGCCGCCCGCACAGGGGTATCGACAAGGCCTTCGCGATCGGGGTCTTCGCCCAACTCCTGGATGATGCTGCGGTAGTGGTTGGCGAGCGTGTCAGTCATGGTCAGGCCCTTCAGGGATAGCGACGTTCGGTGCTGCGATGGCCCGGCCACCACATCTTATGCAAAAAATGTACATTGGTGCACACTTTGTATAACAACAATGACATCCTGGCGGCTAGTCTACCTCAACGGAGGCAACGACGCAGTCCTGAGCCCTGTTCGTGGCGCCGACCGACGAACCGACGTCAGAACCGACGTCAGAACCGACAGGCCAGCGTGGCAGAGTGTCGCGGAAGTGGCCCTGCGGCTGTCGCCCACCATCGCCTATGCTATCGTCAGCGTCTCGATCCTGTTATCGCCAGTCCCGCGAGCCCTCCCATGCGACTTCCTTTCCCTCTCGCTTCATCGTCCTTGTTGCTGATCCTGGCCGGCATGGTGGCGCTGGTCCCCGTGTCGTCGGCACAGACCGAGCAACCCCAGGCACCCGCCGAAGGCAGTCGCCCTGGCAGCATCCTGGAGCTACCCGCCAAGGCACGCTTCGATGTCCACCTGGTTGACGCCATCGAACTCGCCGGCGGCGATGCGCGCCAAGACGACATCATGCTAGCCCCCGTTGCCGATGCCCAGGGCCGCTCTGCCCTGCCGCACTACTGCGTCATGGTGGGCGATGCCAAACGCGATGGCGATCGGCTGCGGCTGACCACCCAGACCGTCACCTGTGTCGAAGCCGAAGGCGGCGACAGCCATATCTTCTCGGGTGAGCTGGTCGCCGGAGCCTACGCGCCCGATGGCCAGTTCGGTCTCGAGGCCTGCACCGAAGACCGCTGTGAGCTATCCACCGAAGCGGTGTTCCAGCTCGAGTTGACCAACCCGCTGTCTATCGAGCAAATGGCCAACCCGTCCGCCGAGATCAATGCCAAGCGCCGCGCCGAAGGCCCCACCGCCAAACCGGACGACACCAGCGAATAGCCCCACGTCTTCGCCCATCGCTGACATCGCCATCGGTTGGCCGAACGCTTTAACAGCGCCATCCGACTAGCAGCGCCACCCGCGACGCGGCCACGCAGCGTCGCCGGTCATCGCAACGCACCGCGCCCGCCGGATTGGAAGGTGCGCTGCGGGCGCGGTGCGCTGCGGATCTGCATGGCACGCGGCATCTTCGATGGGCGCACGGCGGCCAGCCCGCTGACCACGAGCCAGCCGCATCGACCGCCCTGGACGCGTTTCCACGGCTCCGACTGACCGCACTAGAAGCGTGCCAGCCACCGTTCGTCGCTCATCGCCAGGCGCTGCTGTTCTAGCTCGCGCAAGTGACCATCCCAGTACCCGGCGTCGGCCAGCCACGGAAAGGCGGTCGGAAACGCCGGGTCTTCCCAACGCGCCACCAGCCAGGCGCTATGGCGCATCAGCCGCAACGCCCGCAGCGGTTCGATCAGCGCAAGCTCGCTGCGATCAAATTCCAGCGCCTGCTCGTAGCCCTCGATGACCTCCGACAACTGCATCTGACGCTCTTCCGGCCCCTGGGCCGTGAGCAGCATCCACAGATCCTGCACCGCCGGGGCCATCAAGGCATCATCGAAATCCACCAGCGCGAAGCTGCTATCGCGGCCGAGAATATTGCCGATATGCAGGTCGCCATGGACGCGCAGACAGCGCTTGAACGCCGACTCATGCGGCTCCAGGCAACGCACCAGCGCGTCAGACACGCGCTCGTAGACAGCGCGTTGCTTCTGGCTCAGCCACTGGCTCGACAGGATCGTCTGCCGAGCCTCGTTGGCCATCAGTGTCGGGGCCAGACGCCGCCGGTGGTCGAACGCCCGCTGCTGGCCGATCTCATGCACCTGTCCGACGACCTCGCCGAGGGCAAACAGGTGCTCGGGATTGTCGAGCTCAGGCGCCTGCCCCGGTAGTTGCGGGAACAGCGCCAGGCGCATCCCCTCGACGTGGTGGAGACTGACCCCACTGTCGTTGCGCCAGGGCGCGGCGACCGCGACCGACGCCGACGACAGCTCTTCAAGAAAGTCGTGCTCTTCCTGGATCTGGGCATCGCTCCAACGCTCGGGCCGGTAGAACTTGGCCACCCAGCGGCGGCGCTCGTCATCATGGACCAGATAGACCCGGTTCTCGTAGCTATTGAGCGCGAAGGGTTCCCCCGGCAGCCATAGCCCGAGGGATTCGATGGCACCAACCACGCGTGCCGGCGACAGTTCGGCGAAGGGATGTAAAGAGGCGGACATGGCGACTCCGAACCAAAGGGGCAAAGGCGCATGCTAGCAGAGCTCCGACCGCGGTGTCCTCGCCAGCGCCCAAGCCTCGACGTGACAGGCGCCGCGGCGGCGGCAGGCCCGAGCCAGGCTATCGAGCGTCGCACCGGTCGTCATCACGTCGTCGACGAGCGCAATATGCTGTGGCAAGCGCCCATCGACGACGAAGGCGTGGCGCAAGTTGTGCCGCCGCTGGCGCCGATCGAGGCCGCGCTGGGAGCCGTCATCGCGCCGCCGGCGCGCGACGCAACACGGGATTCCCAAGCGCCTCGCGAGCTGGCGGGTCAACCACTGCGCCTGATCAAAGCCCCTTTGCCTGGCGCGCTCAGGGTGCACAGGCACCGCCACCAGTGCCTCGGGCATGGGACTGACCTGGCGCGCGTCCCCGGGCTCCTCGAGCGATCGCTCGAGGAGCCCTTCGAGAAACACGGCCACCAGCAGCTGACCACAGCGTCGGTCGGCGCCAAACTTGTAGCGCTGCATCAGTTGGCGCACCTCCCCCCGATAGAGCAGCGGGGCCAGGGTCGCGTCGAAGGAAGCCGGCCGGACCAGGCAACGACCACACAGCGATGGCGCGGCCACGGACAGCGGCTCGCCGCAGCCGGGGCAACCCCGTCGATTGAACGGCAAGTGACGGCGACAGGTGATGCACAGCGGTGCCGCCCGCTGCCACCCCACAGGCCGCGAGCCACGCCTTTCATCCCCAAGCGATGCCAGACACAGGAAGCAGCGTCCCGGCAAGAGCCGCGCCAGCCAGTAGTCAACCTCCATAGCCACCCGGGTTGACAGCTCCGACAGGAGCCTTATCCTTAGCGTCAACCCGTGACCCTCCTTAGAGTTGACCATAGCGAGCCCTCCATGTCCGCCATGCCGCATGCCCTCGATTCCACCCTAGACAAGGCCGGCGTCCCGCGCCACGACTGGTCCCTCGACGAGATCGAAGCCCTCTTCGCATTGCCCTTCAACGACCTGCTGTTTCGAGCACAGCACGTCCATCGTCAACACTTCGACGCCAATGCCGTGCAGGTGTCGACGCTACTGTCGATCAAGACCGGCGCCTGCCCCGAAGACTGCAAGTACTGCCCGCAGTCCGGCCACTACAACACGGGCCTCGACAAGGAAAAGCTGCTCGAGATCGACAAGGTGGTGGAGCAGGCCCGATCGGCCCTGGACGCCGGCGCCAGCCGTTTCTGCATGGGAGCGGCCTGGCGTAGCCCGCGTCAGCGCGATCTCGAGGTAGTGCTTGAGATGGTCAAGAGGGTCAAGGCGCTGGGCCTTGAAACCTGCATGACACTGGGCATGGTCGATGGCGATCAGGCCCGCCAACTGTCCGATGCCGGCCTCGACTACTACAACCACAATCTCGACACGTCACCGGAATACTACGGTGAGATCATCACCACCCGTAGCTACGCCGAGCGTCTCGACACCCTGGGCAACGTCCGCGACGCCGGCATGAAGATCTGCTCCGGCGGAATTCTCGGCATGGGCGAGGCTCCGCGTGACCGCGCGGCGCTACTCCAGCAACTGGTCAAGCTGTCCCCTCACCCCGAATCCGTGCCGATCAACATGTTGGTCAAAGTCCCAGGAACACCGCTGGAAAACGTCGCTGACCTCGACCCCATCGAGTTCCTGCGCGCCATCGCCGTTGCCCGCATCCTGATGCCGGCGAGCCACGTGCGCCTCTCTGCCGGCCGCGAGCAGATGGACGAATCGACCCAGGCGCTGGCCTTCTTGGCCGGGGCCAACTCGATCTTCTACGGCGATACGCTGTTAACCACCGGCAACCCTCAGGTCGAGAAAGACCGTGCCCTGTTCACCAAGCTCGGCATCTATCCTGAACGCCGCGACACCTGCCACAGCGACGAGGAACGCGAGGGCGAGCTGACCCAGGCCATGCAACGCCAGGCCTCCCAGGCGCTCTTCTACGACGCCGCGGCGGTCTAACGATGAGCATCGCATGCCGCTGGCCTGACCATCTCGCCGAGCGTGCCCGCCAGCGACACGACAGCGGGTGTTGGCGGGTGCGACGCACTCGCCCCAGCGCCGACGCGCTCATCGATTTTGCCAGCAACGATTACCTCGGCCTCAGCCGCGACCCGCGCCTGGCCGAGGCCGAGGCCGAGGCCGCGTGTCGCTTCGGCGCCGGAAGCGGCGCATCGCACCTGGTCAGCGGACACCTCGAGGTACACGAAGCGCTGGAGGAGGCGCTGGCCCGACTGACCGGCCGCCCGCGCGCCTTACTGTTCTCCACCGGCTACATGGCCAACCTCGGTACCTTGCAGGCCCTGTGCGACTCACGGGTTCACGTCTACCAGGACCGCTTCAACCACGCCTCTCTGATCGACGGCGCCCAATTGGCCGGGGCTCGCTCGCGGCGCTTTCATCACGCCGACCTGACCGATCTCGCGCGCCTGCTGCGGCGTAAGCCGGCGGCGGATCGCGCCCTGATCGTCAGCGATGGGGTGTTCAGCATGGATGGCGATATCGCCGACGTCCCAGGCCTCGCGGCGCAGGCCAGGCACCACGACGCCTGGCTGATGATCGACGACGCTCACGGCCTGGGCGTGCTCGGCGATGCCGGCGACGGCTGCGTCGGGCGCGGTCACGGCAGCGACCAGGTCCAGGTGCTGGTCGGCACCCTCGGCAAGGCCCTCGGTACCGCCGGCGCCTTCGTCGCCGGTGACGACGCCCTGATCGACCACCTGATCCAGTTCGCCCGCCCCTACGTTTATACGACGGCCCTGCCTCCGGGGGTCGCCGCGGCGACCCTGGCAGCGCTGGAAGTGATCAAGGACGAGCCCCAGCGCCGCAAGCGCCTGGCGCACAACATCGCCGCATTTCGCGCGGGAGCCGCGCAATTGGGCCTGCCCTTGATGGCCTCGACCACGCCCATTCAGCCGCTACTGCTCGGCGATGAGGCCCGGGTCCTGACCTGGGCCACCCGCCTCGGCCAGTCGGGCTTGCGCGTTGGCGCCATCCGTCCGCCCACGGTGCCCAAGGGCCAGTCGCGCCTGCGCATCACGCTTAGCGCCACCCACCGCCCGGAAGACATTCACGCGCTGCTCGAGGCCCTGGGGGAGCTCATGACGGAAGCCGCAACATGACCGCGCTGGTCCTGCTGTCGGGCTGGGGGGTCGACGCGCGCGTATGGTTGCCGTTGACTCCCTACTGGTCGCCGGCCACTCACACCTCGCGTCCCGACTGGCCTGGCGTGGGGCAACGCCGGAAGCGTCCGATGGCAGACGCCGAGGCATTACCGGCCATGGCCGCGGCGATGGCCGACGACCTGCCCAGTGATGCGGTCTGGGTCGGCTGGTCGCTCGGCGCGTTGTACGCCGCCGCGCTGCTCGAGTACCTGCCCGCACCGCGGGGCCTGATCATGCTCGGCATGGGCCCCCGCTTCTGTCATCCCGAGGGCGTCGATCATCATGCCCTGGAACGCTTTCGCCAGGCCTTCCAGCGCGCCCCGGACGCCACCCGAGACCATTTTTTGCGCTGGCAGCTCCGCGGCGAACCCTCACCCAGAGAGTCCCTTCGCGAACTGCGCGGCTGGCTCGGCGACGAGCCGCCGGCCGACACTGACACCCTGGCGAGGGGCCTCGATGCCCTGGCCACACTCGATGTCGAAAGAACGCTATCCGCCGCCCGCTGCCCGGTGGTGCACCTGTGCGGCGACAGCGACCCGCTGCTGGCGCCCGAGGTTCGCCGCGCCGCCCATGAGCGGATTCAAGACGCCGGCCACAGCCCGATGACGAGCCAGCCATCCCGCCTGGCAGCCGCCATCGAACGCCATGCCAAGGCCATGCAAGCATCCCCCACACAGCGCTCCTGTGAGGCCAGCCCATGAACCTGCCTCTACCCTCCGCCGCGCCACGCCAAACGCGACCCGCGACGCCGCCGGACACCGACGACCTGGCGGCGAACTGGCAACGCCGCGTCGCTCGTGCGTTCTCGCGTGCGGCATCGGGCTACGCCGAGCAGGCCGTTGCCCAGGCCCAGATGGCCCAGTCTCTTGGTGACTATTTTCCTGCCCAGGCACGATCTATCGTCGACGTTGGCTGCGGCCCGGGGTCGCTGACCCCAGCGATACGTCGACACTACCCCGAGGCACGCTTGCTCGGCGTGGACGTGACACCGGCCATGCTCGACGAAGCCAGGCGCCGTCACGGTGCCAACCGAGTGGCTGGCGCAGGCGACAACCACTGGCTGTGCGCCGATGCCGCACGACTGCCGCTGCGCGATGGTAGCCAGGACCTCGTCGTCTCCAACCTGGCCATCCAGTGGTGCCTCGACCTGCCGGCGGTACTCGCGGAATTCGCTCGGGTGACTCGCCGAGGCGGCCGCACCATCGTCAACACCCTGGCGCCAGGCACTCTGGCCGAGATCGACCTGGCCTGGTCGCGACCCGCCACCTCCAGTGGTGTCCTGGCCTTCAGCGATCTCGCGACCCACCGCCAAGCCGCAGCGCTTGGCGGTTGGCGACGCATCCACATCAGCCAGCGACGGGAACGCTTCTACTATGCCGACCTGGCCGCCGTCATGGCCTCGGTCAAGGGCGTCGGCGCCCAGGTCGCCAGGGACGGTGTCCGGCTGACCCGAGGTGACATCGAGCGTGCCCGGTCGCGTTACGAAACACTCCGCACACGGCGAGGCCTGCCGGTCAGCTATCAGTGCCTGACCCTGGTGCTCGAGCACTAAAGCCACCGGGGGCGACATCAACGCCTCTGGTTGCCGGCGACAACGCCGATGACAGTGCCGATGACAGTGCCGATGACAATGCCGATGACAATGCCGAAGCGAGACTCGTGCCGCCGCGGCTCGGCTCGACGGCCCCATGCCCCATGCCCTTGACCACGAGGCCTGCCATGCCCTGCTATTTCATCACCGGCACCGATACCGACGCCGGCAAGACCCTGGTTGCCTCGGGCCTTCTGGCCCTGGCCCGCCGACAGGCCATGACCACCCTGGGCCTGAAACCCGTCGCCTCGGGGTGCGAATCCACGGCGCTTGGCCTGCGCAACATCGATGCCCTGACCCTGCAGGCTCAGAGCACGCCCGCCATGGCCTATGAGCAGATCAACCCTTACGCCTATGCACCGCCCATCGCCCCCCACCTTGCCGCACGCTACGCCGGGGACCGGCTCACCCTCGAGGGTCTGGTGCACGCTCTCGCCCCGGCCCTGGCCGAGCCACGCGACCTGGCCCTGGTCGAGGGCGCCGGCGGCTGGCGTGTGCCGCTCAACGACGACGAAGACCTCGCGGGCCTGGCCGAGCGCCTGGCGCTACCGGTGATCCTGGTGGTCGGCCTGAAGCTTGGCTGCCTCAATCACGCACGCCTGAGCGCCGAAGCGATCCGCGCCGACGGCCTGCCGATCGCCGGGTGGGTGGGCAACCTGGTCGACCCAGGGTTTGCCGCCGATGCAGGCCTGTTCGGCGACAACATCGATCACCTGCGGGCCCGCCTGGCAGCGCCGTGCCTGGGTATCGTGCCGAGACTCGATGGCCAGACGCCAAAGGCCCGAGCCGAGGCCGCAGCAATGCATCTCACCCTGCCAACAGGCCATTGACTTTAGGGGCATCTATCGTAAAATGTGCCCGCCTACCGTGCGGATGTGGTGGAATTGGTAGACACGCTAGATTTAGGTTCTAGTGCCTTAGCGCGTGGGAGTTCGAGTCTCCCCATCCGCACCATTTTGATTTGCCTCAGCTTTTCCCGATTCCGACCACGTTGTCTCGACGCACTAGATTATCGAACGTGACCGAATCGTGACTTAGCTGATTCACGGCCTCCCTCACTCGATGCGGCGCAAGATGGGCATATCGCTCCGTCATCGTTATGCTGGAATGACCCAGCAGCTCCTTCACGACCTCCAATGGAACACCGTCTGTTACCAGCCAGGATGCAGCAGTGTGCCGAAGGTCATGAATGCGGATATCAGATAGGCCAGCCTGCTTTGCTGCCTGAGCAAATCCGCACCTCAAGGACTTCACTTGAGTTCCGCCCTCACGGGCGAAGACCCAGGGCGAGTGTGGCGCGTTCTCAGCACGCCATGCCGCCCTTCTCTTTATCGCCGCTACTGCCGTTGCGTTCATCGGAACCATTCGGGGCTTTCCTGACTTGGTATGCCGAGCGTTCAGCGTGATCGACTCCCTCTCCCTATCCAGCCCTATCCTCGACCAGTCAAGGTTGAGCAGCTCCCCTCGCCGGCATCCCGTGTGGACGGCGACCTCTACGAAGTCTGCCAGCAGATCCCCGTGACGCAGCTTCCTCGCCTCGGCAATCAGTCTCCCGACTTCAGCCCTAGTCAAGTACCGCTCCCTGTGGTGTGGCTCCCTCAGCATCCTGCCCTTCACCGGGTTGGGCAGGTCCCACTCCCATTCTCGGTTACAGTGGTTGATGGCTGACGACAAAGCAGCTAACTCCCGGTTTATCGTGCCATTGGCCCTGCCTTCATCCTTACGCTTCCGGCAATATGCCTTGATATCCTGACCCGTCAGATCATTCACCTGCCGGCCCCTGAAGAACGCCAGCAGGTTTTTTGTCTGCCGCTTCAATGTCTCGAGACTACGCAGGTGTTCAGACCCACGCAGGTACTCGAGCATCACTTCCTCGAACAGGCGAGGCAGCTTAACCTCCCAGTGCTGTTCCTTGTGTGCCTGGGATCGCCATTTCGCCTCTATTGCCTTGGCCTCGTTCAGGTCCGTGGTTCCAGTAGATCGTCTAACTCTCTGGCCGCGTTCGAGGTACGAGGCCCACCAGTATGATGAATCCGACCTTCTGTGTGGCATGCAGTCTTCTCCCCTGTCTGCACGCCGGGCGCACCGTGAGCCTTATACTCTTGTGCGTCGGCGTCAAGCTCTGCCAGTCGTCTGATGCTTCCAAGCGTGACCTTGCGTCCCTTTCCGCTGCCGACTGCCCGCAACACTCCCTGCTGTACCCATCGCCTCACCGTCCAGTGAGTTACGCCGAGCATTTCGCCCGCTTCGTTGTATGTCAGGAGCACTTTTTGCATCGTGTCCTCCGGCAAAAAGAAAGCCGCCTCGAGGGCGGCGTGATGACTGGATTTCCTACTAGCGATGGCGTCGTTGCCATTCAATGAGCTCAAGCACGGCAGGGTCATCGGCGACTCGATAGTAGATTGACACCCCTTCTCGCCTTGAATCGACGATCAGCGCGTTGCGCATCAATCGAAGGTGCTTGCTGATGGTGGGCTGAATCACCGATAACTCAGCAGCTATCGCAGTCACATTCATCTCACCATGTGATTCTAAAGTCTCAAGGATTGCAAAGCGCTCTTTGTTAGCCGCGATGCGAAGCAGCTCGCGAGGGGTAATTGGCATGACTGCGCCTACACATGAACTTTGTCGCATATTACACCTAGCTCCCAGGCCAAGCCACGCCGTCGCATGGATGCTAGTGCGATGATTGAATTACTACTGGCTGTGCCGTCGTTGCCATTCGATCAGCTCGAGTAGTGCCGCGCTCTCAGCGAGGTGGTAGTAAACGGCTCGACGTTCGCGCCGCGTTTCTACGACGTTCGCATTCCGCATGACTCCGAGATGCTGGCAAAGCGCTGATTGTTTCACTGACACCTCGGCATTGATCTCGGAGACTGTCATCTCGCCACGAGCCTCAAGCATGTCGATGATCTCGACGCGGATTTCGTTCGACGCTACGCTTAGTAACTTCGCAGTATCGACAGGCATAGCGACTCCAGCTGTTGTTGTTTTATGCATATTAGGCCGGACCGGAGAATCTATCTATTTGGCTTCGAAGGCGGCAGCTAACGCTTGGGGTTCGGCGCTGCTCCATCACCAGGAAGTCAGGCGGGCTCTCCAGCGCCGGCCCTTCCAATTCACTCGTCTTGATTCGCATGCGTCCTCCTTGCGGCTATGCCGCCTTGTCTTGTGGTGCCGGCATAAACCGGCGCTCATGAGTGAAGTTCGCCTCGACGATGGCCTTAGCCGGCGGCGGGCTGACGCTGTTGCCGATCAGCCTGACCTGCTGGTACTTCGGCACTGGCTTGCCGTTGACCTGGGCAAACTCGTAGTGGTCGGGGAATCCCTGAGCTGCCGCCAGCTCGTGGGGCTGCAGCATCCTCATGCCAATGTCGACGATGGCGTACTGCTCGCCCTCGATGGTCACGGTGACCAGCCCGAAACGATCTTTCGTCGGCATGGTGTGCATCGGGTCGTCCAGCACCTGCCCGACGCCCTGCCCGTAGTACTTCACCAGGAACGCCATGACCGCCGCGGCGTGGGTGCCGCCGGCACATACGGTAGGCAATGGATCACGTAGGTCTCTGCCACCGCGATCGCTCCCCTTGAGGTTCACCAGGCTAGCGGCCACCAGGGCGTTATGATCGGTAGTGGTGACTGTAGGCATTGGGCCCCGGAGGTCGGCGCCGACGACGCCGGTGTAGTGCTTGGCGAGAAAGGCAGCAACCAGCGCGTGTTTCTGGCCACCGGCGACCACTGTGCCGAGCGGGCGCTCGATATCTAAAGCGCGAGGGCTTTGGCCTGGCGCTTCGCCATAACCTGTCTGAACTAGTGTCGGAGCCACCACCGCGAAGCTTCCGCCTTTCGGCCAAGCTGTGACTGTTCGCAGCGGCTCGCGGATGTCATTGGCCTGCACGGCGCCACCACCATAGTTGGCGATCGGCACGATGAACGGGTCGCCGCTCTCAACGACGTAGCGCATGACGCCCTTGGCAATGCGCTTGAGCGTGTTGTCGGCCAGGGGGCGGTCACGCTCGAAGATCGACGGGCACGGGATCGACCAATCGATACACTCGGCGGCGGAGCGCCATGGCTTCATCTTGCGCAACCGAGCCGCCGGTGACGCCGGGTCACAATGCGTTGGCTTGGGCCACTTGATCGGGAGTCCGTCGCGACGGGCCACCAAGAACAATCGGCGGCGGATGGTCGGCGCACCGTAGTCGCACGCTCGTAGAACTTTCCACTCCACCTGGTAGCCATGGCGCCGCAGGCAATTGACGAAGCCTCGGAACGTCTCGCCTTTCCGCTCAGGGTTAGGACGAATCTTTCCATCGTCGCCCTTCATCAGCGGGCCCCAGTCCAGAAACTCCTCGACGTTCTCCAGGGCGATGATCCGCGGCTTCACCTTGGCTGCCCATCGGGCGGCCACCCAGGCCAGACCGCGAACGCTCTTGCTGACCGGTCGCCCACCCTTGGCCTTGCTGTGATGGCGGCAGTCTGGCGAGAACCAGGCGAGCCCCACCGGACGACCGGCGGCGGCCTTCTCGGGATCGATGTCCCACACGTCGGCGACACTGTGCTGAGAGCCCGGGTGATTCGCGGTGTGCACGGCTATGGCCGTGGCGTCGTGATTGATGGCGAGATCCACCGGGCGCCCCAAGGCCTGCTCGATACCCTCGCTGGCACCGCCGCCGCCGGCGAAATTGTCGATCACGAGCTCATGGCCGAACAGGTTCAGACTGGTCATGGCTCCTCCTGTCGAAGCAAGTCATCCTTGTGGCCCGCGCCATACTGCTGAGCCTCGCCGCCCATCCACTCCACGACGCGATCCACGCTTTCGCCCAGGGCCTGAGCCATCAGCAGGAAGTCGGTCTCGAGGCGGGCTACAGCGTCATCGCCGTCATCAGCCTCGTTCGCCTCGTCAATCAGCGCGTCATCGAAGCGAATTGCTTTGATGGCCAGGTCATCGTGGAGCACGAAGGTCATACGTCCCTCAAGCCCCAGGGCGAGCTTGCTTGCCTGGCGCCCGCAGACCAGGTGCTCGTGCATATCGCTGCTGTCGAGGTCCACCTGGCGGGCTCGGATCACGCCGTCATCACCTTTTGCCTTGAGCTCGACCTGATCCCCGATCTGCATGTCGGCCGGCCGGCTACCGGGGTCAGCAAGCCAAGTCGTCATGGCGCGCATCGGAAGGGTCTGCGTAGCAAGCGGCGTGACCTTGAGGCTGCCCAGCGTCTCGCGCATCAGGTCCAGGGCTTCCTCTGCACGCTTGCGGCTCGAGGTGGCCACGCCGATCAGGTTGCGGCGCACGTCCCACCACACGTCGACTCGCTGCGTCCGCACGAATGCCCGCGGCAGCAGCTCCTCGTAAACCTGCTCCTTGATCGCCTGCTTCTCCTGGCGGCGCAGCTTGCGGCTCTCGGCGACCTCGATCGCCTCGACTCGCTCCTCGACTTCCTCTCGCACCACTGAGGCAGGAAGGATTCGCTCTTGCCGGCACATACTCATGAGGCGATGACCTTGAAGCTCATGCAGGTAGCGATTACCGCCGCGACCGGCCGGCGACACCCAGCCCACGCGACGTGCTTCGCTGCCACTCAGAGGGCGTAACGCCTGCTCATAGAGCGCCGGCTCCAACTGATCACTAGCCAGCTGGCTTGCTTCGTGCATCCGGTAGAGGTGGAGATTCTTGAACCACATGATCGTGCTCCCACGAAAAAGCCCCGGCGTGTGCCGAGGCTGAGAAAGAAATTGCCGCTTCACGTGCGGTGCCCGGCCATCCCTGACATCTCCCGCAATTGCGGTTCTCGCGTCCGGCACGCACCGGATAGCGAGGGAGGTCGACGCCCGGATAGCTGAGAGCGATATTTCTGCCCGTCCACTCCCTGCGGTAAGCCCGGTCATTGGCGCCACCGGGCACGGCGCGTTCAATCATGCGGCCTTGCGGCGCTGCTTAGCGGCGTCGATACGGCCAATGGTCATGCGTGGCCACGAGGACCAGAGCGAGTCACCAAGGGCGTTTCTGAGCGCCTTGTTCTCGATGCCGATGTCATGAGCCAGCGTGGTTCGGGTCAGTCTGCGGTCACGGTACTCTCGAGCGATGTTTGCCAACGGGCGGGCATGCAGCGCTTCAAAGTTTCGAATGGCTTGCGCGCTGCTGTGAGCCGGATGCTCTAGCCCGCGCTCTTGGGCTCGAGTTTTCACAGCATCACGAGAGCGACCGATGCGGCGAGAAATCTCCGCCACCGGAACGCCGGCGGGGTAATCGCGATCAAGGATAGTTAGCTCTCTGGTGGTCCATCCTCTCCAGGTGCGTGCCATACGGCCTCCCACAAAAAAGGCCCCGATGTGGGGCCCGTCAGTAGTTGATCGAGATACTGGGTATCTGCCCTTTCGCAATGAGCGTGATAGCCGTTTTGGCGCAGTCCTCCGGCATCCCGCCGGCGATCATGGCCTCAAGAGCGGCGCGGTTGATGCGGGTGCGATGCTCTTTGTTCGCCTGGCGCTGTACTGCGTCCTCTTGCTGGCGGCGCTGCTCTGCCAGCCGCTCTTCCTCCATGCGACGGTGCTCATCCTGAATGCGCTGCCGCTCTTGCTCTGCCTCACGCTGGGCTTTATCCATCGCCTCTTGGTGCTCGCGCTCCCGACGCTCTGCGGCCTCCCTGGCCTCGCGCTCCTTGCGGGCGGCCTCATCTCGCGCAGCTTGCTCACGCTGGGCCACGGCATTCCGCTCGGCCTGTGCAGCCGCCTCGGCTTCACGACGCGCCCGTTCCTCCGCCTCTCGGGCGATACGCTCCTCGCGTTCCTTCTGCTCACGGGCCTCGGCTTCGGCGCGCAGGCGGGCAAGCTCGGCCTGCTCTGCTTCATGCTTCTGCTGACGATCGAAGGCTACGCGGAGGGTAGAAACCACGTACTCCTTTACTCGGTGTGCCTCGGCCTCATATTCCTGCCAAGACTCGTCGATCTTGGTTTTTTCCGCTTGATTGATCAGCTCTGCGACCATGTCAGCAGGCTCGCCATCAGCAAGGGCTACGTGAGACTTCAGCGCCTCAATGCGGGATTCGTAGCGCTCCTTGCGCGCCTCCTCTGCCGCCTCCCACTCATTCAGCGGCCCGCGCACCTCGTCGCGCCACCCATCCAGCGTGTCACGCCACCGCTTGCGCTCGGCGTCAATGGTCTTGGGTAGCTGCTTGAGGTCGGCGACCAACTCCTTGCCCATGTTGTCGATCGCTGTCTTGCTACGAGCGATCTTGTGGGCCATGGAGGCGTAGGCCTGGCGGCCCTTGTTGGTATCCAGCGCCGGCGGGGATGCCATGAAGGCATCGACCTCACCGCGGATCGTTGCCAGATAGGGATCAAGGCCCTGTTCGGCCTTGAACACCTTGAGCGCGGATTCCTTGTCTGGCACGGTGACCAGTTCGGTTGATTCTTTCTCTGCGACTGCGGTCATGC
This sequence comes from Halomonas sp. V046, assembly GCF_052645355.1. Taxonomy (NCBI): domain Bacteria; kingdom Pseudomonadati; phylum Pseudomonadota; class Gammaproteobacteria; order Oceanospirillales; family Halomonadaceae; genus Halomonas; species Halomonas sp. V046. The sequence goes on from NZ_JBQXYF010000006.1 coordinate 90,680, forward strand.
TGTCCTCCTACGCTGCCTTGGTTCGCAGCAGTTGTTCGTATTCGTCCACCATGGCCTTAAACGCCAGAAGGTCGTCCTCGAGCTTTCCGATGTACTCTTCGTCGCGCTCGAACTCCTTGAACCAGAGTTGCTTGCCGATCGACTCAAGTGCCGGGCAATAGAGGCCGATGTGCCACCACTTGCGACCCGTGATCCACATGCCGCCCTGCACCTGGTCAATGACGGTGCTGATGTCGTTATCGATGTGGAAGGCACGAAGCTTGTCGGGAGCGATGAAGCACTTATATTCACTGCCACCCTCGGGATCGATCAGGCCATCTGCCGACGCACCGAAAAAACCGCAGTCGGTGGTGACGAAGCCGGCATGCTGAACCATCAGGCCGGTGGCCAGCTCGTGCTCCATCCGCGCCTTTGGCTCAAGCTCGTGACCACGGCGCATCTGCCAGGTCTCGAACCCTTCATCCAGTGGCTCACCGCTAATTCGCTCGATTGCCAGGCGAAAGGCGTAGTCGCGAGCAGTCTTGGTGGGCATGCCCTTCTCTGGCCCACTTTTCAGCGTGGCTCGGGCCGTCTCGAACATACTGGCGGTGATACAGCCGGCGCGGGCGAGGTGCCAATCAGCGCTACCCTGGTCGCACTCTATGATTCGCATTGTGTCTCTCCTTCATAGGTGTTTGATTCGGACTTCTTGAGTTCGGCACCACGCTTCTCGACAGCCGCTTTGAACTGGCTATAGGCCTCCATGTCACCAGCCTGCTTGATTGCGGCGAGCCCGCTTTGCCAGACACCCTTCAGAGCCTCTGTGCCTTCGGCCTTCACCACCTGACCAATCCACCGAGACGCCAGCTGGTCGTCCCGTGGCGCCCCCTCAGGCGCCAAGCCTTCATTACCTTCGGTGTTGAGGTGGTGAATGGCCTGCTCAAGCTGTTCGGTTTTGGGCCAGTACTTGTAGGCGCGCTTCACGCAGGTCTTCTTCGCCATCTCGCCCCAGTCGGTGACCCAAGGGCATGACTTGCCTTTCGACTGGTAAGCCTTCCATGCGCTTGAACGGTCGCGGATGGCATTCACCTCGTCCACGCTCATCGTCTCGGTGAGGTAGTCACCATCTGCTGTCTTGACGACCACATAGACGCCCACCGGGTCGCCACGGTCTTTGGCGAAAGGGTTGAAACTATGCAGCGGTGGACGATCCATGCCCTGGAGCGCGAAGCTGTCGTTGACGAGAACTAGCTCGGCTTGAGCCCAACGAATGGAGCCGGCTGCCATGGCAAGATCCATCAGCCCGATGTAGCTGATATCAAGGCAAATCTTGCCGTCGCGAGGCACCAGGTAGGCCTGTTTTTTGGCTGGATTAAGACTGATCCCAATAGCGGCGATATTGGTCACCGCATTGACGACTGACTGTCGATTGCCCATGGCCACCTTGACCATGTAATCGCTGGCCTGGATCGCCTGAACGGCAAAACCGGCCTCGCGTTCGAAGTTCAGCCCCGGCTCGCTCAGCACCGCGGCGAACGAGTCCCGCGTGTTATAGATGTCCTCGCGGATAGTGGCGATTGCGTTGCTCATTGAGCTATCCTCACCTTGTGTATTTCGCATCCGCCCCACCGATGGCAGTCGGTGGGGCTTTTTGTTAGTCGATCCCGTTGCGCGCCGGGCTCGTGCTGTTGATCATCGATCGCACAGCGTCATAGCCGTGCTGGTGGCCGTATTCGGTGTCGATGTCTTGGGCGCCACACCCGGCCAGGGTGAGCACCGCCAATAAGATCAGTGAGCGCATGCGGCCTCCTTCTCCTCTCGAAGCCCCTTCTTGGCCAGGCGCAGTGCGATCTGCTCCCGCTTGACCTGAATTTGCTGGGATACCCTCAACTGGCTGAATCTCGTCTTGCACTGACTGACCTGGTGCAGACAGTCCGGCCATTCCTCCATCAGCGCCGCGTCAACGTCGCCGGCGTCGTACCCGCCCGGCAGGTGCCCGTGATCAATGAAGGAATCCAGAGCCAGCTCGGCATCCATATCGAAGGCGTCATCGCTTTCCTTCCGGCGCTCGCCGACGGCATCGGTAGTCAGTTGGTGATCGAGTGCTGTGTTCATATCGCTCTCCTAGCGCCACCAGACGGCGCCGATGAATGCCAGCGCGAACAGGATCGCGCCGATAACTGGCCATGAAGTGTCGGGGGTCATGACTCGCCCTGAATGTTGTCCGAAACCCACTTGCGCATACGCTCCCAACGCTGCTCGGGGGTTTCATCTCGGAACCAGGCCTCGTCGTTCATGAAAACGATCTCTCGCACCATCGCTTCGGAGATGTTCAATTGCTCAGCCCAATAATCCGTTTCCTCCGGGTCGCGAGACTGGGTGTCCAACCCTCTTGCGTGAGCAACGGTGCCGAGAGTGCAAAAGCCACCGTTGAACTCCATGTGATCCCTGACCAGCTGCTTTTCTGGCATCGCATCCATCGCGTCTCGGAGCTCTCGCAAGAACGTCTGCCCCCGTCTTCCACGGAGAGCGGAATTTACGGCGCCTCGCCAACGGATTAGCGCCCAGGTGTCGTCTTGGTCATCTATGTATCCGCTTCTGCTCATACCGACCTCCAAATTTCGATGCCTGGCGTCACGCCCTGGGCCGCCATGGCCTTGCGCTGCTGCCAACGCTCTCGGCGCATCCAGCGGCGCCGGTGCTCGCTCGTGATCATCTTGTCGGTCCAGTGCTCACCGACGTGAGGCCGCAGCCCGAGGCGACGGCGTGCTGTGTCTGCGGTCATGCGACCTCCTGGAAGAAAAAAGCCCGCACGATGGCGGGCAATGCAGGGAACAGATGGTGATGCGGGTGCATCGGGGAAGACTGTGAGTGATGGCGGCCCACAACGGGCGACCTCCCAACTCCATGGTTAGGTGCGCTAAGCCTCACGTCTGGCAACTGCTCCAGGGGCAGCGCTACCCCTGGGTTATTGCCAATCGCTACGCAACCGATCACCGCACTCGCGAAATGCCGGGCCGTCGGTTAACACTGCGCCACGCCATCACTCACAACCCTCTCCGATGGCCCCGTACTCTGGCCCGGGGCGGGGCGCTGGGCCCAACTGACGCATGGGATCGCGTGGTGCTCAGTCGCCTTCTTCCATCTCGTCTATGCAGCTCTGGCAAGCCAGTGCCTGGTACCCAAAAGCGACGATGACCTCGGCTGGCTCGTGCGCCTCAATTGGGTTGTCGCAGCCGGGGCATACCGGCATGTCCTCTGGTCCTTCGATATGCATCACTCCCCCTCGCCCGTAGGCTCCGTTGTCACGCGCTTCTCGGCTCAGGCATCCAGCCAAGCGCCCTCTGCTCGGTAATCTGCGATACGGCGTCGCCGTCGCAAAGGTGCTGCCAGGCACCGCAATTGGAGTTGGTGCTATAAGGCTTCTTCCACCAACAGAGGCGATACCAGTTGCCGTCTTGATTCCGCTCTTTGACGATAATCTTGGTACCGTCTCGCGGGGCTTCATCCATCGGCCTTAGCCGCATTTCAAGTTCGTTCGGCATCGTGCTCTCCTGTCCGTTGTCATCCGAAAGCGGTGGCCGATGCTGATCTCCGGCGTGCAATGCGGGAATCGAACCCGACTCTCAGGGTGTTGAGCCCTGCCAACTGCCTTAGTGGCCCACTGCGGAAGCTCCGAGTCACCGGCCTAGGAACCCATCACCTCTTTGCTCCCTGCGCATCAGCCTGCGCATTCACCGCTTTCGGATGGGCTCTGCCGTGGCAAAGCCCGGAATCCTCTCCGGTACTTCGACAGCCCCGGTTGGCGTATCCCCATCAGCCCCTCGCGCCTTCTATGTCTACGCTACGGACTGGCTGGTTCGTCAGATTGTTAAAGAGCGTGGCCAGGTGGCCGGTGGTGGGCTGCTGCCCTGTCCACGGATATAAATATGAACCAGAGGTACAATAACCGTCAAGACCAAAAGTACATTTTTCTTGTGACCAGATGAACCAAAGGTCTACTCGATTGAATTTTTGGCACAAAAAAACCGCCTCAAGGGCGGCTATCGGGCGGGGATGCTACACGCGGGCACAAAAACCCGCCTCGCGGGCGGGTTCTTGGATCGCGGCATGTCTAACTCTCGGGCAATACCGTTTCAGATGAGCCGGAAGCGGGGCGCGACTCGACCTTTGACTCGATCCTTTCGACACTTTGCCGCAACCAAGCGCCCTGGTCAGACACCGTCTGCTGGAACGCCGTCAGATTGCCGTACAGGATGGTCGCTACCAATCCAATGACAGCAAGTCCGGTGCCGATCACCGTCCAGCGAGTGGATCGATTGCTTGCCTCAGCCCGCTCGACGGCCTTTTCAACACGCTCAACGGACTTCTCGGCGCGCGCGTCGGCCTGCTCCTGGAAGCGCTGCAAGGCTTCCATGCGAGCATCCAGCTTAGCTTCGATGCCTTCCAAGCGTGCATCGATGTAACGATCTTGGGTGCTCATGGAAGAGTTTCCCAGTGAAGAAGGCTCTGTGCCGTCAGGATATCCCTCTCCACTATCGCCATCAACATCTTGAGGCGGCAAGCGAGACCCGTCGTACCTGGAGTGTTCCTGTATGGGCTTGACCAGAGGGAACTTGCGCTCTTGGTTACTCACGATCAGGCTCCCAGGGCGTCAAGTTGAGGCGCATTACTACTGTCTGCTTCCAGTACCACGTAGTGCGACCGCAATGAGTGCACACCGTTGTCACGAAAACCATCGGCTCCACTGACATGTTTGAGACAGGCTGACTGAACTCATACACAGCTTCAGTATCCACGTCTGCCGGGATCAGCATTCCTTCTCCGTGGCAGCCGTCGCAAATGTTGGGCGCTTCAATCAAGGTCAGGAAGCGACTGACGTCATACACGCTCAACGGATCATCGTACTGCTTTAGGTCTCTCGCCATCCCTGCCGTCCTCTGATGGTTTCCGCCGGGCCCGGAAAAGCCTCATGACGCCCTAGGCGTCCTCATCCACATCGTGGCGATCACCACGCCAATGATCTCGCAGTTGCCGTTGATCGGCACCCAGGGGTCAGGCCAGCTCGGGTTGCGGGCCTTGAGCATGCGCCCGCCGCCGGGCTCCTCGACGAACTGCTTGAACGTGGCTTCGTTGCTATCGGTCAGAACGGCGACCACGTCGTCACCATCGAACGGCAGCACCTCGGGGTCGACGTAGATAATCAGGTTGGGCTCATACCTCGGCAACATCGATTGCCCTTTCACGCGTAGTGCGAACGTGGCGTCGGAGCATGCCGGCGGGCGCGGCACCATCTCTTCGCCAAGGAAGTCGACGTTACACACTTCGGTCCAGGCGCCTGCCTGCACCCACGAGATCACCGGGACATAGCCCTGCATCTTCGGTGGCGGCGCGACGTTAGACTCTTTGAACGCTGGATGCTCGGCAACGTTGCTCGACTCCAGCATCTCACCCTCTCCGTAATGCAGCCATTCGGTGCGCACGCCGAGCGCCCGCGCAATGGCGGGCATCTTGTCGACTCCTGGCGTCGACTCGGCGTTGAGCCATTTGCTCGCAGCTTTAGGCGTTACGCCCGCTGCCTCCTTGAGGAACACGCCAGAGCCGTGTGGCTGCACATGGGCATTGACCAAGGCGCGCCTTAGTCGCGCAGCGAACTCGTCCCGCAAGACCTGCTTATTAGATTGAACCATGCGTTCAATGATGGATTGCCTTGCGGGGACTGTCAGTACAGGTTTAATATGTACTGTAGGTTCATTTTGCTGAGGAAACATTCATGCACTCCCTGCGAGAACTGTTCGACAAGGTGGGCGGCATGGAGGCAGCGGCCCTAGCTTGCGGCGTCTCTGTCCGAGCGCTCTACAAGTGGGCTAATCGCAACTCCCTGCCTCGCACCGAATACACCGGGGAGACCCGTTATGCCGAAGCCCTCGCAGGGCTTTGCCGTGACGTGACGGCGGACGAGATTCGCCGCTCCTTCTCTCCCAGCGGCATCGCCGCCTAACCACACCCACAGACTACCCCGGCCCTGGCGCCACGGGCAGGTTTCACCACCAGCGAGACATACACATGGACAAACTTACAGCAGCCATTCAGGAAGTCGCCGAGGACTACGGATACAAGCGCCTCGCCGCAGCGGTGGGCTGTCCGTACCAAGTGCTGGTGAATCAGTGCAACCCGATCAACGACCGCCCCATCTCGCTGCGCAAGTTCTGGCTGATGTTCTCCATCACCAAGGATATGCGCCTGCTGGTGGCGTTTCTGGATGAGGTCGGGGCGGTGGCCGTCGCCAAGGGTAAGCGCGACGAGGACGCCAGTCTGTTCGATCTGGTGGTGAATCACCAAGTCGCCGCTGGGACTGTCGCCCAGGTGATCCGCCAGGCGTTGGATGACGGGCTGATCACCGCCGAGGAATCGCGGGATATCCGCAACGCCATCCGCGGCGAGATCGATTGTTTGACCGCTCTGGAATCAGAGCTGATGGAAATGGCCGAGCCGAAGCTGGCAAAGGCCTGATGCAACGAAGCCCCGCCGGCGACCAACCAGAACGGGGCTTCATAACTACCTATGGAGTCAATCATGGCAGAACCCGCAAAGGTTTACCACCTGCCCCCACAACCCAGGAGGCGCCCGCGTGTGAATTCCTGGCGCTGGAACGAGCTTGAAGACGAAGCGCTTGAATCACTGCCAGCAGAGATTGAGCGGCTTTACCTCCGTGGTATCCGTAAGCACATGGACTACGCCACCGGGGTTACTGGTAAGAAAAGACGCGTCTCTATGGATGGGTTTGCGGAGCTTCTGAACCACTACCCGCCCGCTGGAAGCAAAGAGAAGCCGAGACTGTATAGCCGTCAGCAGATCACTCGGATGCTCGACAAATTGGAATCCCTTGGCCTCATCGTTCGGTTGCATCGCGGCAAAGGCGTCAAAGCAGCCATGGAGTTCCATCTACCACTGGCATGCAATGACGCCGAACAACAGCGAGCCGAGAGCGAGCAAGCAGGAGCGAGCCAAGAGAAACCGCGTGAATACTGGCCCGATGCCGGTAACAGCGAGCAAGGAGCGAGCAATGAGGAGCGGTCCACTTCCGGTTATCCGGTAACCCACCTCTCTCCTAACGGAGAGAGTGTTCCCGCACAAAAATCCTCATCGAAGCGACGCCACTGGGGAGACCCAATCGATCACGAGATCGCCGAATGGATGGCTGGGATCGTCGATTCACTCCCAGGCGGATCTGAGAAACGAAACATGGATTCCTGGGCTAACACGATCCGCTTGATGCGAGAGCAGGACGAGCGCGGCCCGGACCACATCCGCAAGCTCTTCGCCTGGGCCACTCAGAACGAGTTCTGGCAATCCAACGTCCTCAGCCCCGCCAAGCTGCGCAAGCAGTGGAAAAAGCTCGCCATCCAGTTCAACCGTGATCGCACAGGAACCAGCCATGCAAGCCGCCAAGGATCTAGCGCACAGCGCACAGACCGCGATGTCATCGCATCACGCCTCGCAGACCCCAACGACTCAGACTGGATCGACGGGCTCTTCGACGAAGACAGACCAGCTCAGGGCACTGGTGAACCGGATATTCACTCGACTGGAAGCGATTTACCCCCGGACATGGCGAACGGCTTTCACGACGCCGGAGATGCTTTCGCTGGCGAAGCGGGAGGTAGCTACATCAATGGCGAAGTGGTCGGTACTACCTACGAGCCATGCGGCGGACATGGCGCTGGAGCGGATCAAAGCCGAGGGCGGCGAGTGGCCCCCGAGCGTAGCGCGGTTGATCAAGAGCCTGCAGCCAAGGCCGGAGGATTTTGGAATGCCTGAGGCAGAAGTCGCGTTCAACGAGGCGATCCAGCACGCGCAGCGTCCGGCAGATCATGCGTGGTCACACCCGGCCGTTCGCATTGCTGGCGTCGGTGTCGGCTGGTTCGACCTGGCCAATGCTTCCGGCGAACGCCAGATCAATATCGCTCGCTCCCGTTTCGGCAAGGAGTACCAGGCCATCGTAAACCGCGTCATGGCCGGCGGTGAGGTCGAGTCACGCGGCCTAATCGGACATGACGGCCAGCTATCTGCGGCAGAACTGGCCGAGCGCAACGGTCGCGAGCAGATGGCAGCCGACGCCGAGAAGCAGTTCGGGCGGCGCATGTCTGGCGAGGAAGGAGTGAGCAAACTGCGCGAGCTTCTCGGAGGCATGTCATGAAGCTTTCCAACGCTGAGCTCCCCCGCAGCTACTGGGCCAAGCTCGCCAAGCGCAACGGCATTAGCGATGGCACCTTCCGCACCCGCGCCTACCGCGGATGGAGCTACAAGGCCGCGGCCACTACTCCGCCTCGCAATGCCGGCAATCGAACGCCGCAGCCTGAGAGCACTGCCAGCAAACAGCGCGCTGCCGGATTGGACGCCACGGCAGTCTGGCGCTATCGGCAGAGCCATCCAGATACCGAGCTTTCCGTTGATCAGATCATCGAGAAGCTCCAGGAGCGCCGCGCCAGGCCGAACATCACGGAGATAGCCCGCAAGGCCGGATTGAGCCCAGCAACGGTGCTCACCCGCATTGGTCGCCAGGGCTGGACGCTGGAACAGGCCCTGACCCGTCGCCCAATGACTCACCGGGAGGCCGGCAAGATCCGCGCCCAGCAGATGCACGGCAAGGGAGGTGTGGCATGAGTAAGGAATTGACCTACCAGATCGCCACCCTGCGGGACCTGGGCGGCGTCATCCAGATGGCGACCCGAATGGCTGGCCGAGGCCTGGACGCTGGCCCCGTCGAGCTGGTGCTTCGTCGGCCCGGCCGCGTCCTGGGCCAGAACGGCAAGTTCCACGCCATGATCACCGACATCCACCGCCAGGCCTTCCGCGGCTACTCGTTCGACGGCGTGAAAGCGGTTCTGGTCAACCAGTTCGCTATCGAAATGGACGAAGCCGGCACGCCGCTGGCCCACCCTGGCGAGCGCGTGTGGGACTGGAAGACCAAGGAGCCGGTCTACGTCCGGCCGACCACCACCAAGTTCCGCAAGGCCGAGGCCGCCGCCTTCATCGAGTTCCTCTACGCCACCGGTACCGAGCTGGATGTGCAATGGAGTGAGAGAGCCCAGTCGATCTATGACGATTACCGGGAGGCTGCATGACTCACGATGAACTAGTCATTCGCGCAGAGCGCTGGCTCAAGAATATGGGGTGCGGCGTCGTCTTCAACGACCGTTTCCGCGCAGCGACTCACTCTGGCGAGCAGCCGGACGCTATCGGATGGCGTGACGGCCTGTCGATCCTGGTCGAATGCAAGGCGACGCGGGGCGATTTCCTTGCAGACAAGAAGAAGCCTTTCCGCATGGTCTCGTCGCTAGGCATGGGGGACTGGCGTTTCATGATGTGCCCGCCAGGGATGATTGCCCCTGACGAACTAACGCCTGGCTGGGGGTTGCTGTATGCCCATCCGCGAAAGGTGGAGAAGGCTCGCGGGGTGCCGGCCAACTGCCATTGGTGGACCAAGAAGCCCTTTGATGGGAATAAGCGCAGCGAGAACCAGCTGATGTACTCAGCTCTGCGCCGCCTCAGCATCCGAGGGCATTTCGAAACCATCTACGAATCAGTCTCGGCGAGAGGTGACCAATGAACCCGACATTTGCCCTATTCGCCTTCGCCATCGTGTCCTGCCTCGGCGCCTGCGCAGCGCTGGCGTGGGCGCAGCGCGAGGACAAGCGCCGGGCCCGCGAGTCCATTCAGGATCTGTTGGATAGGATCGACAGGAGGGATTCGTGAGGAGATCAGCAATTCAGCGGAAGACCCCGCTTCGCAACCGGGCGCCGATGGCCCGCAAGCCTATGCAGAAAGCCCGCAGAAAGCCGCAGAAAGCGTCGAGCGACACCCGGTGGCGCAGCCCGGCCTATCTGGCGTTCGTCCGCTCCCTGCCCTGCTGTGCGTGCGGTGGCCGTGCCACGGACGCCCATCACGTCATCGGCCTTCACTGGGGCCTGTCCGGCATGGGCACCACGGCCCCGGACAGCTTCGCCATGCCGGCCTGCCGAGAATGCCATCGGGATATCCACACCCGGCCGGGAATGCAGGCCCGCCAGCCCTGGTGGTTGACCGACACCATCAACCGCGGTCTCGACCACTTCACAGACGAGCCCATCGTCGGCGCTCTGGCCGACGCCCTCGAATTCATCGCCGCCCGGGAGAACGCACATGACTGACCACATCGACAACGCGCTGATCCGGCACGAGCGGCACCTGGAGTGCCAGGGCTGCGGATCGGTCCCCGGCCAGTATCACGCCCCCGAGTGCCCCAGCGTGAATGCATTCGCCGTTGGCCGGATTCGCCTGGGTGATGAGGCGCCCGCCAAGCGCGCCCAGGAGCAAGAGCAATGAACGACCTCGCCCTGGGCCGCATGAAGGCCGGGAAGATGAACCAAACAGAGGCGGCCTATGCCGCCCTGCTCGAGCAGCAGCGCACCGCTGGCGAGATTGCCTGGTACCGCTTCGAAGGGCTCAAGCTGCGCCTCGCAGACAACACCTTCTACTCACCCGACTTCGCGGTTATGCGAGCTGATGGACTGATGGAGTGTCACGAGGTCAAGGGCTTCTGGCGGGACGACGCGCGCGCAAAGATCAAGATCGCCGCGGACCTCTACCCCTTCCGGTTCATCGCCGTCATGAAGCGCCGGAAAAAAGACGGCGGTGGCTGGAGTGAGGAGGTGTTCGAGTGACCTACGGCGAGCGCCCCGAAGGCATGATCGACTACGACTGGCTAATCGAATGTCAGTGCCGCCATGTCGCCAGAGAAATGAAGGTGGGCCGAGACAAGGCGGCCCGAGGGGCCATATTCGAACGCTGGCGAGGGATATGTCCCGCTATCAGCAAGGACCGAGTAGGGAAAATCTGGCGCGAAGGCGTGCCAATGCCGGGTAATGACACACGGGAGAACGCAGCATGATCATCACCAAAGACACCCGCATGGCCTGGGCCCTGGCTCGAGATGACGGCATGAGAAGTCAGCACGAGATCATCGTCGCCCGCCTGGAGCAGGGGTGCGATATCAACCCAGGCGCAAAAGGAGGCGCCGGTGCTGGCCTTCTCGCCGACTATGCCCGCGTCCACAGCTGCATCGAGGCCATGTCCGCCCCAGAGCGTCACGTGGGAGACGCCCTGAACTGTCGCGGCGTCCTTAGTGATGGGTCGCACAAAAAGGCGACGATTCAAGCCGCGCTGGCGGTATCGCAACTCGCCGCCCAAAGAATGCCCGGGTTCCACCGCTGGTCACCGGCCCGGCAGCAGATGCTCTATTGGGTTGCCCTTGCCGCTATCGAAAGACAATGGGTGCTGCTCTACGACATACCAGAGAAAACCGACTTCAAAGGGCGCGAGGAAGGCCGAACTTTGAGCGAGCCCTGGAAGATCGGGAAGTGGATTCGCGGCAAGCATGGCCAGTCGCTGGATCTGAAAAACTGGGGGAAACAGTGGTCAGACGCATGGGTGTTGCTTCAGGAGGTGATTCAAGAGTTGGACTTTTCAGGGATTGAAACGCTTAATTCGCGGTGTTACATCCAAAATAGTTGGAGAAAAGCCGGATGACAGTATTGCGAGGGTAGGCGATATGGACTAGTCTACTCCCATGCTGGACGGCATACGCCCAAACAGCTATCACATCTCAAAGCCTCGCCCTCACCGGCGGGGCTTTTTCGTTCCTGCGCCCTGGCCTACAGCCGGGGCGTAGTTCGTTATGCCGCCCTGCGAGCCTTCCCTCGCCCTGGTCGGGCGGCACCCTTTCTCGTGATGACGCCCACCTGGTGTCTCTCTTGCCTGCCCACGTCGGCGGGCATTTTTATTTCGAGGTGCATGATGATGGCTTTGCAGACTCGCACCCTATTCGTGTCCGCCGGCCACTCCATGTCCGACCCTGGCGCAACCGGTAACGGCCTGACCGAGGCTGACGTGGTGCTCGACTTGCGCGACCGGCTTTGTGACTACCTCGCTGCCAAGCTCGTCTTCGCCCGCGACGGCGAGCCCGGCCAGAATCTACCGCTGCGCCAGGCATGCGAGATGGCCAAGCGCCATGATGTCGCTGTCGAGTTCCACTGCAACGCCTTCTCCAAGCCCACCGCCACCGGCGTCGAGACACTGTCCGATGAGAGCGGTAAACGGCTAGGTGCCATCCTCTGCCATTCAATGGCGAGCGTCATGGGTATCGCCAACCGCGGCGCCAAGGGTGAAGGTTCTGGTCAGCACAGCCGCCTGGCCTTCGTCCGCGCCGGCGGGATCATCGTCGAGCTGTTCTTCATCACGAACCCTGACGACATGAACGCATACCGCGACAACCTCGACGCCCTAGTGGCTGAGATCGGCCAGGTGCTGATCAACGAGGTGTGCGAGCCCGAATACTCCGACGCTGCCTAAGAGCGGTGCGGCCCCGACTTATTCAATGCGCAGGCCCACCGAGGAGGCGGGATGTCTGAAGCCAATCCCGATACTGCCGTGAGGTCTAAACCAATTCTTGAACGACACCTACAGACCGTGCTGCTCGCCTTGGTGGTCGCCCTTCTTGGCTGGTCAGGCAACACCACGCTGACTCTGATTGAGACATCGGCCCGGCAAGACGAACGCATCAGCACCTTGATCAGCCTGACCGAGAACCTGCGGCAGGATCTGCGCGACGTCGGCACCAACTACATGAAGGTCAACGACGCCGCCATCTACCGGTCGCAGATCAACGGCCGCATCGACGCTCTCGATGGGCGCCTGAAACGATTGGAGGACCGGTGATGAAGTGGAGGGATGTTGGTGGCTTTCTATCCGAGATCGCCCCGGGCGTGGGTCAAGCGCTCAAGGAGGCTGCCCCGGGCATGGTTCAGGTCGCTGGAGCCGCGGCTGGCAATGCCGTGCTACCTGGCGCTGGCGGCCTGGTCGGTGCTGCTTTGGGTCGCCGCGTCGCTGACGCGCTCGGTACTGAGGCGACGCCGCAGGCGGTAGTGAGCCAAGTGCAGGCTAATCCCGAAGGCGCCAAGGCCAAACTGAGGGAGCTCGACATCGAGCTGACTCGCCTCTACCTAGAGGATCAGCAGAGCGCCCGGGACATGCAGATTGCCGTTCTGCAGTCACAGAATGCCGGATGGCTGGCCCGCAACTTCGTGTACCTGCTCGGCACGCTGGTGATCGTGGCAGTGTTCGCCTACATCGGCGCCATCACGTTCGTCGAGCTGTCTCCTACCGGAGAGCGGTACGCCGACATCGCCGTCACCGGTATCGCCGGCGGCCTGATCGGGAGCGTGGCCGGCTTCTTTCTCGGCGGAAAGCAGCGGCAGATCGACGGCCCGGCGCCCCGCACGTTCATGGACGCGATCAAGACGCGATAGACACCCACGGCCGCAGGAAGGTGACCGCCCTTCGGAGAAAGCGCCCAAGGGCCCTATTCAGCCTGTCGTGTTGAGCAATCCATTACACCGACAGCGTATGGCGGATAAATCCCCGGCGATGTATTCGCCTTTCGTAAAGTAAACAGCACCACTCAAGCCCTGGCACCCGCTGGGGCTTTTTTGTACCTGCGCCACGCACGGCGTAATAACCCAAGAGCCTTTCAGAAAGAGCCCAGGTGAAGCGTCGGTAAAAGCTGGCGAGCTTCTCTTGGGGCTGGCGTTTCTGTGCGACTGGGCTCTTTGCTAAAAGGAAAACGCACCATGCGCAACGTCATTCCTTTCGACTACCAAGGCCAATCTGTTCGCTTTGATGAGGATGGGTGGATCAACGCTACCGACATCGCAAAGCGCCACGGAAAGCGCCTGAGCCACTGGCTCGCAAACGATGAGACGAAGCGATACATGGCCTCGTTGGCCCGCCATCTGAATATCCGGGATTCCGGCTATTTGATTCGAGCGCATAGAGGCCGTGGTGGCGGCACATGGCTCCACCCAAAGTTATCCGTTGCATTCGCTCGCTGGATTGACGTCGATTTCGGCGTATGGGCAGACATGCTCATCGACGACATTGTTCATGGCCGCGCCACCCTTCGTCAGCAGTTAGATGATGCTTGCCGGGCATTAGATGATCAGGACCAGCGCGGCAGCATGGCCGGTACCGAGCTAGCCCGACATCGCTGGGTTAAGCCGCCGCTGGAGCAGAGAGTCGCTTATCTCCGCGACCAGATGCAGCTCAAGCTGGACGTGGCATAAGCACAACGGTGGTCAATCTGACCACCCCTCGGGATCCGGGTCCGCATGCTCGAGGATCAGATGCAGCTGCGCCTGCTCGCGTGAGCCCAGCCCCACCTATTCGATGAGGCAACCATGACCAAGAAGACTGCCCGGGAGGCTGTCGCGCTGACAGCACGGCAGTCTCGTTTCGTGGATGAGTACCTGCTGGAGCCGAATGCGACTCAGGCATACATCAGGTCCGGCTACAGCCCTAAAGGCGCCAATACGGCCGCCGCACGCCTGTTGGCAAATGTTCGCATTCAAACAGCCATTCAGCAGCGCATGGACGAAAGGTCTAGGCGAACGCAGGTCGACGCCGATTACGTACTCCACCGACTGCATGACATTGATCAACTCGACATCATCGACATCCTCGACGACGCCGGCAACGTGAGGCCCGTCAAGGAATGGCCGAAAGAGTGGCGACAATCGATCACGGCCGCTGACCTGCACGAGATGCAAGTCGGTGACGTGATGACTGTGGTTCGCAAGATCAAGTGGCCCGACAAGCTCAAGACGCTCGAGCTGATCGGCAAGCACGTCAGCGTGAGAGCCTTCGAGGAAGACAAAGGCGCCGGATCAGACGACCTCGCTACTGCCCTTTCCCAGCTTGCGGAGAAGCTACCCGGATGACCCCTGCCCTCCAGCGACAACTCGACCGCTGGTATGGGCTCAAGGACATCCCCGAGCAAGTCCGACTGATCAATGAGCAGGTGCGGTTCAAGGTGGTGCCGGCTGGCCGCCGATCCGGCAAGACCGAGCGGGCCAAGCGCTACCTCGCCAAGCAGGCCATGAAGAATGCCGGCGAGAAGTATTTCGCCGCCGCTCCGACACAAGACCAGGCCAAGAAGATCTGGTGGGACGACCTGTGTGCCATGACACTCTCAGCGACTCACCCGACTCAACCCAAGGTAAGCCCTCAGCCGGTCATCTTCCTGCCCAACGGCACCGAGATACACGTCATCGGCCTGGACAAGCCGCAGCGCATTGAGGGCATCGCCTGGACTGGCGGCATCATTGACGAGATCGCAGACATCAAAGGCAGCGCCTGGGAGGCCAACATCCTGCCGGCGCTGAACACCGTCAGCCCTCTGCGCCCTGACTACCGGGCCTGGTGCTGGCTGATTGGCGTGCCTGACGGCCTCAACCACTACTACGACCTCTACCAGTACGCGCTTAGCTCGGGTGACCCAGAGTGGGCAGCGTACCACTGGAAATCTGCTGAGATTCTGCCGCCCGACGTGGTGGAATCGGCCAAGCGCATCATGTCAGCCAAGCAGTACAAACAGGAGTTCGAGGCCAGCTTCGAGACTGCCACCGGCCGCATCTACGAAGACTACAGCAAGCACAACCACACCGACGCCAGCATCGCACCGCACGAGCAACTGTGCTGGATGCACGATCAGAACTTTACGCCGCTGTCGTCCGCCATCGGTGTCCGCCGGGGCGATGACCTGTATCTGCTCGACGAGATTGTGCTCGAGAGCGCTATCAGCCGGCAGTCAGCCACCGAGTTCGTCGAGCGCTATGCCGATCACGAGAACAAGCACGTTCTAATCTACGGCGATCCCGCGGGGCGAGCTGGCGAGAAGCACGGCCACGCTTCCGACTACACCGAGATTGAAGACGTGCTGCGTGAACATGGCTGGAAGTTCAGCCGCAAGGTCAAGAAGAAGGCCCCGGCCATCAAGGATCGCCAGAACGCCGTCCGCGCCAAGGTATGCACAGCGACTGGAGAGAGAAGCCTTTACGTCAATCCAACCACTGCTAAGTGGTGTGACAAAGGGCTGTCGACCGTCCAACTCCAGAAAGGCTCGACGTTTCAGGAAGACCAGACCAACCAATACCAGCACATCACCACGGCCATCGGTTACATGGTCGAGGCTGAGTGGCCCATGACAGGCCAGGTGGCTGCCATCGGCCCCATCAAGTTCAAGTGAGGTTCCAATGCCCGTCGATACCAAGCACTCGCATTACGCTGCGCACCAGGAGCAGGCACAGCGCGTGCGCGATGCCGTGGCGGGCTCCGATGCGGTCAAGAAGCGTCGCGAATCGTACCTGCCCAATCCGGACAGTGACGACGAGGAGCGCTATGAATCGTACATCAAGCGAGCAGTCTGGCTGGGCGTCACATCGCGCACCCATGCCGGCATGTTGGGCGCAATCTTCCGCAAGGCCCCGACTACTGCCCTGCCCAAAGCAATCGACTACATGCAGGATGATTCGGATGGCTCTGGCGGCAGCCTTGAGCAGTTCGCCAAGCTGACATCCTCTGGCCTGATGCAGGACGGCCGCCGCGGCGTCATGGTCGACTACCCGGAAGCTGCGGATGGCCTGACCCAAGAGCAGACGCGCGGGCTCAAGGCCACCTTGCGTCACTACGACAGCGCTTCGATCATCAACTGGCGTCGAGAAGGCGAGCTACTGATTCTGGTAGTGCTCCGAGAGTTCTACGAGAAAGGTGATGACGAGTTCACCAGCGATCTTGCCGAGCAATACCGAGTGCTCCGCCTGGAAGATGGCGTCTACACCCAGCAGGTCTACCGGGATGGCCAGCCTGCCGGAGAGAAGATTTCGCCGCGAATGGGCAATGGCAACCAGTGGCCAGTGATCCCCTTCCAGTTCCTCGGCACCGTTAACAACGACGAGACGCCCGACAAGCCGCTGCTGCTGGATATCGCCGATCTGAACCTGGCGCACTACCGGAACAGCGCGGATGTGGAGGAAGCGTCATTCATCGTCGGCCAGCCTCTGATTCACGTCGATATCGGCGAGACGACATCCGAGGCATGGACAGAGCTCAACCCGAACGGCATTGCCGTGGGCTCCCGGCGCGGCGTCCAGACAAAGCAAGGCTCACTGACCATGGTGCAGGCCGAGGAGCGCAACTTGCCCCTCAAGCTGATGGAGCACAAAGAGGCGCAGATGCTGGCCATCGGGGCCCGCCTGATCGAGCAGCATGGCGGCAACGAGACTGCAGAGGCTGTGCGCGCCCGCTCAGGAGCTGAGAACGCCAACCTGTCTACCGTGGCCACCAACGTCTCGGACGGACTGAGCAACTGCCTGCAGTGGGCTCTTACGTTCATGACTGCTAAGGCGGTCGGTCCCGTCGATACCATCGAGTTCGACCTGAACCAAGAGTTCTACCCGCAGGACGCTGACCCGCAGACCATCATGGCAATGATCCAAGAGGTTGATCGCGGCCTGATTGCCAAGCCGGACTATCGAGCATGGCGCCGAAAGACTGGCGTCATTGCTCCTGACCGTACCGACGATGACATCGATGCCGATGCGCAGACAGGTGGGACTGACCTTGGGGTGATCTGACATAGTGATTACGCATGGCTAGGCTTAGCGGCCGAAGGGAGAAGCTGATTTGACTTCAGATGTTCGCCTACTCGAGCGGCTGATTCGCCACCAGATATTCGTTCAACAGTTCGGCGGCAGCCAGGTTAAACGGGCCATGCCGATCATCCGGCAGCTCGCCAAGGATCTTCGACAGCGCATCCAGGCCGCCGAGGCTACCGAGTTCCAAATGTCGCGCATGGCGGCCCTGGAGGCCGATCTTCGCTTCATCGCCGCTCAGGCTGGCGACGAGATCCAGCAGGCCCTGGACCTCGAAGACTTCGCGGTCCAGGAGGTGAAGTTCACCGAGCGCCTGCTGGGCGCAGCGGTCACCGTTGACCTGGCCGAAGGCATTTCCCCAGAGGTGGTCCGCGCCCTGACGACTCGCCGCAAGATGCGGCTGGTCAGCGGCGACACCATCAAGCAGCTCACCATCCCCGAGATGTGGAGCGAGTTCGCCGGTGCCGCCGCCAAGGATGCCCGGCGCGTTGTCGAGAAGGGTATTCTGGCCGGCGACACTCAGCAGCAGATGGCGCGTGGCGTAGCGGAGATCGTCAGCACTCGCACCCGCCGGCAGGCCGAGGCTGTCGTCAGAACTGCGACCAACGGTATTGGTGATGCGGCGCGCGGCATGGTCTACGACGCCAACGCCGACCTCCTTGAGGGAGAGCGTTTTTTAGCCACTCTCGATGGGCAAACGACAATAACCTGCGCCGGCTATGACCAGTCCGTTCACCCGCTTGGGCGGGGGCCTCGCCCTCCTCTCCATTATGGATGCCGATCGATTCGCGTACCGGTGATCAAAGAGCAGTATCGCCTGTCGACGCTGGGCGAACGGGCCTCGATGGATGGCCCGGTCTCCAACCAGATGACCTACGGCGGGTTCTTGCGAAGGCAGTCAAAGGAATTCCAAAACGAGGTCTTGGGCAAGCGTCGGGCTGAACTGTTCCGGTCTGGCAAGGTGCCGATCGACAAGTTCACCGACAGTCAGGGTCGAGTCCTCACGCTTGATGAACTTGCCGCCCGCGAGGGGCTAACGCTAGCCGCCTGACACCACCACACATCACGGCCCCGCCACTGAGCGGGGCTTTTTTATGCCCGCAGGTCGCGGGCGGCCGCATCAACACGGGAGATGATGATGCCGATGCAGATCGAACACGAGGGCCAAACCCTCACCGTCTACACCGAAGACGAGATGAAGACCAAGATCGACGATGAAGTCGCAGGACTCAAGGTCACGAACCAGCAGCTGAAAGATGAGAAGCGAGAGCTCTCCGACAAGATCAAGACTGTCGACGACGAGAAGCGCCAGGCCGAGGAGGAAAAGGCCCGCGCTGATGGCGACCTTGAAAAGCTGCAGCGCCTGATGGACGAGCGCATTGAGGAGCAGCGCAAGGCTCATGACAAGTTGGTCGGCGATATCCGCAAAGAGAAGGTCGGCGGTGCTCTCAATGACGTGGTGACCCGCCTAGGCGCCGGCGGCACTCGCAACGAAGATCTGCGCGACCTGCTCAAGACACGGTTTGAGTTCGACTACGACAACGACACCGGCAAGGTCACTGTCTCGGGTGACGGCATTTCCTCGCTGGATCAGTTGGAAAAGACCATTCAGGAATCCGGGCGCTATGACGCCTACCTGGCTGGCAATCAGGCGTCGGGTGGGGGCTCCCCCGGCAGCCAAGGCGGAGGCCCCGCCGGCAAGAAGCTGTCCGACATGAACGAAAAAGAGCGCATCGAGTTCAAGCAGCGTGATCCCGAAGGGTTCCGCCAAGCGCTCTCCAACCGATAAGCAAGGAGCCTCACAATGGCGACTGTTCGACTTTCCGATGTGCAGTTCGACGAGGACGTATACCTCTCGTACCTGCAAGAAGACCGCCCCGACCGAAATGCCTACATCGCATCTGGCGTCGCGGTGACCAGCAACGAGCTTCAATCTCGCGCCAACGGCGAAGGTGGCCTGACCTCGATCCCGTACTGGAAGGATCTCGACGCCTCCGGCGAGAACAACTCCAGCGACGATCCGACTCAGAAGGCCACCCCGGACAAGATCGGCACCGGCAAGATGGCGGCCCGCAAGATCTTCGTCAACAACGGCTGGCAAGCGGCCAACTTGGTCTCAAGCCTGATCGGCAACGAAGACCCGATGCGCCAGATCGCCTCGCGCACATCTGCGTACTGGGAGCAGCGCTTCGCCGCTCGCGTCCAGGCCATCACGCTCGGCCTGTTCAACCAGAACGATGCCGGATCAGGCGACATGATCTTCGACGCATCCATCGAGGACGGCGCCAACGCGGCTGCCGACAACAAGTGGACCTTTGATGGCTTCGTCGATGCTCGCGCCACCATGGGCGAGTCTGCCGACAAGCTGGCCCTGCTGGCTGTTCATCCGGACACCCTGACGCAGATGATCAAGCAGGAGAAGATCGATTTCGTCACCGACTCGCAGACTGGTGTGCGCATCCCGTTCTACAACGACTACCGCGTCGTTGAAGACAAAAAGCTCCCGGTGATCGCCGGCACCACTAGCGGATTCCGCTACGTATCCGTGCTCTACCGACAGGGCATGATCGGTTACGGCGAAGGCACCCCCCGTCGCCCGGTGGCGGTCGAGTTCGACGAGGCTGCTGGTAACGGCGCTGGCATCGAGACTCTGTGGGAACGCAAGGAGTGGCTGATGCACCCCGAAGGCTACAAGTTCACCGACGCCTCTGTCGCTGATCTCTCTCCGACCATCGCCGAGTTCGAGACCGCGGCCAACTGGTCGCGCGAGTTCGAGCGCGAGAACGTCGGCATGGCCTTCTTCGTCCACAACTGATCGACAGGGGGCGCCACTAGGCGCCCCGCTGCTCTCCACTCTAAGCACAAGGTGATCGACATGGCAGAAGCCTCCGAAACCCAAGAAAAGGCCACCACGCAGAAGACCAACAAGGACGGCTTCGTCCCTGGTCAGCGAGTGAGTCCGAAAGAACTGGCCGAATTCCGAAACAAACAGCGCAAGGCCGCTCGCAAGTAACTACCCAGTAACACCCCGGGCGGCCCCAGCCGCCCACCTATTTCCGAGGCCATGACATGACCCAGTACATCACCGTTGCCGACGTGGACGCCCTGCTGCCTGCCGGCTGGGAAGGCACTGGCGACAAGACCCGCGCCGTCCTCGAGGCCAACACCTGGATGACCTCGCGCGGCGTCATGGCCTCCGATCCTGTCGAAGCCGACATCAAGCAGGCCGGCGCCTACCTGGCGCAGGATGCTGCCGCGGGCACGCTGTACGGCGACCGCGATCCGGCGCTCAAGAGCAAGCGGGTCAAGGCCGATACGGTCGAGTCGGAGAAGCAGTACCAGGACGGCGCCACGGCTAGCTCCGGCACGCTGAGGCTGGTCAACGACCTGCTCCGGCCCTACCTCACCGGCGGCGGTGGCTCCACCTTTGCTGTTCGGAGGGCGTGACATGAGAGTAACCATCAAGCCGGAAACCACATACACCGTAAATGTTGATGGCAAGACGTTTAGAGGGATGATCAAGCGCAGCGAGTGGAACGGGATGATGGAGCTGCGTGACGAGCAAGGCAGGACCATTATCGTCGAGTCGCCGCCACCCCTTGGCGCCATCCTCACCAACGTCTTCGGCGGCGATAACGAAGCCTGGGAGGTTGATCTGGTAAAGGCATCTCCGGGGGTGGTGTGACATGGGCCTACGTGACGATATTCAGGCCGACATTGCCGAAGCCTACGACAGCGACCTTGCCGATGCTGTGCGATCCTTCACCGGCTCCCGGGAGATAGCCGGCGAGTACGATCCCGATACTGGCAGCAGCAGCACGACAACGGTTACCTATACCGGTCGCGGCGTGGCCGGCGGCTACTCGGTCGAAGAGGTCGACGATCAGCACATCAGGCGCACCGACGTGAAGATCTCCGGCGTGCTCCAGAATGAGCTGATCTTGGACGCTGACCAGACCCCGGCTACGCCCAAGATCGATGACACCATCGATGGAATGCTGGTGGTCAACGTTGGACAGGACCCCGCCAAGGCCACTTGGACAATCCAGCTTCGGAGGTAGCCATGGCCAAGCGAGGATGGAGCAAATCGCTCTCTGGATTCTCTCGCCAGGTTGAGAGCGACCAGAACAAGCGGCTGCGGGCCACGGCCCTGCAGGCGCTAACAGGCGTCATTGAGCGGTCGCCCGTCGATACCGGCGCGTTCCGTGGCAACAACATCGTGTCCGTAGGTCAGCCGCAGAACACCTACAACCTCGAAGCCACTGGTGACTACAACCTACAGCAAGGCGAAGTGCGGCTGTCGCGAGTCACTGGGGCGTTCGAAGTGATCTACATCCAAAACAACCTCCCCTACAGCGAGGAACTGGAAGGCGGTTCGTCCACCCAAGCCCCTGCCGGCGTCTACGCCATCACCTTCGACAACCTGCGAGCGCAGAACACATGACCTTCGACGAGATCCGCATCGCTATCGAGTCGCGCCTGGTGTCGTGGGATGGCGTGCCGGTAGCGTTCGACGGCGCCCCGAATGGCCCGAGCGTGGATGCGGCCATCGCCAACCAAGAGCCATGGATCCGCCTCACGATCCAGCACGGCGACAGCTTCACCGCCGGCGTCGGCTCAAAGCCCTGTGTTCGCCGCCCCGGGCTGATTCAGTGCCAGGTGTTCACCCTGGACAATAAGGGCAGCCGGCAGGCGTACCAGATCGCTGACTCCCTAGCCGAGCACCTTCAATACTGGCGTACCGGGCACCTTGAGACGCTCGCGTCGTCTGTGCAGCGCATAGGGCCGTCTGGCGGCACCTATCAGATCAACGTATCGACGCCCTTCCGCGCCGGCTAAATCGCCCCACCGCCCACATCCGAGCCGCCTTGAGCGGCTTTTTTCATGCCTGGAGAAAATGCCATGTCCAGCGGCTCTCAGATCGCAACTTACCTCGCTCCTGAGTCCACACCAGGGGAAACGCCCGATCCGGCGACCTGGGACACCCTGCGCCTCACCGGCAACACCCTGACGCCCAACGTCTCCACTGAGGTCTCTGCGGAGGTCCGCGAGACTCGCATGCAGGGCGGCGGCATCATCACCAGCCTCGACTACTCCGGCGACCTGGCCGGCGAAATGAGCGCAGGTACGTTCGACAAGCTGCTGGAAGCAGCCTTCTACGGCACCTGGACGACCGACGTGCTGGAGATCGGCGCTGACCGCCACACTTTCACCATCGTGAAGGCGTTCAAGGACGTCGGCATCTACTCGACCTTCAAGGGTGTGCACATCGGTGCCATGCAGCTCGACATCCCCGAGGAAGGCAAGGTGACCTGCAGCTTCACCGGCATGGGCCTCGGCTATGAGGACGGCGAGACCGACCCGACCGCCGCTGGCACCGTGAACCCTCAAACAACCACCGTGGCGATGGGCTCGGCCACCAGTGTTGGCGACATTCTCGTCGACGGGGCCACCCTAGCCGGTGAGGCCTGCATCAGCGCCCTGTCCATGTCCATCGACAACACGCTGAAGACCCAGCGCTGTCTCGGCAAGGACGGCCCCGGCGCCCTGATTGCCACGTCGGCCAACGTCTCCGGCTCGCTCACCATGGCCTGGGGCAAGGCGGCCTGGAACCAGTGGAAGAAGATGCTGACCCGGGAGGCCATCGGCGTGTCCTTCCCGCTCTCTGATGCCGCTGGCAATGAGTACACCTTCGAGCTGCCCGAGATCGAGATCGACGGCGAGCTGCCTGACGGCGGTAACGAGGACATCGTTCAGGTGACCCTCAACTACACGGCCAAGAACACACCGATCAAAGTCACCCGCAGCCTGGCGTAAGGAGTCAGTATGGCTTTCAATGCAGAACAGAATGACCCCGCCAAGATTGAAGAGGGGGCAGTAGTCGAGCTGCGCGGCGCCAGGTGGTACGTAGCCCGGGCAGGAAACGCGGTTTATCGCGAAGAGATTGAGGCTATCCGACGCAACCCACCCGAGACGCAGCAGGACCGGATGGTGGCCGAGGCCCGAGCAATTGCCAAAGGCATCCTGCGCGGCTGGCATGTGGATGACGTGGTTGATCGTCACGGCGAGCCAATCCCATACACTGTTGAGAACGCAACTCGAATTCTGTTGGAAAACGATGATGTTGCCTGGGACTTGGTTCAAGAATCCAAGCGGCGCGAGAACTACCTCCGGGACGATATTGCAGACCAAGGAAAAAAGCCGCGGCAGCGCTCAAGTACCGCCTGACAGCAGCCGGGCGGGAAACCAAACTCGCCACGATCGCAAAGGCACTAAACCTCACAAAACAGGTTGAACCGCCCGAGATCGACGAGCGCTGCGCCTTCTGGCTGCATCTGTTCGATCTACTCTCTCCTTCAAGGCCAGCCGGCTTCGGCTCCATCCAACCCATACCGTTGTCTGAGATGGCTGCCTTGCTCCAGATGATGGTGCTACCCTGCTTAGCAGACGAGTTCATTAGCGTTATGCGAGAGATGGACTTTGCCTATCTAGAACACCACAACAAGGGTAAAGGGAAATGAAGGGAGCGATTGCCTTGTGCGCCGCCGTAATGCTGACCGGATGCGCTACCTCTCCAGTTCCAGCCGAGCAAGCTGACCAGGTTCCAAGCGAAAGGCTATACGGCCTTCAGAACCAGCCAAAAACACCACACGCCACTGTTCAAATCACACGAGACTCCGGTGTTAACTTCTCCATGTGCAATGCGAGTGTGCACATCGACGGCAAGAAAGTGGCGGAGCTAGAGCCCAGCGAGACAGCGTCGTTCTACGTTGATCCGGGCGAGCGGGTTTTAGGAATTACCACTGGTGGAGGAATCTGCGCCAACCTTATGCAAGAGCTTGAGTCCAGCCTCAAGGAAGGAGAGCGGAAACGCTACCGCATATCAATGGACGCCAGTGGATCATTAGACCTTTCTCGAACAGCATTCTGAGGTCCGTATGGAAGCTGGATATGCTTACGTCCAGGGGCTGCCGGTCCACCCTCTGATTGCCCTAGCCATGGCGATAGCGGCGTACTTCTTGCCGTGCATCATTGCTGCCATTCGAAAGATGCCTCACACAGCAGCAATCACAGTGCTGAACCTCGTCGCTGGCTGGACCTTCGTCGGCTGGGTTGTCGCGCTCACGTGGGCCTGCCTCGATAAGCCAAAGCCTAGTCAGTAGCCGCTACCATTCCCCTCTTCAAGCCCGCCAATGTGCGGGCTTTTTTGTGCCTGGAGAAAACGATGGCCTTTGAATCTCGCCTAGAGCTGACCATCGACAGTCGTGGCGGCGAGCGACAGCTCAAGCGTCTGGAGCGTGGGCTAGATGGAGTCGAGCGCCAAGGCGATAAAACAGCCCTAGCGACTAAGAGGATTGGCGCCGCCGCAACAGTCGCTGCTGGGGCCCTGGCTGGGCTTACTGTCGGCACCGGCGTGTTTGCGGCAGTAGCACGCCAAGCGTCGAGTGCTGCGGTCGAAATCGAGCGCATGGCACGCATCTCGAACACAAGTGTCGAGAGCTTTCAGCGTATGGCCTACGCCGCCAACCAGTACAACGTCGAGCAGAACGAAGTAGCGGACATTCTGCGCGACGTGCAAGACCGGGTCGGTGATTTCCTGTCCACAGGCGCCGGTGAGTTCGCCGACTTCTTTGAAAACATCGCTCCACAGGTCGGCCTGACCGCCGACGAGCTGGCCAGAATGTCCGGCCCGGAAGCCCTGCAGGCGATCTACAACGCCCTGGACAAAGCCAACCTCTCCGCGTCAGAAATGACGTTCTACATGGAATCCCTCGCCAGCAACTCAACCGAGCTGATCCCGCTTCTGCAGAGCGGTGGGCAGGCCCTTCGCGAGATGGGCGACGAGGCTGATCGCACCGGTAAGATTCTTTCGAGCCTGGAAATTCAGCGTCTCAAGGATATCCGAACCGAGTTTTCCGAGCTTGAGCAGCAGCTCACGGTTGAGACCTCTCGAGCCATAAGCCAGTTCGACGACATGATGAAGTCGTCATTGGAAGGTGTTAGCTGGGCCATTGAAAACGTGTCGCGGGGATTTTCCGCGTTCATGGACTATTTCCGGGAAAACGATCTTAAAAGGTCTCTGGTCGGTATCGATGACGAACTTAGCCGAGTATTCGACGACAAGCGTCGAATCGAGCTGCGCATCGAGATGTATGGTGCCGATTCTCCGCAAGGCCAGGACGCACTCGCCGCCCTGGATGAGGTGAAGGAGAGCTATGACGAGCTAATCGATCGCAAAAAGGAGCTTCTCCAGGAGCCTGAGGCGTTCCAACCACCAGAAGCGCAGACGTTCGATCGCGTCAGCAGCAAGGAGCGTGCGGAAGCGGAGCGTGAAGCCGCCAAGCTTGAGCGCGAACACGCCCGCGAAACAGAGCGCCTGGCTGCTGCACAGCAAAGCCTCGTCGACCGACTCTACCCTGCCCAGGCGGCATGGGAGCAGTACCGCGAAGACCTGGAGATGCTCAACCTAAGGGTAGCGACTGACGAAACGCTTAGTCTGGCCGATGCCACAGAGCGACTTCGTACCGAGCTTTCTGTCGAACTGACCGGCGGCTTTATGGAGCAGATAGCCACCGGCGGGCTTGCGGAGAAGGTCAAGGAGACCGACGACATCACCCGGGACCTCGGGCTGACATTCTCCAGCGCGTTCGAGGACGCCATCGTCGGAGGCAAAGGGTTCCGTGACGTGCTGGCGGGAATCACAGAAGACATCGCGCGCCTCGCGGTACGCAAGAACATCACCGAGCCTGCCGTCGACTGGCTTGGAACAGCCTTCTCGACCGGGCTGGCGGCATTCGGTGGTGGATCAGGGTCAGCAGGCACCTACGGCGGCGGCAGCGTCGGAGGCCTGTATGCCGATGGTGGCTATACCGGCGATGGCGGCAAGTATGAGCCCGCTGGCGTCGTCCACCGCGGCGAGTTCGTCGTGCAGAAAAGTGCCGTCGCTCAGCCTGGCGTCCTGCCGATGCTCGAGCGCCTCAACAGCATGCCTGGCTACGCCAACGGCGGCATGGTAGGCGGGCCCGCCTCATCCAGCCCCGTGGCCCCGCAGATCACCTATGCCCCTCAGCTCAACATACAGGCACAGCCAGGGGCCACGCAGCAGGATATCGATCGCCAGACCGAGGCATTCAAGCGAGCCAACAAGGCGCAATTCGCGCAGTTCATCATCGAACAGCAGCGCCCTGGTGGACTGCTGGCCAAGGGTTAAGCCATGGAACTCGACTTTCTCCCCGATATCAGCCGGGCGCCCGACTATGGGCTGATCGACCAGCCATCCTACAACGTCGATACCGTCAAGTTCGGCGACAACTTCACTCAGCGGCGTCCCGCAGGCCTCAATAGCGTCATGCGCGAGTGGACTGTCACTTGGTCGCTCATTACTCGAGAGGAAATGGAACGCCTGCGCGACTTCCTGAATTCTCGCCAGGGTGTCTATGCCTTTCTGTGGGGTGTGCCGGGCGAGCCTGAGGCATTGCGAGTGGTGTGCAAGGAGCCGCCCAAGACGGTCAATACGAGCTTTGGACGCCATACCCTTTCAGCCACTCTCACCGAGGACTTCGGGCTATGAGCCAGGTCATCGCTTCCGATGCCCAGCACCTCGAGCAGGACGCGATCGTCACCATGTTCGAGCTTGATGCTCGCAACTACGGTGACGGCATTCTGCGCTTCGCACCCTCGCCGGTGGACGGCGGCCCGGTGGGGTTCAACGGCTACGAGTATCAGCCGGTTCCGATCAAGGCCGAGGGCTTCGAGTGGAATGGCCAGGGCACCCTGCCCCGGCCGACGCTCACGGTCACCGCCATGGAGCTCGCGTTCCTGTCGCTGGTGATCAGTGCCGACGACCTGGTGGGCGCGCCTGTCAAGCGGCTTCGCACCTATCGCCGGCACCTGGATGACGGCAGTGCGCCCGATCCCGAGGCCTTGTTTCCGGTCGATTACTACGTGATCGAGCGCAAGGCCTCGCAGAACCGCCGCCAGATTCAATTCGAGCTGTCTGTTCAGATGGATCAGCAGGGTCGCATGATCCCTCACCGCCAGATACTGCGTGACACCTGCACCCACACATATCGCTATTGGGATGGTAGCCAGTACCGCTACGAGGGCGTGACCTGTCCCTATGCGGGCTCTGGCGAGTGGGAAGCTGACGGCTCGGATGCCCTGCCTGGCATGGGGCGCGATGTATGCGGCAAGCGGTTGAGCGACTGCCGGTTGAGGTTCGGGCAAGCCGGCGTCCTCCCGACACGTGCCTTCCCGGGCGTCGGGAGGGTTCGCTGATGCTTGAGCAGTACGCCAACCAGATTCGAGCCGAGGCCCTGGCCGCCTACCCCGAAGAAGCGGTGTGGCTTATCACCGACGACGGCTGCCGCCAGGTAAAGAATACCGCCGACGATCCTCTAGCAACCTTCGCTATCGGCAAGCGTGACATGGCCGCCGCGACCGCGCACGGGCTGCTCGCGATCATCCATTCGCACCCTGACTACCCAGACTGCCCCAGCGAGGCCGACATGCGCGGCCAGATCGCCTCAGGAGTGCCTTGGGGGATCGTGGCCACCGATGGCACAGACACCACGCCAATCCGCTGGTGGGGCCATGGTGATCGCCCAGAGCTGATAGGGCGAGGCTTCGCTCATGGGGTCACAGACTGCTACGCGCTGATCCGCGACTACTACGCCATGGAGCTCGCCATTGACCTACCTGAGTTCCCGCGATCGTGGGAGTGGTGGCTCAAGGGTCAAGACCTCTACCGCGATGGCTTCGCCGAGGCCGGGTTCCGCGTCATTGAGGCGAATGAAGCCCGGCCTGGTGATATGTGGTTTGCCCAACTGCGCAGCGACGTACCAAACCACGCCGGAGTACTGCTTGACCATGGCCTGGCTCTGCACCACCCATCGGCGCGTAACCCTGTTGACCCTGAGCGACTGTCACGCCGCGAGCCGATTGGCCGCTGGTTTCCCTACATCACCCACTGGCTCCGTCACACGTCGAGGGACTGATGAAAACGCTATTCCTGCATGGATCCTTGGGGGCTCGCTTCGGCGAGTCCTTTTCGTTGGACGTGCGCGATCCTGCCGAGGCATTGCGCGCCTTGCTGACTCAGATTCCTGGGTTTGAAGCCGCCATACGTGACGGCGACTGGCATGTCGTGCGCGGCCGGCTAGATGACGGTGACTCACTGGATGAGGAGGGACTGCTGGTCGGTGTTGGGGAGGACAGTGAGATCCATATCCTGCCCGCCATCTCGGGCGCCGGCGGCGACGGTATTTGGCAGACCATCGCCGGTGCCGTTCTGATCGTTGCCAGCTTCTGGGCCGGCCCTTATGGGCCGATGCTGTTCAATGCCGGTGTCGCGCTAGCCCTGGGCGGTGTGGCGCAGATGCTATCCCCGACCCCGCAGACAGGCGACTACGGCGAGCGAGAGCGACCCGACGAGCGCCCTTCCTTCCTGTTCGATGGCCCGGTCAACACATCGACCCAAGGCCTACCCGTGCCTGTGATCTACGGCCGCATCAAGACCGGCAGCGTCGTTGCGTCCGCCGGCATGACCTCTGAGGAGCTGGACGCATGACCGATCTGGTTGTCTATGGCGAGAAAGGCGGCAAGGGTGGCGGCGGTGATGCTCGCACGCCGCGCGAGGCGCCGAATACGCTACGCTCCACGTCCAAGGCTCGGGTCGTCGATATCATCGCTGAGGGGCCGATTGTCGGCCTCGTGGGCGGACTCAAGGGCATCTACCTGGATGACACGCCGCTGCAGGATGAAGGGGGTAGCTACAACTTCTCGGGCGTCACCGTTCACACTCGCACCGGCGAGCCTGATCAGTCTCATATTCCTGGCTTCCCTGCTATCGAAACGGCCAGCGATGTCTCGACCGAGGTGACCAAAGCCACGCCGGTGATTCGGACGGTCACGAATCCGGAGGCCGATGCTGTGCGCGTCACCGTGCAGCTTCAGGCACTGAGCTATCAGAACGTCGAGAATGGCGACCTGCTGCCGTCTGAGGTGGCCGTGGCCATCGATGTGCGCCCAAACGGAGGAAGCTGGTCAGAGAAGCGCTACGACACCATCAAGGGCAAGACAACCAGCCCTTACCAGCGGTCCTATCGTGTCGACCTCACTGGCCAGGGGCCTTGGGATGTCCGCGTGCGCCGCATCACCCCCGACAACGGCAGCGCGACACTGCGCAACCAAACGTACTGGTCCACCTTCACCGAGATTATCGACGCCAAGCTTCAGTATCCCGACACCGCTCTCGTCGGCATCGAGGTGGACGCTCAAGACTTCGGCAGCCAGATCCCGGCGCGTAGCTATGACGTGAAGGGCCTGATCGTCAAAGTGCCGACCAACTACAACCCGGTGACGCGAGCCTACTCCGGCCTATGGAATGGCGCGTTCAAGCTGGCATGGACGGATAACCCTGCTTGGTGCTTCCTCGACCTGGCCACCAGCACCCGCTATGGCGCGGGTCTCGAGAGCGTCGACAAATGGGGGCTGTACCAGATCGCGCAGTACTGCGACGAGCTGATCCCTGACGGCTTCGGCGACGAAGAACCGCGGTTCACCTTCAACACCGTGCTGTCGAGCCGCAAAGAAGCGATCACCGTCCTCGATACCCTGGCGTCTGCTTTCCGCGGCATGACGTACTGGGGCGCCAATACCGTGATGGCCACCGCTGATATGCCGGCGGATCCGGTCAAGCTCGTGTCTCCGGCCAATGTCGTCGATGGCGAGTTCGAGTACAGCGGCACTGCGCTCAAGGCTCGGCACTCGGTTGCCCTGGTCAGCTGGAACGATCCGGCAGACAACTACCGCCTCCAGGTGGAGGTGGTCGAAGATGCCGACGCTATCCAGCAATTCGGCTGGAAGCAGGTCGACGTCACCGCCGTTGGCTGCACCAGCCGCGGTCAGGCGCATCGACTCGGCAAGTGGATGCTCTACAGCGAGCGCGCCGAGACTGAGACGGTCACCTATCAGGCCAGCGTCGATCATGCCGACGTGCGCCCTGGCGATATCATCGCAGTGAATGATCCTTCGACAGCCGGTGCTCGCTTGTCCGGTCGGATCGCTATGCCTGGCCTCTCGGAGCTGACGCTCGATCAGGTGCCGCCTGAAGCGTCCGGAAGCAACTGGTTCCTCGACGTACTGCTGCCCACGGGTGGCATTGAGCGCCGTGAAGTTGACCAGTTCCGCGGTGACCGCATCACCTTGGTCGCCCCGTTGTCCGCCGAGCCGATCCGCGGCGCCATCTGGATGCTCTCTAGCCAGGACGTGGAGCCCCGGAAATTCCGCGTTCTCTCCGTGGTTGAGCAAGAGTCTGCGGTCTACCAGGTCACTGCCGTCGAGCACGACCCGACGAAGTACGATCGCGTCGAGCAAGGCCTGAATCTGCCCGATGAGGATTACACGCTGATCCCGACCGGGCCGGTGGTGGCGCCCTACTCCATCACCGTCGAGGCCTCGAAGTACCTGGCCGGCGGCACTGAGCACCAGAAGATCACCGTGAGCTGGACGCCAAGCGATGACGCTCGAGTCGTCCGTTACATTGCCGAGGTGCAGGGACCGAATGACGTGTCTTGGGGCGAGGTCTTTACCGGTACCGGCACGTCCTTCGATATTCTCGACGCCGCTCCTGGCGAGTGGCAGATTCGCGTGCACGGTGTCACCGGCACCGGCACCAAGTCGCCCTGGGCATATCGCACCACTAACGTCGCTGGCCTGCTGCTCCCGACGCCGCCGGATAGCATCGACATCCGCGCGGGCACCTTCGAGATCACGCTGATCCCCAATGGCCTCTACCCTGGGCAAATGTGGGAGTTCTGGCGGTCGAATGCGGCACTATCGTTGGGCCAGATCACCTCCAATGCTGTGCGCGTCGGCGTTGGGCCCACCCTCACCGATACCGACCTCACGCCCGATACGACATATTTCTACTATGTCCGCGGCGTAAACGCGTATGGCGTCTCGAGCTGGTACCCGGTGCAGGCCACTACTGAGAATGATCCCGAAAAGATCATGTCGGTGATCAGCGGGCAGATCAAACAGACAGACCTGTTCAGTGATCTGAGCCAGAACATCGACGGGCTCAACTCTAGCTGGGTGCTCAACGTCACCGGCGGCGGTCGCGTGGCCGGCTTTGGTACCGCCTACGACGACGACCAGGACGTGTTCGACTTCGGGGTGCTCGCCGATCGCTTCTACATCGCCCAGCCGGGTGACGGCGCCGCCGAGGTAATCCCGTTCATCTTCACCAACAACACGCTGTACCTGAAAGAGGCGCTAATTCAGTACCTCACCTTCACCAAGCTTAAAGCGTCAGATGGCTCGTTCATCGTCGAGAACGGAAAGGTGAAGGCCAGCTACATCCAGGCCGATGAGCTCCATGTGGATTACGGCAAGCTCTACAACATCGACGTGCAAAACGCCCACATCCGCAACGCCGCCATCACCAACGCCAAGATCGCAAACGCAGCAATCACCACTGCGAAGATCGGCATCGCCCAGATCGATACGCTACGGGTCGCCGGCAACGCGATCACCGTACCGGCTGGGGCTGCCCGCTCGGGAAACCTCGGAAGCACCGGCAATTGGAGGGACCTGCTCTCGGTTTATATCAACGCCGAGGGCAACCGAGTGTTTGGCTGGTTCTCCGCCGTCAGCAGAAACGATGGCAATTACTTCCGCTGGGTGGTGGATGGGAGCGTCAAGCACGAGATCGGTGGCGGCGCCAACTCTGCTCCGAACGGCATCATTGATTGCGGGACTCAATACGGGGTGACAGTGAAGGTGCAGACCAAAAATGCTCTCGGAACGTCCTACCTCGACTATTCCTCACTCCTGGTGATGGGGGCTAAACGATGAAAATCGCCATCTACTGCGAGCTCACCGGCTTGATCCAGCGCATCACCGAGTGTCCCGAGCAATTCGTCGAAATGCAGTGCGGCGATGATGAGAGCTACGTGATCCTCGATAGCGACCTGGACGACTCGGCGCACTACGTCGACCTGGCCAGCGGTGCAATTCAGCCGAAGAAGACTCGCGACTACAACCTGGCGTGCCGCGGCCTGTCGGCCATCATTACCGGTCTGCCCGCCGGCACCCTCGTGCGCGTCGAAGGTGCTGAGGTGATAGCCGACAACGACCCGACAACGGTGACATTCGACGTGCCGGGCGAATACCTACTGGAGCTGGTGGGCCCGGCCGAATGCCTCGATGAAACGCTGGAGGTGGTGATCGATGGCTGATCTTGGCATCAAGCGCTTCGCTTCCCGAGCAAAGGCCGAGGCTCACTATCTCGCCTTGGTCGATCAGGAGGCGGAAGCGGCCCGCTATGTCTCACCGGCCCAAGAGGCTATCTATCAGCTCAAACTGGCAGAGGCGGCCAACGGCTTCGGCCCCAGGTTAGAAGCCGAGGCTGCTGCGACTGACACCGATGTGGCTACTGTCTGCCAGCGCATCAAGCATGCCCGGCAACGATGGGAGGATCGCGCCGGCGCCATCGAGGACGCCCGGATTGCGGCTAAGGCCGTCATCCGACAATCCAAGGCTCCCGCCGACATGCACTGTGCTCTATCGCAATTTCGCAACGCACTATGACAGCCGCCCTCAAGGCGGCTTTTTCATGGGAGTAATACCATGACTCTGAGCCTATCCGGCACACTGAAAGACCCCTATGGCGACGCCCTGCCCGGGGCTCGCATTCGATTCGACGCAGTGCTCACCTCATCGTCTGTGCTTCAGTACATCCGTGCTGAGGCCACGACCGACAGCGGCGGTGACTACGCCCTGCAGGTGCAGGAAGGGCGTTACAACGTCTACGTGCTGACCGATCGCTCATACCTCACGCTCGGCAAGAACGTAGAGGTTCGAGCCGACACTTCGGCGACCACGCTCAATGAGCTGCTGATCGACTGGCAAGGTGAGCAAGACCTGACCCCGGCCATCGTAATCGAGTTCCGAGCGCTTACCGCGGAGGCCCGTGGGTATCGAGACGAGGCCGAGTCCTCGGCAAGCGCCGCCTCTGACAGTGAGATCAACGCAGCGCAGTCCGAGAGCAATGCCAGCACGAGCGCGAGCAATGCCGCCGACAGCGAGGCAAACGCTGGACAATCAGCGACGGCGGCTGCCGGCTCTGCCACCGCTGCCAGCAACAGCGCGGGCGCTGCCGCGACATCCGAGTCAAACGCCTCAGGCTCGGAATCTGCAGCAGCCTCCTCGGCCACTAGCGCCGCTGACTCAGCGGACGCCGCTGCAACGTCTGAGAATAACGCCTCGACCTCAGCCACCAATGCCGCTGAAAGCGAGACCGGCGCTGGCGACTCTGCTGCCGAGGCCATGCACTGGGCTCAGTATCCGAACGACACGCCTGTGCCGGAAGGTAACGGCTCTCAATACTCTGCCGCTCACTGGGCCGAAGTCTCGCGGCAGCGCGCCGTCAATGCCATGGTCGCCCAAGGTGCCTGGGATGCAAGCACAGGCACGCTCCCCGCCGAGCCTGCCGGTGCCAGCTATTGGCTCGTCACTGGCGCAGCCAGTGGCGAAATCATTGGCGGTGTCGAGTATCGCAATAAGGACATGCTGCTGTGGACGCCGAATGAGAGTGGCGGTGGTGGCACCTGGTCCAAGATCGACAATACCGACAGCGTGGCCAGCGTTGCCGGCAAGACTGGCGCGGTCACGCTCGTTCCGGGAGACGCAGGTGCCGACCCTGCTGGCTCGGCCGCTGCCGCTGAGCAGGCGGCTAAAGACTATGCCGTCCAACGCTCAAACCACACAGGCACCCAGCCGCTCTCGAGTATCTCAGGTGCAGGCACTGCTGCTGGTGCTGATACAGGCACTGGTGCGGGGCAGGTACCCACAACCGCCGATGCAGATGCCCGATATGCGGTACTGGCTGGGCCGAACAGCTTCGACACGATGCTTGAGGTCAATGGTGTCCAAATTGTCGCCAGCGGATCGAACACTGATGGAAACTGGACGCGTTTTTCTGACGGCACGCTTATCCAATATGGCAGGCATGTTTCGTTCAACTCCACAACAGACACTGTCATGGGGCCATTGTATCGAAGCACTGCAGGGCAGATAGCCATTCTTCTCCCACAAGCATTTTTTGGCAATCGAGATGATTACTCTTCATCCGTTCAGGTTGGAGGAACGAGCTTTCAGGCGGCTGCAGACGATTTGGTAGGGGTTCAGCAAGTACAACATGAGAGCCAATCTGAGATAAGGCCAATTCTGGTATCCACTATCATTCAGTCAGGGACGCTATATTTTACGTGGCAAGCGAAAGGTCGCTGGAAAGCCTAGAGGATAACATGATGAAAATTAGATTCTTGGCAGTGGGCGTAGGGCCCGACTACTACTCATTTGACGACGACAAAGTGATCGCTCACAAAAATGGAAAACAATCAGCATACGACTTCTCAGAAATGGAAGATGGCGACATAGCCACCATTGGCGTTTTCGGCGATCGCGCACCAATTCGCAGAGCTGAAAAGACTGGCGGAGTTTTGCACCTTCACTTGCTCCAAGTAGTTGATGCTGGCTTCTGGACTGCGGGCGACTGGTTTAATGTCAGTGAATATAACCCTGAGGGCGTACACGTCAAACTAATTAAGACCAAAAAAAGTCATGGAGTGCCGACAGCAATGACCAAGTTAGGAGTTAAACCTATCAGTACCGACGAAGGATGCCAATGATGGGGAGCGTTACGTTGCACAAACCAAAGTCCGCCGCCGACAGGCTGTCTGACGCTCAGGCGTCGAAGCTCGCCACCATCGAGCAGTCCCGCAAAGACGCCGAGGCCTATGGCGTCAATCTGAACGGCATCCGCTATGCCGGTGATCCGAGCAACCGGCAGGCGCTTTCCGAAGTGCTGGACCTGGCCGAGGCCACCGGCATGACGATCATCTCAGCGTGGAAGGATAGCGATGGTGGGTTTCACTCTGACCATCCGGTCGCCGACGTTCGTCAGGCACTTCTCGATATCGCGGCTCGCCGCGGTGACCTGATTGCACAGGAGGGAGCGCTGGCCGCGCAGATCGCTGCCGCCGAGACGGTTGAGGCTGTCGAGGCGATCACCTGGAAGGGTTGAGGCCGGCGCCAGGGACGGCGCTACCAGTCTGGGATCAGTGATGCCCAGGAGTAGGTGTTGCCACAACTCTTGCACTCGACGCAGTAGGATCGACTGTGAGGGCCGGCGGGCATGATGTAGAAGTGATCCCACCCCTGGTATCCCGACGGAGTGAACTCAAGCGTCTGGCAGGCCGTACAGAACATCTGCAGCCCACCAGCGACGACCTTGTAGGTGATTTTCTGATGTTCCATGCCACCTCCGCCGTCTGCGCGCTCGAGGTCAGCTTAGGTCACCACGACCTCTCGAAGAGTCGAACGGCTCAACGGTTCAGGCGCTACCACAGCTCAACGACTTTGAAAACGTATTCGTTCTTCTTTACCTGCACCACTTGGAGCAGAAGGTCCTGCAGAGGCGACCCCGGCTCGTTCTTGTCAACGATGCCGTGGTAGGGCCGCTTCTCGCCAACAGCCAGCCCTTCGATATAGGTCTCGTGCGGAAGGGCTATGGTGTCTCCGCTTTGAAAGGCCATATCCATCCTTACTTTGCACGTGCCAATGTGCACCAATGAGCATAGCATATAGCATTAGATTATAAAGAAAGCCTAGTCTTTAGGCTTAGGAGCAGACAGGAACCATTGACTGCTATCAGCCTACGACGTCGCCCCACAGGACTGGTACCGCCACGCCTCCGAACTTTGCCTATGCTTGAGCCATGTGCGGACGCTACAACCTTCACGACATGCCAGCCATCGACACGCTCCGGCAACTGATACCGGGGCTCAGCGAGGTCGTGCCTCCCTCTCGGCGATACAACGTTGCCCCGGGCACCGACATCTCTGCCGTATTCCTGCCCGATCCAGAGTCGGACCCACAACTAAACCTGCTCTGGTGGGGCTTCCGCCCTGCCTGGGTCGGTGAAGGTGGGCCAACATCGATCATCTACAAGGCCGATGCATGGATGCAGGCAAGCGCCAGGCTCTTGAGGATCAGGTAAAGGCTGCCGAGACAGTGGAAGCGGTTGAGGCGATCAGCTGGGAGGGTTGAAGCCGGCGCCAGGGATGGCGCAAAATCAGCGGTTGAGTTTTTTCACAATCCACTCGGTTGGACAGGTCAATAAACCATCCAGCTTTCTAGCAATGGTTGAAATGAGCAAAGTAATGTTAGACTCGTATGCGTGCAGCTCAATTCTGGCGAGCTTTTCAGCGTCAGCTAAAAGCCTCTCTTTATGCCCTCTATTAAGCTCCGCCATGTCTTCACCATCCATATACTCATGAAACTCAAGATTCTCAAACAGCCTTTGAAAAAGAAACACTTCTTCCTTACTCATAAACAGATAGTTGATGCTGAAGACTTTTTTTGCCTTCTGTCGAGCTTCATTGCTCACAGAACTCGCCTGATCTACATTATCTTTAAGGTCCTGACCTCCATTCGACTGCATCAACTCTAGGAATGACTCAGCATAATCAATGCTTTTATTTATAGCGTCAAATAAAAGAAAGTAAGCCTCTTCCTTTTTCTCCCACGCGCGCTCTCTTTTAAATCTCCTTACTGCTAAATTTGCGGTAATGGAAGCGGTCACAAACGCCACTACAAATGGCATAACAAACGACAACCAAATAGTTCCACCTTGCCCCATGCTGCACCCCATTAAGTGAACTTCCTTCGAGCCTGCCCCACCTCTTCACCTTGGCCCTTTGCCTGCCGCCACACGCCATCGCTGACGCCATGCTTACGGGCCCGCAGGTACTGCGGCGTCTCAGGCTCCCACCAGTCGACCCTGTTCTCGTCATCCAGCCGACACCGCCCGCTGATCAGCCAGCCCTGCCACACGACGTGGTACTCGACCAGCCTGTCTATCGGCGGCGATGACCAGCTCAGGCCGAGCCAGCCCTTGCGCTCGAGGCGTTTGCGCCACTGGGTGATCTCGTACTCGCTCATTGGCACCACTGAGTCTTGCTGGCCCCTGGCCGGTATGGCCGAGCCAGCCCTGCCTCAATCAGCTGGTCGCCCAGGTCGTGGCCGTCGACCGTCACTCTAGCCAGGATGCGGAAGAAGCTCCCTCGCTCGATCTCGTGCAGCTGAATGCGCTCAGCGTCACGCAACGCCGCCACGGTGAACTGCTTGGCCTCCCGGGCCAGCGCCTTCTCTCGCTCCTGCTGCTCGGGCGTCGGGCACCTGCTGCGCATCTCTGGCGTATTGATGCCCTCGATGCGCACCGGGATCCGCTCACCGATCACCGCCGGCCAGCCGTCGATGTCGGCCCGGAATGTGTCGCCGTCAACGATGCTGGTTACCCTGGCGACGGTGGCGCTGCCATAGCCGGCATGAGCCTGGGCAGTGACGGCAGTCAGCAAGACGCCGAGAAACACTGCTACAGGTGCAACAGCCACTCGATCTCACGCTCATCGTCGACGTAGTACGATTCCAGGTCATCGGGGTTTTCGAAGCGAATGGCTGACTCAAGGGTGAGGCTCTCGCCGGAAGGCAGTGTGAACCGCTTGTGAGTGGCCTGCCATACAGACAGGCTCTCAGACACCGCAAGCTCAGCCTTCTCGTACTCGACCAACACCGTTGTAGCGCCGCCTTCCGGGTGCACTACCGGGATAGTTCTATGCTGCATGATCAACCCTCATTGGCAAATTGTATTAGAAGATGAGGGTAGCGCATGAAGGCCAGCCGTTTCCGAAGAATTTTGCATGGCGTCATCCAACACGACCTGCCATAGGATGGCCCATGGCGCGTTGTGCTGGCGTGACCAAATCGTGACTCGCAGACCTCGCACTGACGCCTAAACGTGTACCAAGGTATGCAAAATGTCACGTTGCATGGGTTGCGCCCGGCATGCAATCGATTGAAATTAAACGACAATCCTGTTCTTCGTTTTGGATAGCCGGGATTTAGGTTCTAGTGCCTTAGCGCGTGGGAGTTCGAGTCTCCCCATCCGCACCATTTTGATTCCCTTCAGTTTTTCCCGAATTCCAGCACGTTGTCATGGCGCACTAGATTTTCGGGTGTGACCGGATTGTGACCGAGCCAAATCACGGCCTCGCTCGACGCGCGCCCAGATGTGTCTCTCGATTCTGCCAGAGCAGTGCGACAAGGCCGATGCCCCGTCATGTCGGGAAGAACGGCAAGCTGTCCAGGCGTCGACGGCCGGCACGCTTCAACGGCAGCCAGCCCCCACGGTGAGGGGGCTGGGTGATCGCGGGAGACGACGGGACTCGTCGTGAGCGACACTGGCGTGCCCAGGCCTAGAGCGGCCCGCCAGCAAGTGATGCGAGCACCATCAGGACAGAAAAGGCATCACCGCCGGGGCAGCACCAGAGGGGACCGAACGCAAGAGCCGGGAATCCCGCTCTCAGACGTTATTCGGAGAATCGCGGTGGAACTCATCGACTTCCTTTTCCGCTTCTTCGCGTGCCAGGCCATGGCGTTCCTGCAGTTTGCCGACCAGCTTTTCACGCTCGCCGTCGATAACGTCAAGATCATCGTCGGTGAGTTTTCCCCAGCGTAGCTTGGCTTCGCCCTTCAGTTGCTTCCAGCCGCCTTTCAACTGATCGCTATTCATGACGCACTCCTTCCTTATCACTTCAGGGGATGTCGTTTCGAGCTCTTCCTAGCCCTCGCCCTCAAGCTAGCAGACGTTGTGCGAGTCGCTACAGCATAATGTTGTTCATGCCAAAGGCCGTTTCACCACGCAAAGAAGGTCCGCCAACCACTCGACCATCGTGACCACGTGCGTCTTTCAGGGAACAAGCGGGACATACTGTGATCTCAGAGACTTACGGATGTGCGGCCGACCCGCCGCCGAGCCTGGAGAAACCCGCGGCATCAACATCTAAGCGCAGGAAGCCAACCACCGCTGCCACGCCTGCCACGCATCCATAACGCCCCAACCGGGCCACTCCCACGAGCACGGAAGTTCCCCATGAAGACATCACTGATCAAGCTGCCCGGCCTTACCTTGGCCATCGCACTCTCCTCCCACGCCGTGGCCGACGGCGATGCATCCCCCTGCCAGGCCAAGGAAGATGATGTCCGAGAGCAGATCCAGCACGCCCAGGACCAAGGCAACGATGATCGCCTCGAGGGCCTTGAACGGGCGCTGAAAGGCATACAGGAAGGCTGCACACTGGAAGGCCTGCTCGCCGATGCCGAACAGGAAGTGAAGGACAGCCTCGCGGAAGTCCAGGAACGCCAGGATGACCTCGAAGAAGCGCTGGAGAATGACGATGTCGAAGACATCCAGAAGCGTCGCGAGAAGCTCGAAGAGGCGACGTTGGAGCTCGAGGAGCATTCCCGGCAGCTGCAGTCCCTCCAGCAGCCTCACTGACTGCGGCCACTACGGCCACAACCGGCGTCAGCTGAGCGGCTTGCCGATAGCCGCTTAGCTGAGTCGCCGCATAGCTACGTCGCTGCGTATCTGGGTGGCCGCGTATCTGAGTCGCTGCGTATCTGAATCGCTGCGTATCTGAATCGCTGCGTATCTGAATCGCTGCGTATCTGAATCGCTGCGTATCTGAGTCGCTGCGTATCTGAGTGGCTGCGTATCTGAGTCGCTGCGTATCTGAGTGGCTGCGTATCTGAGTGGCTGCGTATCTGAGTGGCTGCGTATCTGAGTGGCTGCGTATCTGAGTGGCTGCGTATCTGAGTGGCTGCGTATCTGAGTCGCTGCGTATCTGAGTCGCTGCGTATCTGAGTCGCTGCGGGTCGGAGTGGCCGCTTAATCGCCGCGAAGAAAGTCGCGCCGCTCCCCGGGCGGCGCAGATCCTTTGTGCGTCAGTCCTGCCAACCGCCGACATCTCGCGCTATCCGATCCCTCCCGAATCTGAAACGGCTCGCTTGCCCTCGCGTCGACCGCCGGCATCTCGCGCTACCCGATCCTCCTCCTGAATCTGAAACGGCTCGCTTGCCCCTCGGGTCGACCGCCGGCATCTCGCGCTACCCGATCCTCCTCCCGAATCTGAAACGGCTCGCTTGCCCTCGCGTCGACCGCCGGCATCTCGCGCTATCCGATCCTCCTCCTGAATCTGAAACGGCTCGCTTGCCCCTCGGGTCGACCGCCGGCATCTCGCGCTATCCGATCCTCCTCCCGAATCTGAAACGGCTCGATTGCCCCTCGGGTCGACCGCCGGCATCTCGCGCTACCCGATCCTCCTCCCGAATCTGAAACGGCTCGCTTGCCCCTCGGGTCGACCGCCAGCATCTTGCGCTATCGATACTCCTCCTGAAACGGCTCGCTTGCCTCTTGCGTGGCCGCCAGCACCTCCCCGACGAGGCAACGTTGACCGGAAATGCCCTCATGCACGTCGCACTAGGATATTCTCTACGCCAGAACACTTCTCACTCCACGCAAGATGGCGTTCAGCGGGCTTGTGACCCGCGGCTAGAGGACACTGCATGCTTAATTACTTCGCCCTGGGCGTTCTGTGCTTCGTGGTACTGACGCTCTTCTACGGGGTTATCGCCATTCACGATATTCCCTACGGGATAGCGAAGAAACGCGATCATCCTCATCAGGATGCCATCCACGTCGCCGGCTGGGTCAGTCTATTCACGCTGCACCTGCTGTGGCCCTTTCTCTGGATCTGGGCGACCTTGTATCGCAAGGACCGGGGCTGGGGGTTCAAGCAGATCGAACAGGAGCAGGCACGCGAGCGCCAGGAGATGGACGAGCTGCGCCTCGAGCTGGAGGCGCTCAGGCATCGTCTGGATGCCCACGAGGCCGCCGTCTCTCGGCCGCCTGAGCAGGAGCAACGCTGATGGACCTGCTGATCCTGCTGACCTATGCCGCGCTATGCATTGCCGTGTTCAAGGTGTTCCGTATCCCGCTCACCAAGTGGACGGTCCCCACGGCGGTGCTGGGAGGCATCATCCTCATTGCCACCCTCGTATTGCTGATGAACTACAACCACCCCTTCACGCGCCAGGTTCGCCAGGCCTACGCGATCACTCCTCTGGTATCGGAGGTGCGGGCCAGGGTCGTCTCGGTCGATGTCGCACCCAACACCCTGGTCGAGGCCGGCACGCCACTCTTTACCCTGGACGCGCGTCAGTTCCAGGCCAAGGTCGACCGCCTCACGGCGGAACTGGCCGACGCCCTGCGTGGCTCCGATAGCCGCGGCGCCGGGGTGTCCGAAGCCGAAGCCAATCTGCTGGCCGCCGAGGCCGAGCGCGATCAGGCCCGGCGCACGTTGGCCCGCTACCAG
This sequence comes from Halomonas sp. V046, assembly GCF_052645355.1. Classification (NCBI taxonomy): domain Bacteria; kingdom Pseudomonadati; phylum Pseudomonadota; class Gammaproteobacteria; order Oceanospirillales; family Halomonadaceae; genus Halomonas; species Halomonas sp. V046. Next base: position 132,468 of record NZ_JBQXYF010000006.1, read on the forward strand.
GGCGCCTCCTCGGCCTTCAGTCGCCAGCAGATCGATGAGGCCCAGCAGAATGCCCAGACCACTGAAGCCCGGGTAGCCCAGGCCGAAGCCGCATTGGAGCGGGCCCAGGCAGAGCAGCGCCCCGGCGATGACGATGAGGACCCGGTGGTCGCCGCCAAGCGCGCCGAGCTCGTTCAAGCACAACTCGACCTGGACAACACCGTCATTCGCGCGCCGACGGCCGGGTACCTCAGCCAACTGGCGGTGCGGCCCGGCATGATGGCGGTGCCCCTGCCGCTGCGCCCGCTGGGCGTCTTTATCCACGATGAGAAAGGCCGCTTCACCGGCGCCTTTCGCCAACAGGCGTTGAACCGCATCGAAGCCGGTAACGACGCGGAACTCACCTTCACGGCTCTCCCCGGGCAGGTCTTCGCCGCCGAGGTGATCGAGGTACTGCCGGCGATTGCCGAGTCCCAGGTCGCGGCGAGCGACCGACTCCTGGGGGCAGATGCTTTCGCCAGCACCAATGCGCCCGCACTGGTAACGCTCAGGCTCAAGCCGGGACAGGACATCCCCGACCTGCCGCTCGGCGTCAGCGCCCAGGCGGCGGTCTACACCGAGCATTTCCACCATGTCGCCATCATGCGCAAGGTTCTCCTGCGGATGCTCGGTTGGCAGCACTACGTGTATCTGGATCACTGATCCAACCAGCGCAGGCGACCCCGCGGCTGGGCCGCGGATGCCGACGTACCAGCCCCAACCAGCCCCAGCCCGTGTCGAGCCGAACCCGGCTCGCCACGGGCGCCTTGCCTACCCCTCTCCGGCATGCGGTATGCCCCCGACGATCACCTGGCTGGCCTGGTCCAGGTGCCGTGCTTCCGACGACGCATCACCACGCCTTGGCCCGGCCTGAAGTCACAGTCCCCCCCCGGCCTTGCCGAGCCGTTGATTCTCCGCCGTCCTCCCGGCCGGCTCTGGCCTCAGGTTGCTCACAACACCGCTTACAACACCGCCCACATCAACGCCCACCTCACATCGCTGCAAGCCCCCAAGTGCGTCACTCGCCTGGCGGCGCCACCTGGATGCCGGCTGCGGGGTCGCCCGCCCGTATCCGACCCACCGCCTCGCCAGACCAGACCACACTGGCAAGCGATCCCCTGGGCGGATAGTCTGGTTCCTCGAGTCGTCGGCTCTCTCCTCCGCCTCTCCTCCGCCACCAGGACACGCCATGAAACGCGAAACCCTTGCCCTGCATCACGGCTACGCACCGGACAACCAGCACGCCGTGGCGGTGCCCATCCACCAGACCACGTCCTTCTCCTTCGATGATGCCCAGCACGCCGCCGATCTGTTCGATCTAAAGGTCGAGGGCAATATCTACTCGCGGATCATGAACCCGACCTGTGCCGTACTCGAACACCGGGTTGCCGCGCTGGAAGGCGGCATCGCGGGCCTGGCCGTGGCATCGGGCATGGCGGCCATCACCTGTACCCTGCAGACACTGGCCGAGACCGGCGACAACATCGTGTCGATCAGCGAGCTCTACGGCGGCACCTACAATCTCTTTGCCCACACCTTGCCGCGCCAGGGCATCGAGGTACGCTTCGCCGACAAGGATGACCTGGCCTCCATCGCCGCCCATATCGACGCCAGGACAAGAGCGGTGTTCTGCGAGAGCATTGGCAACCCGTCGGGAAGCGTGGTGGACATCGAGGCCCTCGCGCGGATCGCCCACGACCACGGCGTCCCCTTGATCGTCGACAATACCGTGGCGACGCCCTTCCTGTGGCGCCCGATCGAACACGGTGCCGATATCGTGGTGCATTCCGCGACCAAGTACATCGGCGGCCACGGCACCACCGTGGGCGGCGTCATCGTCGACGCCGGACGCTTTCCCTGGGCCGAGCACAGCGAACGCTTCGCGCTGCTCAATGAGCCCGACCCGTCTTACCACGGCATTAGCTACACCCGCGACGTAGGCGATGCGGCCTTTATCGCCCGGGCACGGGTGGTTCCCCTACGTAACATGGGGGCCGCCCTTTCCGCCCAGGCCGCATGGAACCTGCTGCAGGGCCTGGAGACGCTGGCCCTGCGCATCGAACGCATCTGCGACAACAGCCAGAAGATCGCCGAGTTCCTCGATCAACACCCCAAGGTGACCTGGGTGAAGTACGCAGGCCTCGCCCACCACAACGACCACTCCCTCGCCCGTCAGTACATGCAAGGACGCGCATCGGGCATCCTCAGCTTCGGCATCGTCGGCGGCCGCGAGGCCGGCATGCGCTTCTACGATGCCCTCGGGTTGATTCTGCGACTCGTCAATATCGGCGACGCCAAGACCTGCTCGGCGATACCGGCGGCGACCACCCATCGGCAATTGAACGACGCGGAACTCAAGGCCGCGGGCGTCTCGGCGGATATGGTGCGACTCTCGATCGGCATCGAGCACGTCGATGATCTAATTGCCGATCTGGACCAGGCGTTGTCTGCCTCACAGCTGTGACCGAGTGACTCTCCCAGGCCCGATGCCGCATCCGGCCACGAACGCTTCGTATTCCCCCGGTCGTGCCTGCCCCGGCGCGACCGACATCCCCTGCCTCCCCCCGTTCGGGCCAACCGCCGATACGCATATCCTCTCGCCGAGCAGGATGGACTACGCTGAGAGCAGCGCCAGCGGAAGGCCCTCTTTCGCCTTGTCGCGCAGCAACGGAGGCGAGCGATCATGGCAGAACGCATTGACCAGCAAGGCGAGTACGACGATGAGGATACGAGCAAGGGGCGCTCCCCGCGGCTGATCTGGAGCTTGCGCGCCCTTGGGCTGCTGGTCGCAGCGGGGGTGTGGTTGGCAATGGGCAGCGCCGGATCATTGACCCCGGATGCCCGCTGGGTCGCCACCATCGGCACGCTGATGGCGATCTGGTGGATGACCGAGGCGATTCCGCTGTCCGTCACCTCCCTGCTGCCGATCGTGCTGATTCCGATGCTCACGGACCGCACCGTGTCGGAAAGCACCGCCCCCTATGCCAGCTCGATCGTGTTTCTGTTTCTCGGTGGCTTCCTGATCGCCATCGCCATGGAAAAGTGGGAACTGCATCGACGTATCGCCCTGTTGACGCTGCAGCGAGTGGGCGTCGAGCCCCGCCGTATCGTACTCGGCCTGATGCTGGCCACGGGCTTTCTATCGATGTGGGTGTCCAATACCGCCACGACGCTGATGATGCTGCCGATCGCCCTGTCCGTGTTGACGCTGGTGGTGGAGCGAAGCGGCACGGACGATGGCGAGCAGGTCGGGGACGATCTTCACAAAGGCGGCAGGATCTCTGACGTCATCGCCGACAAGAACATCCGCCAGTTCGGCGTCTGCCTGGTCCTCGCCATCGCCTGGTCGGCGTCCATGGGAGGCCTCGGCACCCTGCTCGGCTCGCCGCCGAACGCCATCGTTGCCGGCTACGCCGCCGATGAACTGGGCCGCGATATCGGCTTTCTGGAGTGGATGCTGATCGGCGTGCCGTTGGCGTTCACCTTCATCATGATCGCCTGGGTATTGATGACGCGGGTCCTCTACCGTTTCAAGCTCGACGAGGTCCCCGGTGGGCGCCAGATGATCGAGGATCAGCTGCACGCCTTGGGTCCGGTCAGCCAGGGCGAGCGCATGGTCATGCTGGCCTTCGGCGGCGCCGCCTTCTTCTGGGTAGTGCCCGGCATTCTGACCAGCCTGCCGCTGATCGGGGACTGGTTCGGCTTCCTGGGGGCGCTCGACGACACCGCCATCGCCATCGCCGCCGGCATTGCCATGTTCTTCCTTCCCGGCAACACCAAGGGCGACATGGTCCTCGACTGGACCGACGCCGAGAACGGCCTGCCCTGGGGGGTGTTGCTGCTGTTCGGGGGTGGACTGTCGCTGGCCAGCGCCGTGGCGGCGACGGGCCTCGATGGCTGGTTCGGCGAACAGGTAACGGCGCTCGGCGCGCTGCCCATGATCGCCCTGGTCGCCGCCGTGACCTTGATCGTGCTGTTTCTGACCGAGATCACATCGAACACGGCCACCGCGGCGACCTTCATCCCGGTTCTCGGTGGTGTTGCCACCGGCATCGGCGCGGATGCCATGACGCTGCTCATCCCCGCGGCCTTCGCGGCGACATGCGCGTTCATGCTGCCGGTCGGCACCCCACCCAACGCCATCGTCTTCGGCTCCGGCGCGGTCACCATCACCCAGATGGCACGCGGCGGCATCATCCTCAACATCATCGGCGTGCTCTTGATCACGCTGTTCTGCTACGTGCTCGGTGGCTTTGCGCTCGGTCTGGCATTCTGACGCCTGGAGCTCCCGGGCCGAACGCAGCTAAGAGCGCAGCCAAGAGCGCAGCCGCCACATCGCCTACCAGGCCAGGGAAACCAGGCCAGGGAGGCCAGGGAAACCTAGGAGCCTCCCTCACCAGGCAGCGCGATCGGTATCGGCGAGGGAGGAATCCAATGGCCACTGATCAGCGCCTCGGCCGGTCGATAGAAGCGCAGGGTGTAGCTCCAACCGGGGGCGATGGCGAGGTAATTCGGCGCCTCGGGATTGCCGCCGAACTGAATCGTCACCGAGCCATCCTCATTGGCATCGGCGCGTGTGCTGGTCAGGGATGAAGCGCCCTCGGCGTCAGGCAGAAACCGGCCCTGCTGGTCATAGACACTCAGCGACCAGAAGCCGGTCACCGGCACCTCCACCGGCAAGGTCAGAATATGGGGGGTGACGCCATCGTTGGCGGCGACGCTGAAGGTCATGAAATAAGCGTCCTCGATGGGCTGGCCGAGCCAGCCCGCCGCCGTCCCCCATAGATGTCGAATGGGATCGACGTCATCCTGGGCACCAAACATGCCGTGGCTACCGGAAATGAACGGCGACAGCCCGAGGATCGCCTCGCGAACCTTGCCTAGGCTCTCCTCGTCCCATTGCGGCAAGCTCAACTCGCCGGGATCAGACTGCTGCCATTCGATGGCATCCTGCATGGCATTGGCCTCGGCGATGTCGGCGACATCATCGCCATCCACCTGGGTACGAAACATCACCAGCCCATAGCGGCTCCCCACACTTCCCTCGGTCAGCTCTATCTCGACACCGCCGTACTCCATCGCGACCGTGTAGTGATCCTGGTTGACCACCTGCATCGATTGCAGGCGTGTGGCGCTGGACGGCGTCACGAAGGTGATCGCTTCACTCAGATCGAAGATGCCGACACTGTGCAGCACATCACGATTGGCCCGGATGACCTCGGGTTCATCCAGCGAGGGCGGCGCTCGGTCATGGCGCAGAGTGCCAAAGTAACCGTCGTCACCGTACAGGGTGAAGTAACGATCGGTCTCGGCACGCACATAGTTGTCGAGATTGACCACCACGGGCTGCTCACCGGCGAGCGCCCTAGCGGGGAGGCCAGCGGGGAGGCCTGCCCCGACCAGGGCACAACACGCCAGGACCTTCGTCACACCGGACGAGCCTCGCCGCACGGAAGACGGCATACGCATAGGTCTCATGGGGCCTCTCCCATCGCCACGTTCGAAGGTGAAACGTATTGGTGGAGCATAGCCTGTCTCGCCCCGAGGGCGGTCAACGCGGGGCCACCGTCCATGAATTGGCAAAGCGCAATGGGGATACCAGGGAGGCCAACCTGAGACCGGCCAACCTAAGACGAGCCGCCGATATGGCGAGAAAGCGTGCGCCGATGCATCCAAAGCGCATGCCCAAGCGTATATCTCAAGGCTGCGGTCGGTTGTGTCTTTGGCCGTGGCAATTCCCTGTTTGGCCCGTCTCCTGGCGGGCCACTTTTTTCGTGCATCCGCCACCACCGCGTTGTGCTGCAACGCCCACCGGGGCCCCCGGCACGCATCGTCGCCCTACGGATCGGCCCATCGCGGTCCGAGGTCCTGGACCAGCCCCTGTACCAGGCCCCGCACCAGGGCCTGAGGAGACGCCCAGATATCACGCCAGGATGAGTCGCCCGGCGATCGCCGCTGGCGTGTCGCGGCGGCAGACGAGCGCTTCTCGCGCCCAAGGGTCAGCCGCCGGCCACGGTCATCTTGTCGATCAACCAGCTGCCGGTGTGGATGCTGCCCCGGGTATCGGTGTCGTCGCCGATGCCGACCAGGCCCTGGAACATCTCGGCCAGATTACCGGCGATGGTAAACTCTTCCACCGGGTGCTGAATCTCGCCGTTCTCGACCCAGAACCCGGCCGCGCCACGCGAATAGTCCCCCGTCACCCCATTGACTCCCTGCCCCATCAGCTCGGTCACGAGAATCCCACGCCCCATCTTCTGGAGCAGTGCATCACGGCTTTCCAGCGGTGCCGTGATGCGCAGGTTGCGGGCGCCACCGGCGTTGCCGGTGCTTTGCATGCCGAGTCGGCGACCGCTGTAGGCCGAGAGCATGTAGCTTGCCAGGCTGCCGCGATCGATGAAGACGTTGTCCCGGGTCTGGACGCCATCGCCATCGAAAGGACTACTCGCCATGGCGCCGACCAGCATCGGCTTCTCCTGCAGCGAAAACCACTCAGGGAACAGCGAGTCACCGAGGCGACCGCACAGGAAGGACGCATCACGATAGATGGCTCCCCCGGCGATGGCCGACATCAGGTGGCCGACCAGGCCGCTGGCAAGCATCGGGTCAAACAGCACCGGAAAGCGCCCGGTCTCGGGACGCTGGGCGCCGAGACGGCGCAGGGTGCGTTCGGCGGCGCTGCGCCCGACCGCCGCGGCATCGCGCAACTCGTCGGGGTTGCGTGCACTGGTGTAGTCGTAGTCGCGCTGCATGCCACCGGCATCCTCGGCAATCAGCATGCAGGACAGCGAGTGATGGCTGCCGCGCTGGCTGCCGAGAAACCCATGGCTGTTGGCGTAGACCCTGACGCCCTCGCCACTGGACAGGCTGGCGCCGTCGGAACTGCGCACGCCGGCCACGGCCAGGCCCGCGGCCTCGCAGGCCAAGGCACGCGTGATGGCGTCATCGGTCGTCAAGGCCCAAGGATAGTGCACGCCCAGGTCGGGCAGGTGGGTCGCCATCAGTTCTGCGTCGGCCAGGCCCGAGGCCGCGTCCTCACCGGTGTAGCGGGCGATGGAAAGGGCTCGCTCGACGACACTGCGAATCGACTCGTCGCTGGCATCGGTCGATGACGCACTGCCCTTGCGTTGGCCGACATAGACCGTGATGGCGATGCCTTGATCCCGCGACAGCTCCACCGACTCGACGTCGCCTTCGCGCACGCTGACGCCGATTCCTTGATCGACGCTGGCGCCAAATTCGCAGGCATCGGCCCCCAGGCGACTGGCCAAGGCCAGGGCCGTTTCTGCGCGACTCTCCAGGACCCGCTGTTGGGCCACGGCATCAAACGCCTGTGTCATGAGGTCTTCTCCTATCGCGGCCGCCTGAGCGACCCTATCGTTGACTGTGACGCTGCGCCGCCGTCAGGCCGCGCAGGCTGGTATACTCTGACCATCGTGACTCCGACGGAGCCAGGATGCGTCATGGGCCGAGGCGTCGTAGGCCCGTCTGATTCGAGGCTCTCGCCCGATGCAGGCCTTCTGACCCGCTCCTTCTGACCCGCTCCTTCTGACCCGCCCTTCTGACTATGGACCCGGCATGACCCAGGATGATCTCTCCGCCGCCGACGAGCGGCCCAGCAAGTCCCAACTCAAGCGCGAAATGCACGAACTCCAGGATCTCGGCGAAACCTTCATCGCCATGAAGCCCAAGGAGCGCGAGCGCTTCCCGCTGTCCGACGAATTCATACGCGCCATCGAGGAAACCGACCGTATCCGTGCGCGTGAGGCGCGCCGCCGCCATATGCAATACGTCGGCAAGCTGATCCGCAAGGAGGATCTCGACGGCATTCAGGCGGTGTTCGACGAGATCGAACAGACCCAGGTCAATCGCGACCACGCCTTGAACCGGCTGGAGAAATGGCGCGATCGTCTGATCGAGGAAGGCACTCCCGCCATCGAGTCCTTCATCGCCGACTACCCGGACGTCGATCGCCAGGCGCTACGCCAGCTGATTCGCAATGCCGTCAAGGAACGCGAACAGAACAAGCCGCCGACCAACGCCAAGCGCCTGTTCAAGTTGATTCGCGAGACCGCCGGGGTCTGACGCCGGCCTGTCATCACCTTGCCGGCACGGCGGGTCGACGCCATTGTCTTTGCACCGCGCCGTCGGCCGTCATTGCACGGCCGTGGCGCGCCCCGTTCGTCGACCGATTGCAGACGGATCAGGACTGGGTGCCGCCCACCGTCAGCTCGTCGAGCTTGAGCGTCGGCTGACCGACGCCCACCGGGACGCCCTGCCCCTCCTTGCCGCACACCCCGATACCGGTATCCAGGGCCAGGTCATGGCCGATCATCGACACCCGCCCCATGGCCTCAGGCCCGTTACCGATCAGGGTCGCCCCCTTGACCGGGGCGGTGATACGCCCGTCTTCGATCAAGTAGGCCTCGCTGGCCGAGAACACGAACTTGCCGGAGGTGATGTCGACCTGACCGCCACCGAAACTGACCGCATAGATGCCGCGGGAGACGCTCTTGATGATGTCCTCGGGATCGTCGCTGCCCGCCTGCATATAGGTGTTGGTCATGCGCGGCATCGGCATATGCGCGAAGGATTCGCGCCGTGCATTGCCGGTGGGCGCCATGCCCATCAGGCGCGCATTGAGCTTGTCCTGCATGTAGCCGGTAAGAATGCCGTCCTCGATCAGGGTCGTGCACTGGGTCGGGGTGCCTTCATCATCGACCGACAGCGAACCGCGTCGGTCGGCCAGGGTGCCGTCATCGACCACGGTCACGCCGGCGGCGGCGACCCGCTGGCCCATGCGCCCGGCGAAGGCCGAACTGCCCTTGCGGTTGAAATCGCCCTCCAGGCCATGGCCAACCGCCTCGTGCAGCAGGATTCCCGGCCAGCCAGAGGCCAGCACCACCGGCATCTGGCCCGCGGGGGCATCGACTGCGTCGAGGTTGACCAGCGCCTGACGCACCGCTTCCTTGGCATAGGTCTCGGCGACGCCTTCATCGCGCAGTCGCGCCATCGGATAGCGCCCGCCCCCGCCGGCGCTGCCGCGCTCGCGGCGGCCGTCACGCACCGCGATCACACTGACATTGAAGCGCACCAGCGGACGGATATCCGTCGCCAGGGTGCCGTCACTCGAACGCACCAGCACTACCTCATAGGTACCGCTCAAGGAGGCACTGACCTGGGTGACGCTGGGATCGGCCGCCCGAGCGACGCGATCGGCGTGCTTGAGCATCGCCACCTTGTCCTCGGCGGACAGCCCAGACAGCGGGTCGATACCGTCATAGCGTGCGTCGCTGACGACCTGAACCCGTGGAGCCTGCTTGAGGCGCTGACCGCTGCGCACGATGCCCGCCGCGGTGCGCCCGGTCTCCGCCAGGGCATCGACACTGATCTGGTTGGAATAGGCGAACCCGGTCTTCTCGCCGGCCATGGCGCGCACGCCGACGCCACCATCGATATTGTAGCTGGCGTCCTTGACCTCTCCGTCCTCGAGGACCCAGCCCTCCTGCCAGCTGCGCTGAAAGTAGAGATCGGCGTAGTCAATGCCCTGCCCCAGGGCGTGCTCGAGGCCGCTATCGAGGCCATCGAGGTCAAGCCCGCCAGGCGTCAACAGGGTGGCCACGGCTTCATCGAAGGATGCATTGGGTGATGTCATTGAGCACTTTCCAGAGAAATCTGCGGCGAGGTCCAGGGACCTTTCACCTGATAATGAATGCGTGTCACGCGGTCAATCACGTCGCCAAACAGCTTGTCGGCCACGAACAGCGCGCCACCGATGACCGGGGCGCCGGCGATAACCGCCGCCAAGGGCAGGTTGTTACTCACCGGCACGGTCACACCGAGCTTCAAGTCCAGCTGGCGTCGCGCCAGGTCGGCGGCCCCGTCCAGCGTAAAGTTGGTCGCGGGGCCATCGATCGTCACCGGGCCCTCCGTCTCGAGTATTCCACCATACAGGGTTGCCGAGCCGCTGACACGGTCGAAGGCGGTGCCCTCTCCGGTCACATCGGAGAAGTCCAGGCGTAGGCGCCGGAGCAGGTTGTCGACGTTGAGCAAACCCACCACCCGGGCGGAGGGCGAGCTGACATTGGCAAAGGTGCCGTCGCGCATCTCGATGTCGAGGCTGCCGCGGGACCGTGCCAGGGCAAACTGCCAGGGCGCCCCCGGCCAGGCCAGCTGACTGTCGACATTGAGTTCGTCGGCACGCACGGCAACGTCCTGGCCCAATGCCGCCAACGCCGTGCCCGGATCACCGCCGCTCAGGCTCAGGCGCGACCGAGTCAGACTGTCCTCGGCGCCGGAGGCCTCCCAGACCAGCGACCCGCTGGCGGTGACCTCGCCCAGCGTCATGGACAGCGGCTCCAGGGATAGCCGTTCGGGGCTCGCGCGCCACTCGCCGCGGAAGGGACCGAAGCGATTGCCCTGATGCTCCAGGGTATCGATGGACACGCGCCCCGCGGGCAGCTGCCCCACCCGAGCAGGAAAGCTCGCCGCATCCGGCGCCACCTCGAGCTCACCGAACAACGACCCTGCCTCGGCGCCACTGACGGCGGACGAGGCCATGTCGTCTGGTACCAGGCCATCGAGTCGCAACCGCGCGAGATCGATCACCAGAGGCTGAGCATTACGCCCTTGATAGGTCAAGCGCCCGGCCAGCAGACTGCCCGCGAGAGCCACATCCCAGTCGCGACCACGCGGCGAGGCGTCGATCGACAGCGAGCCCAGGCAGCGGTCTTCGTTGCTCAGGCAGTCGGTATCGACCTGAACACGAGACACCGCCGGCTGGCCGCCACCGCTTGCGCTCGGCATCGACGACGCCAGGGGCTTCAAGGCATCGGCCCAGGCCGTGAGATCGAGTTGCGGCACGTAGGCCAGCACCGACCAGCCGGGGCGACTCGGCCACTGCCGCGGGGCGTCTCGGCCGATCCAGACCTGGCCCTGGCTAGCGCCGGCTGCCCGCCAACGTACGCCGACATCGCGACCGAAGCTCCCGGTCATTGACGCCGAGTCGCCAAGGCCAATGTCGAGGTGCAGGGGACGTGTCGCCGACGCGCGCTTGCCGAGCGGCGATGGCAGGGCAATCGACAACCCCTCGAGGGTGCTATCCAGGCTCAGTTGCTTGGCGTCCAGGTTGAGCCGGCCCCGCCACGGCATCCCCCCGGACAGCAGGACGTCCCGCGGCAATCCGGCCCAATCGAGCAGCGATGGCGCATCGACCTGCCCCGACAAGGCAATCACATCGTTGGCACCCTCCAGCTCAGCCGTCACCTGCCCACCGAGAACGCGTCCGCCCATCTGTCCCGACAAGCCGCCGTCTTCGCCTTCCTGTGTCCAGGTCAAGGGCCCCGAGACATCGCTGAACATCAGACCAGTACTGGTATGCTCGACCTGGGAGGCGCGGGCATCGGCGGCCACGGTCAGACTCAGCGCCTCCGGATTCTGCATCGGCACGCCAAGCGAGAGCGTGCCGGTCACGGCGCCGTCGCCTCGCCAGCTCTCGGCGGCGTCGGCGCCCTCGACCGGCATCGCGGCCAAAAACGCCAGCAGGTCGGTCAGCGAGGCCGTCAACGGGCCCTCGACCTTGAGCACATCGTCGTCCAGGGAGACCTCGGCCTGCTGTGTCTCGACGCCGAGACTCTCGGCGTGATTCACCGTGGCGTTCAGGCTGTCGCCTTCCAGCGCCAGGTGGCCGCTGACGTTCTCCAGCGCCGGCCAGCCATCGGCGTAAGGCACCGTGCCGTCGACGACATCGAGATCCAACTCGAGCGTCGGCTCGAGCACCGGCGCGGACAGGTCCTGCTGCTCACGCAGCGGCACGTGAATGCGCAGGCTGCCCTCGGGGACCCTGCCGGCCAGGCCGCTGGCCAGCCACTCGGCGAGTTCGGCGTCGACGTCGTTGCGCAGCAGCGGCATCGGCAACCAATCGACCAGCGGCCGGGAACGCGCATCCACATCGCGAAAGTCCAGCGTCAGGCCGAAACCGCCGCGCCGATCCGAGGCAATGGCCAGGCCGAAGTCGCCTTCGACCTCGGCCCCCTGCCAGCCCACCCGAAGGTCGCGTCCGCTGACGAAGCTGCGTGGGCCGTCGTAGGACCACGCGACCTCTCCGCTGGCATGATCCAGCGCCATGGGCGCGGCAAACAGTTCGGGAAAGCTCATGCTGGCATCGCCGCTGTCGACGAACTCGACCCGGCCGCGCTTGCCATCGGCCTCGACCCAGATATCCAGCGGCCCGCCGCCCGGCGCACTCTCCCACGGCGAGACTTCGACCCCGGTTCCGGCGACCCGGGCCTGCCATTCGCCGCCACGCTTGCCGAAACCGAGGCCGGTGACTCGCCCTCTCGGCTGCAGCGAATCGACCGTCCGAGCCAGGCCTTCGGGGAGCCGCAGCCGCTCGCGCCACTTGGCCAGCGCAGCCAACTCGAAGCCGCTGGCATTCGCCCACCAACCGTCATCGACGCGCTCGATGTGCCAGAACTGGGGGACCGGATTGGCATTCGGCGCCTGCTCTCCGTCGCTGCCGGTCCACGCCACGCCTTCGGCATCGCCTTCGAGCCAGACCTCCCAGTCATCGAGACCACGTCTGAGCCACTGCCCGCGTATCTCGGCGCCGCGCATCACCACGCCACCGCCCTCGTTGGTGACCTGCCCGAGCGGCGGCGACTGGTTGAGCGCCAGGCGCGGCGCGGTGACGTCCAGGCGCACATCCGCCAGTTGACCGTTGTCCCACCGTCCCCACAGGGTGGCATCGCCGCTCGCTTCATCGAAGCGCAGCACCTTCTCGATGCCAAATAGTTCCGAGAGTCCGGTGAGGCTGTGAAGCTTCATCGTACCCTGCAAGGCGGCGCTGAAATTGCTGGCATCACGCTGCCCGGGCGTCAGCGACATCACCACTTCCATGGCTTCCTGCGAGCGCCCCTCGACGAAGACCTCGCCTTCGATATGGGTCCGACTCTCATCGCCGGTCATCAAGAGTCTGGGCGCGTGCAGCACGGTGACCTTGCTCTGGCCGTGAAGCACCAGGCGCAGGTCATCGACCCAGGCGCGCTGCCTGAGCAGCACCCCGACCCAGAAATCCAGGCGCTCGAGATCGAACTCGCCTTCGGGCATCAGTTCAGGGGGGATGCGCGCGGGAGGGGGCCAGATCCAACGGCGTTCGGGGTCCTGATAGAGGTGCAGCGTCACCCCTTGGAAGTGGGCCTTATCGACCACGGGGATGAGCTGGGACAAGCTTTCCAGCGTATCGAGACGGACCTCACCGCGATCGATCTCGAGCAGCGGGTAGCTGCCCATGGCGTCTTTGGCCTCGAGGCTCAGGCCATCGAGGATCAAGGCGGGGTCGAGGCCTTCCAGGGCCCCATCGACGGCCACGAGACTGGCCTCGGCGTTGAAACGATCGCGCACCATGTCGACCAGGGTCGGCTCGAGACGCTCGACCTGGCCCAGCGACACACGCAGCACCACGATCACCAGGGCGGCCACTGCCAGCCCCACCGCGATCAGCGTCAATAGCCAGCGCGACAGTAGGCGGAACGGCACCATGGGATCACATCAGCACGATGTCGTACTGCTCCTGTGAATAGTGGGTCTCGACCTGGAAGCGGATCGTCTTGCCGATGAATTCCTCGAGATCGGCCACCGCCGCGGACTCCTCATCGAGCAGGCGATCCACCACCGATTGGGACGCCAGCACCGCATAGGTCTCGGCGTTGTAGGCGCGCTCCTCGCGCAGAATCTCGCGGAAGATCTCGTAGCATACCGATTCAGGCGTCTTCAGGGTGCCGCGGCCCTGACACGACGGACAGGGCTCGCACAGGGTCTGTTCGAGGCTCTCTCGGGTGCGCTTGCGAGTGAGCTGCACCAGGCCAAGCTCGGTGACGCCGGTGCACTTGGTCTTGGCGTGATCACGCTCCAGCGACTTCTCGAGCATCCTCAGCACCTGGCGTTGATGCTCGAGGTCGATCATGTCGATGAAGTCGATGATGATGATGCCGCCGAGATTTCTCAGGCGCAGTTGGCGAGCGATGGCGGTCGCCGCCTCGAGGTTGGTCTTGAAGATGGTTTCTTCGAGATTGCGATGGCCGACATAGCCGCCGGTGTTGACGTCGATGGTGGTCATCGCCTCGGTGGGATCGATCACCAGATAGCCCCCGGACTTGAGCTGCACCTTGCGCGCCAGGGCCTTGAGAATCTCATCCTCGACGCTGAACAGGTCGAAGATCGGACGTTCACCGGCGTAATGTTCGATGCGCCCGACCGCCGTAGGCATGAACTCTTCGGCGAACTCGATCAGCTTGACGTAGTTCTCGCGGGAATCGATGCGCACCTTTTCGATATCGTCGCGCATCACATCGCGCAGCGTGCGCATGAACAGGGGCAGATCGTCGTAGATCACGCTGGGGGCCGGTGCGGTGATCTTGCGCTCGCTGACCTTGCGCCACAGGCGCAGCAGGAAATGCATGTCCGCGGCCATTTCGTCGAGGGTCACGCCCTCGGCGGCGGTACGCACGATGAAGCCGCCACAGATATCGATCTGCTGCTCGGCCTGGGCCGCCTCGACGAGTTCTCGCAGGCGCTCCCGCTCGCTGTCGTCCTCGATCCGCTGAGACACCCCATTGTGTGGCGAGTCCGGCATGTAGACGAGATACCGCGACGGCACCGACAGATGGGTGGTCAGACGCGCGCCCTTGGAGCCGATGGGGTCCTTGGTGACCTGAACGACCAGGGACTGCCCCTCGTGGAGCAGGTGCGAGATCGACTGCTGATCCTCGGCGGGAGCGCCCGGCGGTGTCACGTCGTGGGCATGGATGAAGGCGGCACGATCGAGCCCGATGTCGACAAAGGCGGCCTGCATGCCCGGCAGTACCCGCACCACCCGCCCCTGGTAGATGTTGCCGACGATACCCCGGCGCCTCGCGCGCTCGATGAACGCCTCCTGCAGCACGCCGTTTTCCACCACGGCAACACGGGTTTCCATGGGCGTCAGGTTGATGAGTACTTCACCACTCATGCGGCAGTCCTTGTCCTGAAAAGTCTCGAGCCATTATGACATAGGGCAGGCGACATAGGGCCTTATCCGTCAGGCCATGACAAGACCTGGTGAACGCTCTCCCAACGCGAATGCGCGCCTCAGGATAGCTGCCAGGTCGGCACCCCCTGACGCGCCAGCAGTCTCGCCGTCTCGAACAGCGGCAGCCCTACCACCGCCGAATGACTGCCCTCGATGCGTGCCACGAACACCGACGCAAGGCCCTGGATGGCGTAGCCCCCCGCCTTGTCTTCGGGTTCGGACGTGCGCCAGTAAGCGCCGATTTCCTCATCCGTGATGTCGCGCATCCACACCTCCGTGGAGACGGTCGCCTCCAGCATGCCCGCCGGGCCGGTGACCGCCACCGCCGTCAGGACCTGATGGCTGCGCCCGGACAACGATCGCAGCATGGCACGGGCATGGGCTTCGTCCACGGGCTTGCCAAGAATGGTGCCATCCAGCACCACCGCGGTATCCGACCCGAGGGTGGGCAGATCGCTCGAGACGGCGCCGGCTTCGGCCTTGGACCGGGCCAGGCGCGCGACATAGGCCTGCGCCGACTCACCCGGGATGGGCGTCTCGTCGATATCGACCGGGCACAAGGCGACGCTGACGCCGATAGCGCCAAGCAAGTCACGCCGACGCGGCGATGCCGACGCCAGGCACAGCACCGGATCACGCACCTGGCTCGACTGCGCTTCGATCATGGCCCCTTCTCCCCTTGCGTCTGGTGAGAGCGCAGGTCGGATTCGAACACCGCCGCCCCCTGGGTCATTCTCGCACCGGACGTCGTGCCAACGCCTTGAACAGCGTCGCGAGCCACGGCCACAGTGCCGCGCCGATCAGCGACGGCAGCAGGAACGACAAATGAATCGAAAAGGGGCCAAACAGCGTGCGCAGCCATTGCTCGACGAGCTGCACCATGCCCAGCAAGACGAAGATCAGCACCGCCTGCTGGAGCAGCGAATAGGTACGAAAACGCGGATACACCAGGGCCCCCAGAAACGCCAGCAGGGACAGCGTCAGCGCATTCTGGCCGAGGGGCGCCCCTTCGATCAGGTCGAGCAACAACCCCAGCACAAAGCCGTGGAAGACGCCGATGCGATCGGGTTGCTGCATGCACCAGTAGATCAGCATGAGCCCCAGCCAGTCGGGGCGCCACACCTGCCACCCCTCAGCCATGGGCATGACCTGAAGGCAAAGTGCCAGGGCCAGGGTCAGCCACACCCAGATCAGACCAATGCGCGGAGCGACGGCCATTACTCCTCCTCCTCGACGGGCGGCGTGAGCAGCTCGACCAGACGCAGCGCGGCCTCGATCGCCACCGGATCAAGATCAGGATGCCAACGGCCATCGGCCGCATTGAGCGCAGGCTCGGGCGGAAACAACAGCAGGAAATGCCGTGAGCGCTGCAGCTGAGCCACCGGACGCGCCTTGACCGTGGCGAAAGGTTCGCCCGGGTCGTGGGACACCTCGCTCACGCGAGCCACTGGATAGCCCGCCGGGAAGCGCCCGGCAAGCCCGGAACTGACCAGCAGGTCGCCCTCGCGAATGTCGGCGGTATCCGGCACATGCAACACCTTGAGGGCCTCATAGTTGCCGGTACCCTGCACGATGAAGCGCAGGCCATTGCGATTGACCTGGATCGGTAACGCGTGGCTGGCGTCGGTCAGCAGCAGTACTCGACTGGAATACGCGGACAGTTCACTGATCTGCCCGGCAAGCCCCGACGAGTCCATCACCGGCTGGCCGACGTAGACGCCATCGCGCCGGCCCCGATCGATCACCATCTGGTGGGTGAAGGGGTCGGGGTCCAAGGACAACAGCTCGGCGGTCAGGTAAGGAACCTCGCGCTCGCGCCCGGCGTCGAGCAGCTCGCGCAGGCGCACGTTCTCCGCGGTCAGGCTCGCCATGCGCTGAACCCGATGGGACAGCGTCAGCAACTGCTCGCGCAGGCGACGATTTTCCTCCACCAGGGCACGCTGATCCGACAACGCCAACGCCCCCCAGTTGAGCACGTCGCTTGGCAGGCTCACGGCCCACTGAATCGGCGCCACCAGTGTCGACAGCTGGGCGCGCACCGACTCCATGCGAGTGAAGTGGGTGTCCACGAACATCAGCGCGCCGGCCAGCACCGCACACAAAAACATGCGGTAGCCGGGCACTGAGCCGTGAGAGAACAGCGGTTTGATAGGCCGACTCCCTCGAGATCCTGGGCCAGATTAATCGCTGGAGAGCAGCTCGAAGGTGTGCTGATCGATCATCTCAAGCGCCTTGCCACCGCCGCGGGCCACGCAGGTCAGCGGGTCGTCGGCGACCACCACCGGCAGGCCGGTTTCCTCGGCGATCAACTTATCCAGATCACGCAGCAACGCACCACCGCCGGTCAGCACCAGACCGCGCTCGGCGATGTCGGATGCGAGCTCCGGGGGCGACTGTTCCAGCGCGCTCTTGACCGCCGCGACGATGGACCCCAACGGCTCCTGCAGTGCATCGAGGATCTCGTGGGAATTCAACGTGAAGCTGCGTGGAATGCCCTCGGCCAGGTTACGACCGCGCACGTCGATCTCGCGCAGCTCCCCCCCCGGATAGGCGCAGCCGATCTCTTCCTTGATGCGCTCGGCGGTGGCCTCGCCAATCAGGCTGCCATAGTGGCGACGCACGTAAGCGCTGATGGCCTCGTCGAAGCGATCGCCGCCAACGCGAATGGATTCGGAATAGACCACGCCATTGAGCGAGATGATCGCGATCTCGCTGGTGCCGCCGCCGATATCGACGACCATGGAACCCTGGGCCTCCTCGACAGGCAGGCCCGCACCGATGGCCGCGGCCATTGGCTCCTCGATCAGGAACACCTCACGCGCGCCTGCGCCTTCGGCGGATTCCTTGATCGCGCGCCGCTCGACCTGGGTCGACATGCAGGGCACGCAGACCAGGACACGCGGACTCGGCGTCAGGAAGGTGCTCTGATGCACCTTGCGAATAAAATACTGCAGCATCTGTTCGGTCACGGTGAAGTCGGCGATGACGCCATCCTTCATCGGACGAATCGCGGTGATATTTCCGGGGGTGCGACCGAGCATACGCTTGGCGTCGGCACCCACCGCAGCCACGCTGCGCATGTTGCCGGACTGCCGAATGGCGACGACCGACGGCTCGTCGAGCACGATGCCGCGATGACGCACATAAATGAGCGTATTGGCCGTTCCCAGGTCGATCGACAGATCGCTGGAGAACACACCTCTTAAACGTTTGAACATGGAGACGATACCTAGTGCAGACCGGAAACCCTGTGCGGACGCAAACGGTATCACTCACCCCCCCCAGCGGCAAGCGGAAGCCGCGCCGTTGTTGACCGGACAGAGCTGCCCGATGGGCGGCGAATGTGGTACCTTCTGCGGTCATTTCACGGACCCTTCCCTCGAGGAAACGATCATGGCGCTCGAACACGCCGAGGTCCTCCGCGCGGCCCACCTGGCCCGGATCGACCTTTCTGAACACGACGCAAGCCACTATCTCGATGACATCGGCCGCATTCTGGCGATGGTCGATCAGCTCCAGTCACTGGACACCGACGGCGTGGCCCCGCTGGCCCATCCCCTGGATGCCACCCAGCGATTGCGCGCCGACGAGGTCACCGAGACCGACCAGCGCGACAGCTACCAGAGCGTCGCGCCCCAGGTCGAGAATGGCCTGTATCTGGTGCCCCGGGTCGTCGAATGAGCGACCGGCCCGCATCGTCTCCTACCGCTTGAACCATCGCCATTGGCGGAGCCACGTCTTTACGGAGCCAGGCCCATGCATGACAAGACGCTGACCGAGATCACTCAGGCGCTGGCCGCCGGCACGATCTCCAGCCGCGAGCTGACCCAGGATCTGCTCGGGCGCATCGACCGACTCGACGGTCGCCTCAACAGCTTTATCACGATAACCGCCGAGGAGGCACTCAGCGCCGCCGAGCAGGCCGACGCCACTCGCGCCAAGGGCGCTGCCGGCCCACTGACCGGCGCGCCCCTGGCGCTGAAGGACATCTTCTGCACCCAGGGGGTGAAGACCACCTGCGGCTCGAAGATGCTCGAGACCTTCGTCTCGCCCTACGACGCGACCGTCGTCGAGAAGCTCAAGGCCGCCGGCACGGTGAGCCTTGGCAAGACCAACATGGACGAGTTCGCCATGGGCTCCTCCAACGAGTCGAGCTTCTTTGGCCCGGTGAAGAACCCCTGGGACCTCGGCGCCGTCCCCGGCGGCTCCTCCGGCGGCAGCGCCGCGGCCGTGGCGGCAGGCCTGGTGCCCGCCGCCATGGGCACCGACACCGGCGGTTCGATCCGCCAGCCGGCGGCCTTCTGCGGCATCACCGGCCTCAAGCCGACCTACGGACGCGTCTCGCGCTACGGCATGATCGCCTACGCCTCGAGCCTCGACCAGGGCGGCCCCATGGCCCGCAGCGCCGAAGACTGCGCCCGCCTGATGAACGTCATCGCCGGTCACGACGTGCGTGATTCCACCAGCGTCGCCCGCGGCGTGCCGGATTACACCAATGAGCTCGACGCACCGCTCAGCGGCCTCAAGATCGGCCTGCCCAAGGAATACTTCGGCGACGGCCTCGACGCCGGCGTCGCGGCCTCCATCGACGCCGCGATCAAGGAGTTCGAGGCCCTCGGTGCCAGCGTGCGCGAAGTCAGCCTGCCGCACACCGCCTACGCCATTCCGGCCTACTACGTCATCGCCCCGGCGGAGGCATCGTCCAACCTGTCGCGCTATGATGGCGTGCGCTTCGGTCACCGCTGCGACAACCCCGCCGATCTGATCGACCTGTACAAGCGCTCCCGCGCCGAGGGCTTCGGCGAAGAGGTCAAGCGGCGCATCCTGATCGGCACCCACACCCTGTCCGAAGGCTTCTTCGATGCGTACTACACCAAGGCCCAACAGGTCCGCCGCCTGATTCGCCAGGACTTCCTCGACGCCTTCGAAGAAGTCGACGTGCTGATGGGACCGGCAGCGCCGACCCCGGCCTTCGACCTGGGCGCCAAGAAGGATCCGGTGTCGATGTACCTGCAGGATATCTACACCATCGCCATCAACCTGGCGGGCATCCCCGGCATCAGCGTTCCGGCAGGCTTCTCCGGCGCTCGCCCGATCGGCCTGCAGATTCTCGGCACCCACTTCGCCGAGGCGCGGCTGTTGAACGTCGCCCACCAGTTCCAGCAGGTCACCGACTGGCACCTGCGTCGCCCCGACGTCATCGAGGAGAACGCCTGATGCAATGGGAAACCGTGATCGGGCTGGAAGTTCACGTCCAGCTTGCGACCCGCTCCAAGATCTTCTCGGGCTCCTCCACCACCTACGGCGCCGAGCCCAACACCCAGGCCAACGCCGTCGACCTGGGCCTGCCTGGCGTGCTGCCGGTGCTCAATGAGCAGGCGGTGGCCATGGCGCTCAAGTTCGGCCTCGGCATTCACGCCGAGATCCCCGAGGTGTCGGTGTTCGACCGCAAGAATTACTTCTACGCCGACCTGCCCAAGGGCTACCAGACCAGCCAGATGTACCATCCCATCGTCGGGCCGGGGGAAGTCGAAATCTGCCTGGATGACGGTACCTCCAAGGCCATTCGAGTGCACCACGCGCACCTCGAGGAGGACGCCGGCAAGTCACTGCACGAAGACTTCCACGGCATGACCGGGATCGATCTGAACCGCGCCGGGACCCCGCTTTTGGAGATCGTCTCCGAGCCGGACATGCGCTCGGCCAAGGAGGCGGCCGCCTACCTGAAGGCGATCCATTCCATCGTCACCTACCTCGGCATCTCCGACGGCAACATGGCCGAAGGCTCCATGCGCTGCGACGTCAACGTCTCGGTGCGGCCCAAGGGCCAGGAGGCCTTCGGCACCCGTGCCGAGGTCAAGAACGTCAACTCCTTCCGCTTCGTCGAGCGAGCCATCGCCTTCGAGGTCGAGCGTCAGATCGAGCTGATCGAGGACGGCGGCAAGGTGGTGCAGGAGACCCGCCTGTACGACCCCGACGCCGACGAGACCCGCAGCATGCGCACCAAGGAAGAAGCCAACGACTATCGCTACTTCCCCTGCCCCGACCTGCTGCCGGTGGTACTCGACTGCGCCTACGTCGACCACCTGCGCGAGACCTTGCCGGAGTTGCCCGCCGACAAGCGCGCGCGCTTTCAGAACGACTTCGGGCTCTCGGCCTACGACGCCGGCGTGCTGTCGGCCAGCCGTGAGATGGCCGAGTACTTCGAGCGCACCAAGGAGGTCTGTGGCGATGCCAAGCAGGCGGCGAACTGGGTCCAGGGCGAACTCGCCGGGGCGCTCAACCGCGATGGCCTGGACATCTCCGACAGCCCGATCAGTGCCGATACGCTCGGCGCCCTGGTGGCGCGCGTGGTCGACGACACCATCAACGGCAAGGCCGCCAAGCAGGTCTTCCAGGCCCTATGGAACAGCGAAGGGACCAGCGCCGATGAGATCATCGAGGCCAAGGGCCTCAAGCAGGTCACCGACACCGGCGCCATCGAGGCCATGGTCGATCGAGTGATCGCCGATAGTCCGGCCCAGGTCGCCCAGTACCGTGACGCGGAGCCCGACAAGCGCGGCAAGATGATCGGCTACTTCGTCGGCCAGGTGATGAAGGCCTCCCGCGGCACCGCCAACCCGCCGCAGGTCAATGCCCTGCTCAAGGACAAGCTCGACGCCATGTGCTAGCCGAGCCCCGGCGTGAGCATGGCGCGCCGGTGACAGCGTCACGAGGGCATCGGCGCGCTGTCACCCCCTGAAGCAATGCGCTAATGTGCTGGAACCGGCCGGCGGCGACAGCCGCCGGCGGCCTTTCGATCCATTCAAGGAAGCTTCGATGTCCGACGATGTCGGCGCCCGTCTGCGGGCCCTGAGAACGCTGCGCGGCATTTCCCAGCGTGAGCTGGCCAAGCGCTGCGGCGTGACCCACTCCAGCCTGTCGCTGATCGAGCAGAGCAAGGTCAGCCCCTCGGTGAGTTCGCTGAAGAAGATTCTCGACGCCATCCCGATGAGCGTCGGCGACTTCTTCACCATGGATCTCGAGAGCAAGAACCAGGTCTTCTACGGCGCCGATGAGCTCACCGACGTCGGCAGCGGCGACGTGATGTTCAAGTTGATCGGAGCCAACCGCGAGACCCGGGCGCTGTCGTTCATGGTCGAGACCTACCCGCCCGGCACCGACACCGGCCGCGAGATGATCGCCCACCAGGGCGAGGAAGCGGGCGTGGTGCTCGAGGGGGAAATCGAGATCACCATCGGCGCCGAATCACGGGTGCTGACGGCAGGCGAAGCCTACTACTTCGACACCAACGTGCCCCACCGCTTTCGCAACCCCGGCAAGACCCCTTGCCGCCTGGTCAGTTGCGCCACCCCGGCACGTACGTTCTGACAGGCACACCCAAGCCTCAGTAGTACCGAATTGCCTGCCAGTTGCTACAAGCCCCGGACCAGACGGCCCGGGGCTCGTTGTATCTGGGAGCCGCCTGTCACTGCCAAGTCGCATCAACGATGCACGAAGACTGCCGCACGCTTCTCGGCGAAGGCCGCCATGCCCTCGCGCCGATCGGCGAAGTCGAAGGTCGCCTGGAAGGCTCGCCGCTCGTGCACCAGACCGGCAGCCAGACCAGTCTCGAAGGCCTGATCGATCGACTCGCGTATGCGCATCACCGCGGGCCTGGAGTGGCGAGCAATGACTCCCGCCACCTTCATCGCCTCGGCCATCAACTCGCCGTTGGGCACGACACGGGCGACCAGTCCAGCACGCTCGGCTTCCAGGGCATCCATGGTGCGCCCGGTCAGGCATAGCTCCATGGCCTTGGCCTTGCCGATGGCACGGACCAGGCGCTGGGTCCCGCCGGCCCCCGGCATGGTACCCAGCTTGATCTCGGGCTGGCCGAAACGGGCACTGTCACTCGCGAGCAGGATGTCACAGGCCATGGCAAGCTCGCACCCGCCGCCCAGCGCCAGGCCCGACACTGCGGCGATCACCGGCAGCCGGCAGCGCTCCAGGCGCTCGAAGCCGCGACTGCGTTCGAACGGATAGTCGTCGGCATAGAGCGAAGCATGATCGCGGCCGGCCATCTCGCCGATGTCGGCGCCGGCGGCGAACACCTTGCCGCCACCGGTGATGATCACCGCCCCGATGCTCTGCCCAGCGACGGCGCCGTCTTCACCGTGGCCAACAAGGTCACCCTCGGCCTCTCCACCGGCAGGCTCTCCACGACCAGGCGCGTCATGAACAGTCCAGGCACGCCGCTCAAAAGCATCCAGCGCCAAGCCAAGCTCCACCAGTAACTGGTCACAGAGTGCGTTGTGGGCGTCGGGGCGATGCAGCCGAATCACGCCGACCCCGCTCTCGACCCAGGCCTCGATCATCGAAAAAGACCCATCCCTCAAAGGCGACTGGTTCATGGACTCAGCTCCTGGGCCAAGGCCTGCTGCTTGGGCAGGCTGTCGCCAGCGTTGAGTCGCGGCCGGCCTGGCTCCTGCTCCGCCAGTGGCTCGCAGGCCTCGAGATGATCACGACTGCGTTCCACCAGGCGCTGATACTCGCGTGTGCCGCGCCGCTTCCAGGCCACTTCCTGATCCGACAGCGCCCGGCGAACCCGCGCCGGTGAGCCCATCACCAACGACTGCGGCTCACATCGAAAGCCGGTCTTGACGAAGGCCGCCGCCGCCACGATAGAACGCTCTGCGACGTGGGCCTCGTCCATCACCACGGCATTCATGCCGACCATGGCATCACGCCCGATAACGCAGCCATGCAGCACCGCACCGTGGCCGATATGACCATCACGCTCGACCCGAGTGACACCCCCGGGAAAGCCGTGCATGACACAGGTATCCTGCAGGTTGGCTCCTTCCTCCAGCTCCAGGCGACCGAAATCACCACGCATGACCGCGCCGGGTCCGACGTAACACCGCGGACCGACGATCACGTCGCCGATCAACACCGCCGTGGGGTGAACGTAGGCGCTTTGGTGGACCACCGGGGTCACGCCTTCCAGGCGATAGCAGGGCATGGCAAACCTCCTCAGGCCGCGGTGTGGTGACGACGACTCTGGACGACGACGAAGCGGTCGGCGACGAAGGCCAGGTTCGACAGTGAGGCATTGGCCGCCGGATTCCCCCCGGTGGCATGGAAGTCACTGAAGGCCGCCGACTGGTTGACGAACACACCGCCATCCATGTTCAGCGACAGCGGCACGGCGACGTCCATGGCCAGGCGTTCGAAACGCTCCGCGACGGCCTCTTCGGTGGTATAGGCGCCAAGGGTGATGGCGCCCTGCTCGGAAATGACCTCCCGGGCCAGAGCCATGCTGTGATCGGTATCCTCGGTCGCGACGATGAACGAAATCGGGCCGAAGCGCTCCTCGCGATAGGCGGCCTTGTTGTCGCCATCGACCTTCAGCAGCAGTGGCGTGTGCACCCTGGCCTTGGGGAACTGAGCGTGCACCCTGGCCTCGCTGTCGAGGACCACCTCGCCGAGGGCGCGACTCGCGGCGATGCGCTCTTCGGTGGCGCAGGACTGGATGGCGCCGAGCACGGCGCAGGCACGGTCATTGTCGGACAGAAACTTCTCCACCGCCGTGGCAATGGCGGCGGCCACCTCGTCAAAACCGACATGACCTTCCGACGTCTGGATGCCGCCCTTGGGCACATAGATCGCCTGGGTCGTAGTACACATCTGCCCCGAGTAGAGGCTCAAGGTAAAGGCCAGGTTCTGGGTCACCGCCTTGAGGTTATCGACACTGTCGATGATCACGCTGTTGATCCCGGACTTTTCGCTATACACCCGCGCCTGACGGGCATTGTCCTCGAGCCAGTTGCCGAAGGCGCTGGAGCCGGTGAAGTCGATCAGCTTGACCGCCGAGTCGAGCGCCAGGCGCTTGGTCACCGGCGCCGCTTGGGAGTCGGGCACCAGGCTGACGATCCAGGGCGAGAAGCCGGCCTCCGCCAGCACCTCCTGGGCCACCTTCACCGTCATCGCCACCGGCAGCACCGCCCCCGGATGGGCCTTGACCAGCACCGGGTTGCCGGTGGCAAGGCTCGCAAATAGGCCCGGATAGGTGTTCCAGGTAGGAAAGGTGGAACAGGCCACCACCAGCGACACACCGCGCGGCACGATGTGATAACGCTTGTCCAGCACCAGGGGGCCATGCTTGCCCTGGGGCTTCTCCCAACGCGCCTGGCTCGGCACCTGAGACATCGCCTGCCAGGCGTAGGTGACCGCCTCCAGCCCACGATCCTGAGCGTGCGGACCACCGGCCTGAAACGCCATCATCGGCGCCTGCCCACTGGTGTGCATGACCGCCTGGGCAATATCGGGGCTCAAGGCATTGAGACGCGCCAGGATCTCCAGGCAGACCCCCACCCGCGCCTCGACGCCGGCATCACGCCACTCGGGCAGCACCGACCCCATGGCCGACACCAGCGCATCGGCATCGGGCCGCGCATAGCTCACACCAAGTTCGAAGCCGTAAGGCGAGACCTCCTCCCCCACCGACTCACCGCTGTCGACACCGCCTGGCAACGATAGCGCGAAGGGCTTTCGTAGCATCTGTTCGAACCGCTGCGGTGCTCCCTTCACGGCATCATCGGGGTACTGCTTGAGGCTTTCGGGATAGGGCGTCCAGAAGCCGCGATCGGCAATGGCCGCCAAGGCCTGGTCGAGGGTCTCACGGTGACGCTGGAACATCTGTTGGGCAACGGAGGACATGGCACGGCTCCTGATACAGGGGAGAAGGAAGCTATTTTTGATACCCTATGGAACAAAAATGCTACACATAGCGTAACGGTTCATCAAACGCTTCCGAACCAGACACAGAACCGAAAACTCATTCCTTTTCGCAGCAAATCAACATAATAATGTTATATTACAAAGAGATAACGCCAAAAGTTGAGTTAAAAACACGCTACCTAAGACCATGGTCTAGTCTGCCGCAACGGCACGACACATACCTTTCTTACCATTGTTTTTTAACACTATTTTTCATTGACCACCAAAAAACGACACAATAGCCGAAAATATCAAATTTGATCTGTGTCATATCATGATTATACTTTTCCTCGTATCGCGAAAGCCTTGCGCCCTCTCCTCACCGGTCACTGTCCAGGACGGCAAGGGACGACAACGCAGATACGCCGAGCGCCTGCGGCTATCCGAAGACAGCGCCTGCGGCTGCCCGAAACCACAGCGCCTGCGGCTGCCCGAAACCACAGCGCCTGCGGCTGCCCGAAGACCCAGCGCCTGCGGCTAACCGAAGACACAGCACTTGCGACAAACGCTAAGACACAGGCCTCCGCCAGAGAGCGCCCCAACAAGAGATTCGCCATGAGCCACCCCCTGATCATCGACGGCCCCGAGCGCGGCGTACTGCGCCTGACACTGAATCGCCCCGAGGCCCGCAACGCGCTCACCACCACCTTGCTGCGCGCCATCGCCGAGGCGCTCGCCGCCGCGGCCACCGACGACAAGGTGGGTGCGGTGGTGCTGACCGGCGACCAGCGTGCTTTCGCCGCCGGCGCCGACATCAAGGAAATGGCCGAACGAGACCTGGTCGGCATGCTCAACGATCCACGCCAGCGTCACTGGCAAGCCATCGCCGACTTCCCCAAGCCGATCATTGCCGCGGTCAACGGCTACGCACTCGGCGGGGGCTGTGAGCTGGCCATGCACGCCGACATCATCATCGCCGCCGACACCGCGCGCTTCGGCCAACCCGAGATTCGCCTCGGCATCATGCCCGGCGCTGGCGGCACCCAGCGCCTTGTGCGCGCGGTCGGCAAGTCGCTGGCGAGCCAGATGGTTCTGACCGGCGAGGCGATAGACGCAGGTCGCGCCCTGGCGGCCGGCCTGGTCAGCGAGATCACCCCACCGGAACTGACCCTCGAGCGTGCCACCGCCATCGCCGAGACCGTCGCCGCCCAGGCACCGCTCGCCGTACGCCTGGCCAAGGAGGCCCTGGCCAAGGCCGGCGACACCGACCTGGCCACGGGCCTGCGCTTCGAACGCCATGCCTTTACCGTGCTGGCGGGCACCCAGGACCGCGACGAGGGCATTGCCGCCTTCCACGACAAGCGTGCGGCAAGGTTTCTGGGGCGCTGATCGCCGGCCGCCCCTGAGCATGCCCCGCTTCTCGCCCCCTCCGCCTGCAAGACCGATATCACAAGGACCGCAACATGAGTGAAGCCACTGTTCTCTACCGCGTGGAAGATGGCCTGGCGCGCCTGACCCTGAACCGCCCCGAACGACTCAACAGCTTCAACGGCGAGATGCACGAGGCTATGGCCAAGGCGCTGAAGGACGTCCAGGCCGATGCATCGGTGCGCTGCCTGCTGATCACCGGCAACGGTCGAGGCTTCTGTGCAGGCCAGGACCTGGCGGATCGTCAGGTATCCCCCGGCGATGGCGCCCCCGACCTCGGCGAATCCCTGGAGACACGCTACAACCCGATGCTGCGCACCCTGAGGGCTCTGCCGATGCCGGTAGTCTGCGCGGTGAATGGTGTCGCCGCCGGCGCCGGCGCCAATATCGCCCTGGCCTGCGACATCGTGCTTGCGGCCCGTTCGGCGAGTTTCCTGCAGGCCTTCTGCCGACTCGGCCTGGTGCCGGATTCCGGCGGCACCTGGAGCCTTCCCCACCTCGTCGGCATGGCCCGGGCCAAGGGCTTGGCACTGCTTGGCGACAAGCTCAGCGCCGAAAACGCCGAGCAATGGGGACTGATCTGGCGCTGCGTGGACGACGCGGCGCTGGCCGACGAATCCCTGAACCTGGCCCGCCATCTGGCCACCCAGCCGACCCAGGGACTCGCGCTGATCAAGCGCGCCCTTCACGCCAGCCAAGAGCAGAGCTTCGATCAGCAACTCGATCTCGAACGCGACTTCCAGCGCCTCGCCGGACGCAGCGACGACTACCGCGAGGGCGTCAACGCCTTCATGGAAAAACGTGCACCGGTGTTTTCCGGTAAATGATCCTCACCGCACCACAGGAGAGCCCCATGGCCCCCGTCAACGCGCCCGCTATCGCCTCCTCCACGCCCTCCAAGACTCCCGCCAAACCGCTCGATCTCGGCGCGGTGGTCGGAGTTATCGGCGCCGGAGCCATGGGCGCCGGTATCGCCCAGGTGGCGGCCCAGGCCGGCCATCGGGTCAAGCTGTACGACAAGCGCGAGGGCGCGGCCGATGACGGCAAGGAAGGTGTGCGCAAGGCCCTGGAGCGACGCGTCGACAAGGGCAAGATGCCGGCCGAGGAGGCCGCCGCGGTCCTCGAGCGCCTGGTCCCCAGCGCAGACATCGACGCTCTCGCCGACTGCCGGCTGGTGATCGAGGCGGTGGTGGAGGACCTGCCGATCAAACGCCAGCTGTTCCAACGCCTAGCGGAGATCTGCGGCCCTGACGCGCTACTGGCCAGCAACACCTCATCGCTGTCGATCACGGCCATCGCCGCCGGTATCGAACACCCCGAGCGCATCGCCGGCCTGCACTTCTTCAATCCGGCGCCGGTCATGAAGCTGGTCGAGGTCGTATCGGGGCTCGCCACCGGCGATGACACGGCCGCGATTCTTGTCGCCACCGCCGAGCACTGGGGCAAGGTCGCGGTCAAGGCTCGCTCGACGCCTGGCTTCATCGTCAATCGCGTGGCTCGCCCCTTCTACGCCGAGGGCCTGCGCCTGCTCGAGGAAGGCGCGACGGACGCCGCCACCCTGGACCACCTGATGCGGGGTGCCGGTGGCTTCGCCATGGGCCCGTTCGAGCTGATGGACCTGATCGGCCAAGACGTCAACTACGCGGTCACCCGATCGGTCTTCGATGCCTACTACGGTGACCCGCGTTTCACCCCGTCACTGACCCAGCAGGCTCTGGTCGAGGCCGGACGCCTCGGGCGCAAGAGCGGCCAGGGCTTTTTCGACTATCGCCCCGAGGCCCGCGCCCCACGGCCAGCCCTGGCACCTAAGGTGCAGGTTGCGCTACCCGGGCTGCAGGTCATGGGCACCGGCGGCCCCCTGGAGGGGCTGGTTCGGCGCGCCGACGCTGCCGGTGTCGATGTCATCAGATACAGCGATTCAGCGCAGAATAACGGGGACTCACTCGCCCCCTGCCAGCCCCACCTGGAACTGCGACTGGGGGAATTGCGCCTGAGGCTTTGCGATGGCCGCAGTGCCAGCGAGTGCGCCCGCGACGAGGGCCTGACTGCCCTGGTGTTGCTCGACCTGTGCCACGACTATGAAAGCGCCAGCAGCATTGGCCTCGCTGCCAGCCATGCCACCACCGACGCCCAGCGACGCCTGGCGACGGCGCTCCTCCAGCGCCTGGAACTGGACGTCGCCTGGCTCGACGACATTCCCGGCCTCGTCGTGTTGCGCAGCGTCACCATGCTCGCCAACGAAGCCTTCGACGCCTTGCACACCGGCGTCGCCAGCCAGGCCGATATCGATCGCGCCATGCGCTTCGGCGTGAACTACCCCGTGGGGCCATTGGACTGGGCAGAACGCCTCGGCCTGCCCTTCGTCCATGCCTGCCTGAGCCATCTGCAACAAAGCTATGGCGAGCCCCGCTACCGCCCGTCCTTCCTGCTGCGCCAGCGCGCCCTTACCCCCCTTTGGCCCAGCGCAGACGCCCGGCCTTCGACCACGGAGAACCGCCATGCCAGCTAATAACGCGCGCCCCGATAGGGCCGGCACGACGCCCACCACGCCGACAACGCCCCCCATCACTAGGGCCGACTCGATGCCCGCCTGCCACGACCTTGGCCCCCAGGCTCTGGCCGAGGCCTGCGCCGAGGCCATGTTCGCCCGCGACCAGGCCAGCCAAGCGCTCGGCATGCGCCTTGTCGAGGTAGGCCCGGGACGCGCCGTGCTGGCGATGACGGTGCGCGAGGACATGCTCCAGGGCCACGGCAACTGCCACGGAGGCTTGCTCTTCACCCTGGCCGACTCGGCCTTCGCCTTCGCCTGCAACAGCTACGACGAAGCCACCGTCGCCGCCGGCTGCAGCATCGACTATCTCGCCCCGGCGCAACTCGGCGACGAACTCACCGCCAGCGCCATAGAGCGTAGCCGCCGGGGCCGCACGGGGCTCTACGACATCACTCTGAGCCGCCAGAATGGCGAGCCGGTCGCCCTGTTTCGCGGACGCTCTCACCGCCTTCGCGGTAGCGTTCGCCAGCCGGGAGCAAGCTCATGAGCCAGGCCCTGATCATCGACGCGCTACGCACCCCCATCGGCCGCTACGGCGGTGCCCTGGCCGCGGTGCGGGCCGACGACCTCGGCGCGGTGCCGATACGCGCACTGCTCGAGCGCCACCCCGATCTCGACTGGCGCCGGATCGACGATGTCTTCTATGGCTGCGCCAACCAGGCCGGCGAAGACAACCGCAACGTGGCTCGCATGTCGGCGCTGCTGGCCGGACTGCCGGTGGAGGTTCCGGGCACGACCCTGAACCGGCTGTGCGGCTCGGGTATGGATGCCATCGGCAATGCCGCCCGCGCCTTGCGTTGCGGTGATCTGGGCCTTGCCGTGGCTGGCGGCGTGGAATCCATGTCACGCGCGCCCTTTGTCGTCGCCAAGGCTGAGCAGGCCTTCAGCCGAACCAACCAGATGCATGACACCACCATCGGCTGGCGCTTCGTCAATCGCCGCCTCGAGGCCGAGTATGGCATCGATTCGATGCCCGAGACCGCCGAGAACGTTGCCGAACGGTTCAAGGTGGCTCGCGCCGACCAGGACGCCTTCGCCCTGCGAAGCCAGCGCCGTACCGCCGCCGCCCAGGAAGCCGGACGCCTGGGCGACGAGATCGTCGCGGTGCGGGTGCCTCGGCGCAAGGCCGACGATCTGGTGGTCGAGCACGATGAGCACCCCCGCCCGGCCACGACCCTCGAGCAACTGGCGTCCTTACCGACGCCGTTTCGCCAGGGCGGCAGCGTCACCGCCGGCAACGCCTCCGGTGTCAATGACGGCGCCTGTGCACTCTTGATGGCCTCCGCCGACGCCGCCCGCCAGCACGGGCTCACGCCGCGCGCCCGAGTGCTCGGCATGGCCACCGCCGGCGTCGCCCCGCGGATCATGGGCTTCGGGCCGGCGCCTGCGACACGCAAGGTACTCGCCCAGACCGGCCTGCGCCTTAACCAGATGGACGTCATCGAGCTCAACGAAGCCTTCGCCGCCCAGGCACTCGCGGTGATGCGCGAACTGGGCCTCGCCGACGACGCCGAGCACGTCAACCCCAACGGCGGCGCCATCGCCCTGGGACACCCATTAGGCATGAGCGGCGCGCGACTGGTAACCACGGCGCTGCACGAACTGGAGCGGCGCCAGGGCCGCTACGCCCTTTGCACCATGTGCATAGGCGTGGGCCAGGGCATCGCGATGATTATCGAACGTCTGTAGCACCCCGCACACAGGTGCGACGCCAACGGGACGCCGGCAGATTGCCCCCCACACCGAGCATCGCCGGCTCTCGGCTTCACCCCCTGACGCTGTTGCCAGACAGACTGGCCAGCAAAACGGCTTATCACGACAACAAGATCGCATTGGAGCCTGCCATGACCCTGACCGCCGAACGCCTCACCAGCCCGGAACTCGAAGCCATCGAGACCGCCAGCATCGATGAACTGCGCAACACCCAGCTCAAGCGCCTGCGCTGGAGCCTCAAGCATGCCTACGACAACGTGCCCCACTACCGCCGCCGCTTCGATGACGCCGGCATCCACCCAGGCGACATCACCCGCCTGGAAGATCTTGCCCGCCTTCCCTTCACCACCAAGGCGGATCTGCGCGACAACTATCCCTTCGGCATGCTCGCCACCCCCATGAGTGACGTCGTGCGCATCCATGCCTCGAGCGGCACCACCGGCCAGCCCACCGTGGTCGGCTACACCCAGAACGATATCGACACCTGGGCCGATGTCGTGGCGCGCTCGATCCGGGCCGCCGGCGGCTCACGCAACGACAAGATTCATGTCGCCTACGGCTATGGCCTGTTCACCGGCGGCTTGGGCGCCCACTACGGCGCCGAGCGACTCGGTTGTGCGGTCATCCCGATGTCCGGCGGCCAGACAGAGAAGCAAGTACAGCTGATCCGCGACTTCGGCCCCGAGATCATCATGGTCACGCCCTCCTACATGCTCACCCTCGCCGACGAGATAGAGCGTCAGGGCATCGATCCCCGGACGCTGCCCCTGCGCACCGGCATCTTCGGTGCCGAGCCCTGGACCGATTGCATGCGCGAGAACCTCGAACGCCGCCTCGGCATCGACGCCCTCGATATCTACGGACTGTCCGAGGTCATGGGGCCCGGAGTGGGCATGGAGTGCCTCGAGACCAAGGATGGCCCGACCCTCTGGGAAGACCACTTCTACCCCGAGATCATCGACCCGGTCAGCGGCGAGGTGTTGCCGGACGGCGAGTACGGCGAATTGGTGTTCACGACCCTGACCAAGGAAGCAATGCCGGTGATTCGCTACCGCACCCGGGACCTGACCCGACTGCTGCCTGGTACCGCCCGCCCCATGCGCCGCATCGACAAGATCACCGGGCGCAGCGACGACATGCTGATCATCCGCGGCGTCAACGTGTTCCCGACCCAGATCGAGGAGCAACTGTTGAAGATCAACGCACTCTCGCCCCACTACGAGATCG
This sequence comes from Halomonas sp. V046, assembly GCF_052645355.1. NCBI lineage: Bacteria > Pseudomonadati > Pseudomonadota > Gammaproteobacteria > Oceanospirillales > Halomonadaceae > Halomonas > Halomonas sp. V046. The sequence continues at coordinate 165,173 of NZ_JBQXYF010000006.1, forward strand.
AAGTGCGCCGGGATGGCAACCTGGACATGGTGCTGGTGCGGGTCGAGGCGGCAAACGACGACATCGCCCTTGACCCCAGTGCCTGCGATCGCCTGCAGAACGAGTTGCGTCACGCCATCAAGACCCACATCGGCATCTCGACCGACATCGAGGTGTGCTCTCGCGATCAGGTCATGCGCTCCGTCGGCAAGGCCAGGCGGGTCAAAGACCTGCGCTAACCCCGACCAGCCCTGGGCGCGACACCGCGCTGTCGCGCCCAGTCGTCTTCTCGTCTTCCCTCGTGCCGAGACAGTGCCGAGACGGTGCCGAGACAGTGCCGAGACGGTGCCGAGACGGTGCCACGACGGTGCAGCGACCGAGGGCATTGCCCGCTGCAGGCGCCAAGTATCGTGATACAAGATCCATATAAAAATTTCGATCAACGCTTACAAAAATCCTGCTAACCGCCATCTGCATCCGACCAGACGACAGATCCCGGCCAGTCACAATTCGGCCTTAACAGGCAAAAAAAGCCTTGATCCCGCATTTTATGGCGCCAGTCAGCACCCGCCGCGACCAAGGTATAAACTGACACACCAAATTTTATATTGATAGCATATCGTGTGTCATTATACTGGACACTATTGATGGTCGCCGCTACCAGGCGTCCATGACGAGGAGGACACCATGTACGCCCAGCTCGTGGAAACCGGCAGCAAGCGGCTCAAGACCCTCGAGGAGATGAGCCCAGAGGAGCGCGAATTCCAGCAGCGTATCGATGACGAGATCAAGATCGAGCCCAAGGACTGGATGCCCGACGCCTACCGCAAGACCCTGGTGCGCCAGATCTCCCAGCACGCCCATTCGGAGGTGGTCGGGATGCTCCCGGAAGGCAACTGGCTGACCCGGGCACCGACGCTCAAGCGCAAACTGCAGCTGATGGCCAAGATCCAGGACGAAGCCGGTCACGGCCTCTACCTGTACAGCGCCATGGAGACCCTCGGCGCCGATCGCGACGAAGAAATCGACAAGCTCCACGACGGCCGCGCCAAGTACTCGAGCATCTTCAACTACCCGACCCTGAACTGGGCCGACATGGGTACCATCGGCTGGCTGGTCGACGGCGCCGCCATCGTCAATCAGGTTCCCCTGCAGCGGACCTCCTATGGCCCCTATTCCCGCGCGATGATCCGTGTCTGCAAGGAAGAGAGCTTCCACCAGCGCCAGGGCTACCAGATTCTGCTGACCCTGATGCAGGAAGGCACCAAGGCCCAGAAGACCATGGTCCAGGACTCCATCAACCGCTTCTGGTGGCCCGCCCTGATGATGTTTGGCCCGTCGGATGACAAGTCACCGAACAGCGCCCAGTCCATGGCCTGGAAGATCAAGCGCCACAGCAACGACGAACTGCGCCAGCGCTTCCTCGACCAGACCGTCCCTCAGCTCGAACTGCTCGGCTGTCGTGCGCCGGATCCAGATCTGCGCTTCAACGCCCAGACCGAGCATTGGGAGTTCGGCGAGATCGACTGGCAGGAGTTCTTTGACGTGGTCAAGGGCGACGGGCCCTGTAACGCGGAGCGGGTCAGTGCCCGTCGCCGCGCCATCGACGACGGCGCCTGGGTGCGCGAGGCCGCCCGTGTTCACGCCGCGAAGCGTCGAGGCCGCCAGCACGCCGCCTGACGCGCAACGAATGCCCCATCACCCACCACCTGCGAGGAAGCCCCATGGCTGACTGGCCCCTGTACGAAGTCTTCGTGCGCTCCAAGCACGGCCTGAACCACAAGCATGTCGGCAGCATCCATGCCGCCGACCCGAAGATGGCATTGGAGAACGCCCGCGAGCTCTACACCCGACGCAACGAAGGCGTGAGCCTGTGGGTGGTGCCGGCGGCACAGATTACCGCCTCCACCCCCGATGAGAAGGGGCCGCTGTTCGACCCGTCCAACGACAAGGTCTACCGCCACGCCTCCTTCTACGACCTGCCCAAAGAAGTGGGCCACATGTGAGGGAAACCGCCATGCCATCCTCAAGCCCTGCGGCTCGCCCCAACGCCGACCAGGCCGCGCTCGCCGACTATCTACAGCGCCTGGCAGATACGACCCTGATTCTTGGTCAACGCCACGCCGAACTATGCGGCAAGGCCCCGGCCCTGGAGGAAGAAATGGGCCTGCTCAATGTCGGACTCGACCTGTTCGGCCAGGCTCGCAACTGGCTCGACTACATCGCCGAACTGAACGCCGACGGTCGCGATGCCGATGACTTGGCGTTTCGTCGAGACGCCAGTGAGCTGCGCAACCTGCTGTTGGTGGAGCAGCCCAACGGCGACTTCGCCGATACCATGGCGCGACAGTTCCTGTTCGATGCCTGGCACGTGCCGATGCTCGACGCATTGGCCCGGTCCACAGACAAGCGCGTGAGCGAGATCGCCGCCAAGTCGCTCAAGGAAGCGACCTATCACCTGCGCCGTTCCAGCGCCTGGGTGATCCGCCTCGGCGACGGCACCAACGAGAGCCACCAGCGCATGCAGCGCGCCATCGATACCCTGTGGCGCTTCAGCGGTGAGATGACCCGCTACGACGAGGTCGACTCTGCGATGGAGGCTGCCGGCATCGCTCCCCGCGCCGAGACACTGGCCGAGTGCTGGCACGACACCGTCACCCGAGTGCTCGATGAAGCCACCCTGAGCCACCCGGGCGACGACGCCTGGATGTACAGCGGTGGCAAGGTCGGGCACCACACCGAACACCTGGGCTTCCTGCTGGCGGAGATGCAGTTCTTGGCACGGGCCTATCCAGACGCCAAGGCCTGGTAGCGGGCGCCAGCGCCGGATTCGAGCCATTCGCCTGGCAACCCATCATCAGCGCGGCTCTCTCGCCCCTTTTGGTGCCGCCATCCGCCAACACCCGGCACGGAGACGACCATGACAGACCTTCTGCCTCAGACCATGGCTGCGCATACCCGATCATTCGGCCAGTCGCCCGAATCCCCTCGCCCCGGCACGGCGGCCATGGCACGCCACGACAGCCTCGACGACTGGCCTTCGACCAACCTGATCGGCAGTGATCGTGCATCCCTGGCCAAGGCCGGGCCCATCGGCGACGAGGATGCTGTGCTGGCGGTACTGTCCGAGGTCCTGGACCCGGAGGTCCCGGCGGTCAACGTGATCGAGCTCGGCGTCGTACGAGAGATCGCCTGGCAGGACGGGTGGCTCAAGATCGGCGTCACACCGACCTACTCCGGTTGCCCCGCCACCGAGGTCATCGAGCAGTCGATCGAGCAGGCACTGGTCGACGCGGGCTACCCGGCGGTACGCATCGAACGTCGACTGTCGCCTGCCTGGACCACCGACTGGATCAGCACCACGGGCCGCGACAAGCTCCGTGCCTACGGCATCGCACCACCGGTGGGCAGCGCCGACAAGCGCTCGCTGACCGGCCTCGATGAGCCCCGTGTCACCTGTCCACAATGCGCCAGCACAGAAACCGAAAGGGTCAGCGAGTTCGGCTCCACCGCCTGCAAGGCGCTGTATCGCTGCCGCACCTGCCTCGAGCCCTTCGACTACTTCAAGTGCCTGTAACCACGATCAGCAGCCCCATGAACCCGACGCCGAGCCGCCACCGACATCCGACGAGACCTTCACCATGAGCCGATTCCACCGCCTTACCGTCGAGGATATCCGCAAGGAGACCCGGGACGCCGTGTCCATAGCCTTTCGAGTGCCGCCCGAGCTGCGCGAGGCCTTTCGCTTCACCCAGGGCCAATACCTGACCCTGCGTCGCGACATTCAAGGCGAGGACGTTCGCCGCTCCTACTCGATCTGCACGGGCGTGCAGGACGACGATATCCGAGTGGCGGTCAAGCTGGTCCCCGGTGGCGCCTTCTCGACCTTCGCCAACGAGGCCCTGGCAGTGGGCGACAGCCTCGAGGTGATGCCTCCCCAGGGCAAGTTCTTCGTGCCCCTGGACCCGAGCCGCCACGGCCACTTCCTAGCAGTGGCCGCCGGCAGCGGGATCACCCCGATTCTGTCGATCATCGCCACCACCCTGGAAACGGAACCCGGCAGCCGCTTTACCTTGCTCTACGGCAATCGCTCCACCGCCGGCACCCTGTTCCGCGAGCGCCTGCAGGATCTCAAGGACCGCTACCTCGAGCGCCTCAATCTGATCTACGTGTTCAGCCGCGAAGCGCAGGACGTCGATCTCTACAACGGCCGCATCGATGACGAAAAGTGCCGTGCCCTGTTCGATCGCTGGGTCGACGTCACTGGCCTCGATGCGGCCTTCCTGTGTGGCCCTGAAGACATGACCGGAATCGTGCGCCGGGCGCTTCAGGACCACGGCATGGCGCCGGAACACATCCACCGCGAGCTGTTCGGTACCGCGCTGCCCACCGCCGGGGCCAGGCAACGCCCGGCCAACGGCTATCGTCGCCCCGGTGAGGGTGACGCCCATATCAAGGTGATCAGCGATGGACGGGTCGTCGAGTTCGACATGGCCCACGACGCCGAGAGCATTCTCGAGGCCGGCAACGCCCAAGGCGCGGACCTGCCGTTTTCGTGCAAGGCCGGCGTGTGCTCGACCTGCCTTGCCAAGGTGGTCGAGGGCGAGGTGGAGATGTATGCCAACCACGCCCTTGAGGACTACGAGATCGAGGCCGGCATGGTGCTGTCATGCCAATGCCACCCGATCAGCGACCGCGTGACCCTGAGCTTCGAGGACCACTGAGACACCGCCCCGGGGCCTAGCGCCGCGCCTCCTCGTCTCGAGGACCATCGCGACACCGCTCCGGGCATAGCGCCGAGCCCCTCGTTTCGAGGACCACTGAGACACCGCCCCGGGGCCTGGCGCCGCGCCTCCTCGTCTCGAGGACCATCGCGACACCGCTCCGGGCATAGCGCCGCGCCTCCTCGCTTCGAGGACCACCGCGACACCGCTACGGGCATAGCGCCGAGCCCCCTCGCTTCGAGGACCACCGCGACACCGCTCCGGGCATAGCGCCGAGCCCCCTCGCTTCGAGGACCACCGCGACACCGCTCCGGGCATAGCGCCGAGCCCCCTCGCTTCGAGGACCACCGCGACACCGCCACAGGCATCGTGACGAGCCTCCCCCTGACAGCTCGCCGCGGCGCCCGCATCGCCCGACACAACAATGCCAACCAAGAGGACGACACGCCATGTCACTCAAGCGCGCCCACGGCGACATCCAGCCCGGTCTCAAATGGGGCCCCTTCACCCTGCGCATTCCCGGCATTCACGTCGACCTGACCCCCAGCACCCATCTCCAGGGCGGCCTGCTGCTGCTCGCCACCGGGGGCGCCACGGCGCCACTACTGGTGCAGTACTTCGGCGTATCCTTCGACATCGCCTGGACCGTCATGCTGGTAATGTTCTTCTGGGTCTTCGCTCAGACCTTCCTGTTCGGCGATGTCTATTCGGCGGGCGGCATCGCCGCCGGACTGCCCTTGACCATCGTCTTTCTCGACAGCCTGACGCCAGGGCCAGAGGCCGTCCGGGCGATGATCGCAATCACCCTGGTGGTCTCGGCGCTGTTTTTGTTCTTCGGCCTGTCGCGACTCGGCGAGCGCTTCAATCGCATGGTGCCCGGACCACTCAAGGCTGGCATCATCATGGGCGCCGCCGTGGCCGCCTTTCGCTCCGAACTCGGCCGACTCGACAGCATGCCGCTGACGCTGGTGACCGCCTGGGCCGTCGTGCTGACGCTGATGTTCTCGGTGCCCTTCGCCCGCCTGCCCAATACCCGACTCAAGACCCTGGTGGGGGCCAATGCCATGCTGGTCGCCTTCATCGTCGCAGGCGTCGTGGGACTCGTCAGTGGTGAACTCGAGTTCACCATCGAATGGGGCTTCTTCGTCCCGCCGCTGGGCGCTACCCTGGACGCCCTGGCGCCCTGGTCGGTGGGCATGCCGTCCTGGGACATGATCCTCACCGCGACCCCCATCGGCGTGATGCTCTACATCCTCGCCTTCGGCGATCTGCTGGTCGCCGATACCCTGCTTCACGAGGCCGACGACGCCCGCGGCGACGAAAAGATCGACATCGACCTGACCCGCAGCCACTACGTGCTGGCGATTCGCAACCTGGCACAGATGGTGACGGCGGGTCCGCTGGTGATGCTCCATGGGCCGATCTGGACCGGGGTTCAGGTGTTTCTGATCGAGCGCTACAAGAAGGGCCGCCAGGTGATGGACTCGATCTTCACCGGCACCACCAACTTCTACCTGATGGCCATTCCACTGGGGCTCTTGATGCCGGTGCTGGGGCTGATCACCCCGATGCTGCCGGTGGCACTGTCGGTCACCATCATCCTGACCGGCTTTGCCTGCGCCTTCGTCGCCATGGCCATGGTCCACGACAACGTCGAGCGCGGCGTCGTGCTGACCATTGGCATGCTCACCGCCACCCTGGGCCCCGCCTGGGGCATTAGCGCGGGTCTGATCCTCTGTGCCGTGCTGCTGGGCCGCCGAGGCTTGCCAGGCGATGCCGACGACAAGACACCCGAAAGCCCAGCGCCTGACAGCAAGGCCACCGTTGACGCGTCCTAGAACGCACACACGTCGACACCTTACTGACGGCGGCATCCAAGGGGGGCCGAGAGCCCCCTTTCGCCAAGCCAGACACCCCTGCTGACCGAGTTGAACCCACGCTACTTGTTCGCACTCACGCGGCTTCGAATCACGAAATCGCATCCTGGCCATCACGGCCCTCCGCCCCCTGCCCGATGAGGTTCACCGCAACTGATATGCTAACCCACCCAAATGATTGCTCTTCAGGCCATTCGCAATGCTGTTTACAGGGCAACATTGCAGCCCTTGGTTTGAAATTCTGCCCCATCACAAACGGTTCTTCGTCGTTTCTCTTGGATTTGGCGTGATCGAGCAAACGGCACACCGAGCTGCCAATCAGATAGATCATGGCGATGACGTTGGCGTCGTTCCGGTAGCCGCGTGCGCGTGATTGAGCAGCCTGGAACAAGCCGCCCATCCCTTCCAATCGTGCATTCGTCAGTTCCGAGATCCATCGCCTGGTTACCGAGTCGACGTGTCGCTCCAGCGTCGACAGGGCCTTTCCCATTGGCTTCAAAAGAGGCTTCTCCGAGACCGCTGCACGCATGACCTTGAGGTAATTCGTGATGCGCCACCGAGCCGCTCGCGGAGGGGCCTTCTGGATCCAGCGCAGCTTCTCCTTGCTCACCCAGGCATCGAACGTGGCGACCTGATCGGCCACCAACTCCTGGAGCGCCGCCAGTTGCTTGGGCGTCAGGTTCTCGTTTCCCAGGCTTTCCAGCCGTGCCCAGCGCAGCGACTTGGGCTGTCCCTGCTCCCGGTGCTCCTTGTTGCGCACCTCATCCAGCCCCTTGGTGAAGGTCTGCGCGATATAGGACCAGTCGACCGTCACCTCGTCGTTGGTGAGGTTCTAGGCAACGCCGCTGAGAAAGGCCTGAGACATGTCGCGGTCCACCAAGCACATTGTCCGGATCGCCGCCATGCGCCGCCAAGAAGGCGCTGAATGCCTTGATGGCGTCCTTGCTGTGGCCCGGGACGGCGAAGATCACCGGCCCCTGCTTGCGCTGAATGTCGAGAAGCACCGTCACGTAGCGCTGGCCGCACCGGGACGCCGTTTCATCGACGCCGACGGTGGCCACGTTGCTCAGATCCAGCTCCCCCTGCGTGCGGCCGACGTAGTGGTGCGATGCATCACAGTCGCTTGTCGGTGTTCTCCATCTGCCAGGAGACGGCTAGTACCGGCATCTCCCCACCCAATGACGAAGAACCACAAAAATGGCCACGCAAGGCGTGGCCGAAGGACAAGACGAGGGATCGCCCCATCGGTGCAGGTTGCCTGGAGGCCTCAGCTCGAGAGCGACATCCAGACGCTCTTGAGCTCGGAGTATTCCTCCAGGGAGTGGTGTGACTTGTCGCGGCCGTTGCCGGACTGCTTGACGCCGCCGAAGGGCACCGTCTGGTCACCGCCGGCCCAGTTGTTGACGAACACCTGGCCCGACTCCAGGCGCCGAGTGACGCGCATGATGCGATCGATATCCTGGCTCCAGAGCCCCGCCGCCAGGCCGAAGTCGCTGTCGTTGGCGAGGGCGATGGCCTCCTGCTCGGTATCGAAGCCAAACACCGACAATACGGGCCCGAAGATCTCCTCACGACCGATGGCCATGGCCGCGGTCACGCCGTCGAAGACCGCCGGGGTGATGTAGAGCCCTGCGCCGTCCCGCGCCTCGCCGCCGGCCCTCAGGCAGGCGCCTTCTGCCACGCCCTTGGCGATATAGTCGAGGATGCGCCGGTGCTGACCGGCGTCGACGATGGCGCCCATGAAGCTCGACGGGTCCAGTGGGTCCCCCGGCTGCATGCCCTGCGCCGCCGACAGCAGCTTGTCGACGAAGACGTCGCGAATGCTGTTCTCGACCAGCAGGCGCGAACCGGCGATACACACCTCGCCCTGGTTGTGAAAGATCGCCTCGGCGGCGCTCACGGCGACCCGATCGAGGTCCTTGCAGTCGGCAAAAACCAGGTTCGGGCTCTTGCCGCCGCACTCCAGAAACACGCGCTTCAGGTTCGACTGACCGGCGTACTGCATCAGCTGCTTGCCGACGGCGGTGGACCCGGTGAACGCCAGACAGTTGACGTCCATCGACAGCGCCAGCGCCTTGCCCACGGTATGCCCAAAACCCGGCAACACCTGGAAGACCCCCGCAGGCAGCCCCGCTTCGCGAGCGAGTTCGGCCAGCCGCAACGCCGACAGCGGCGACTTCTCCGATGGCTTCAGGATGACGCTGTTGCCAGCCGCCAGCGCCGGCGCAATCTTCCACGCCGTCATCATCAGCGGAAAGTTCCACGGCACGATGGACGCGACCACGCCAAGCGGCTCGCGCAGCACCAGGGCAAGCGCCTCGTCACCGGTCGGAGCGACCTCGCCATAGACCTTGTCGATGGACTCGGCCTGGTGACGGACGCAGCCGATGGCCCCGGCCATGTCGCCGAGCGCACTGGTGATCGGCTTGCCCATGTCGAGGGTATCGAGCAGTGCCAGTTCGTCGCGGTGCGCCTCCATCAGGTCGGCGAGCCTCAGCATCACTTGCTTGCGGCGAGCCGGCGCCAGCCGCGACCAGCTACCCGCCCGAAAGGCGCTCCGTGCGTGCCCCACGGCGCGCTCGGCATCGGCGGCGTCGCAGCTTGCGATGTGGGCAAGCACCTCACCGGTCGCCGGGTTGATGGTCTCGAAGGTCTCACCGCTGAGCGCGTCCACGAACTCATCGTTGATGAAGGCGCGAGTCTTGAGGCCGGGCTTCACGGTGTCAGCAGCAGCCTGCCAGTCGGCCAGGGTCTTTGCCTGACGGCTTCTTTGCGTCATGCCGTAGCCTCCTCACTGCCTGCCACGCTGGCCCCGCTGGCCTTGAGCCGACGAGCGGTCTCATCGAGTGCCGCCCGGGCCAGGCGTACCAGCTCATCGATCTCGTCTCGGGTGATCACCAGGGGCGGCGAGATGACCATGGTGTCGCCCACCGAACGCATGACCAGGCCGGTCTCGAAGCAGATATCACGACACAGACCACCCGCCGACAGCGACTTGTCGAAGCGCTCGCCCGTGGCCTTGTCGGCGACGATCTCCAGCGCCCCGATCAAGCCCAGCGAGCGGGCCTCGCCCACCAGCGGGTGATCTTCGAGCTCACCCCAGCGGCTGGCGAGATAAGGCCCGAGGTCCTCCCTCACCCGCTCTACCACGCGCTCCTCTTGCATCAACTGCAGGTTCTTGAGCGCCACAGCGGCACAGGTCGGATGACCGGAATAGGTAAACCCATGGTAGAACTCGCCACCCTCGTTGATCAGGGTGTCCGCCACGCGGTCACCGACTAGTACGCCGCCGATCGGCAGGTAGCCCGACGATAGTCCCTTGGCGATCGGCATCAGGTCTGGCTCAAGGCCGAAATGGTCGCTGCCAAACCACTCGCCGAGTCGCCCGAAGCCGCAGATGACCTCATCGACCACCAGCAGAATGTCGTACTTGGCGAGCACCTCCTTGACCGCCGGCCAGTAGCTTGCAGGCGGGATGATCGCGCCACCGGCGCCCTGCACCGGCTCGGCGATAAAGGCCGCGACCCGGTCTTCGCCGAGCTCGAGAATGCGCTCCTCGACGGCCTCGGCGCAGACGCGACCGAACGCCTCGGAACTCATGTCCCGCCCCTCGCCGTACCAGTACGGCTGACGCACATGGGTGATGCCCGGCACACAGGGGCCGCCCTGGTCATGCATGGGCGCCATGCCGCCGAGGCTCATGCCCGCCACGGTCGATCCGTGATAGGCGTTCTCGCGACCGATGACCCAGTGCTTCTCGGGCTTGCCCTTGAGCGCCCAGAAGCGCCGCACCATGCGCAGCATGGTGTCGTTGGCCTCGGAGCCCGATCCGGTGAAGAACACCCGATTCATGTGGGCCGGGGCGAGCCGGCACAGGGTCTCGGCCAGCTCCACGGCCGGTGGATGGGTGGTCTTGAAGAAATTGTTGTAGTACGGCAGCCGCGTCATCTGCTCGGTCGCAGCATCGACCAGCTCCTGGCGCCCATAGCCGAGATTGACGCACCACAGGCCCGCCATCGCATCGAGGAGACGATGGCCCTCGGCATCCTGAATATAGATGCCATCGGCATCGACGATGATGCGACTCCCCTCGTCACCGAGTGCCTTGAAGTCGGTGAAGGGATGCAGGTGATGATCACGATCGAGCGCTTGCAGCCGAGTACCGCGTTGAGGGGACATGGCCCATTCCTCCAGATAAAAGAACGCCTGAGATGGTGTTATTGTTTAATCAACATATCGACCTCGCCACGGACTGCCAACCCTTTTCCCAAAAACGAGCCAAAATTACTTCTAACCCACTGATTATACGTATACGACTATCGTACAATGTCGACATTATTAAAAAACACCAACAAAAAAACATTGACAGATAACACCGCCATGGCCAACTTTCATTGACGCAATTTCCCAAACAGGAAGCGTCGACAATCACCCTGCCGCCAATAACAACCCGGGGACACACGCCATGACCATCAACCGCCACGCCCTTCGCTGGGTACTGCTCGCGCCGCTGATCGCCCTCCTGTGGGCAGTATCACTGCTCGCCCAGGCCGCCCCGACCATCACCCTCCCGGACATCATCCTCGATGGCGTCGCGACCGACATCGAGATCCAGGACCTCACCCCGCAGCAGTCCGTCTACGCTCGACTGGATGGCAGCCCCATCGCCATGACAACTGGCGACGATGGCACTGCCAGCGTCAGCGTGACCCTCACCGCGGAGCCTGCGCTGCTGACACTGGTGGACGACTCCGGCACGCCTCTGGCCAGCACCACCCTCGACGGCCTGCCCGCCTGGCTATCGCTGCTGCCGGCCCTGACCGCCATTACCCTGGCCCTGGCCTTTCGCCAGGTGATCCTGGCGCTGTTTTCCGGCCTGCTACTGGGGGGATGGGTACTGCACGGCATGGACGCCAAGGCGCTGATCAACGCCTTCGGCGACTCGGTGAACGTGCATGTGCTAAGCGCCGCCAGCGACAGCGATCACATGTCAATCGTGCTGTTCTGTCTGCTGATCGGCGGCATGGTCGGCATCATCTCGCGCAACGGCGGCACCCGCGGCATCGCCGAACGCATCAGCCGGGTCATTCGCGGCCGGCGCCAGGCACAGAACTCCACCGCCCTGCTGGGACTGGCGATCTTCTTCGACGACTACGCCAACGCCCTGATCGTCGGCAATACCATGCGCCACATCACCGACCGGCTGAGGATCTCCCGAGCCAAGCTCGCTTACCTCGTGGACAGCACCGCCGCCCCGGTCTCGGCGATCATGCTGGTGACCACCTGGATCGGCTTCCAGGTCGGCCTGATCAGCGAGGCCATGGCCGGTATCGAGGGCTGGTCGGAATCGGCCTACTCGGTCTTCGTCAACGCCATCCCCTATAACGCCTACCCGCTGCTGGCCTTGGTGTTCGTGTTTCTGGTGGCCTGGACCGGCCGCGACTTCGGCCCGATGCTCGCCGCCGAGCGCCGGGCCCTGTCGGAGCCCGGTTCACGGCGTGGAGTCACCAGCCGCGAGGCGATCGTCGAGGAGGCCGATATCCCGACCAAGGAAGGCATCCCGACCCGGGCGCTCAATGCCATCGTGCCGATGCTGGTGCTGGTGGGCATTACCCTGGGCGGCATCTATGCCACGGGACTGTCGGCGCTGGGCGGTGGAGAACACGACCTGCGCGATATCTTCGGCGAAGGCGATTCGTTCAGCGCCATGATGTGGGGGTCTCTCGCGGCCTGCCTGGTGGCGGTGATCCTGACCCAGGCTCAGCGCCTGATGAGCATGACCGAAACGGCCCACTACTGGTTCGAGGGGGTGAAGTCGATGTTGCTGCCGATCACCATCCTGATGATGGCCTGGGCGCTGGCCAACGTGAACGAGGCCCTGCACACCAGCGACTTCTTGATCTCGGCCCTCGGCGACAGCCTGTCACCCGAATGGCTACCCGCGGTGATCTTCGGCTTAGCCGGCTTCACCGCCTTCGCCACCGGCTCCTCCTGGGGCGTGATGGGTATCATGATGCCGCTGGTGGTGCCACTGGCCTGGGCGGTGCTGAGCCACCACGGCCTGGCCGGTACCGCCGAGGGCATGCCGCTGCTGTATGCCTCGGTGGCCTCGGTGCTGGCCGGGGCGGTGTGGGGCGATCACTGCTCCCCTCTGGCCGAGACCACCCTGCTTGCGGCCATGGCCAGCGGTTGCGACATGATCGACCACGTCCGCACCCAGTTGCCCTACGCCCTGCTGGTCGGCGCCGTGGCGCTGGTCTTCGGCACCATCACCGTCGGTCACGGCGTCAGCTGGTGGATCGGCCTCAGCGCTGGCGTCGCCGTCCTGATCCTCGTGCTCTATACCCTCGGCCAACGCGCCACGGCAGCTCAGGATGGCGTGCCCGGCGACGAGACGAGCCCGAGAAGCAGCCCGGTGAAATGATCCGGTGACATGCCCCGGTGAAATGCCCCGGTGAAATAGCCCTGAGAGCCTGCCCTGAGCGACAAGCCACGGCCGACCGCTCCTGGTCTTGACCGCGCCCACCAGCCAACACAACCAACAAGGGCCCACGACACTGTCGTGGGCCCTTGGATTTGCCGATTCACCGGGGCGAGCCGGTCAACCGCGACACGCGTCGGCGAAGCCTTCGAAGATGGCGTCATACAGCGGGTGCTCCTTTGGCTGCCATTCGGGATGCCATTGCACCGCCAGGGTAAAGCCCGGGGCTTCGGCGACCGACACCGCCTCGACAAGACCGTCCGGCGCGATGGCCTCGACACGCAGACCATCACCGAGTCGATCCACGCCCTGCTGATGCAGCGAATTGACCCGCGAACGGGTGTCGCCGAAGAGCTTGGCGAGCCGACCGCCAGGCTGAATATCCAGATCATGCGTCGGGGCGTACTGCTCGGCCTTTTCGCCTTCGGGTTCGCGATGGTCGAGCTTGCCTTCGACCTGCTGCACGGCCTGATGCAGGCTGCCACCGAAGGCCACGTTGAACTCCTGAAAACCACGGCAGATTCCCAGCAGCGGCAGGCGGCGCTCCAGCGCCAGGGGTACCCAGGTCATGGCCGCCGCATCACGGTCGACATCATCGCGGGTGTTCTCGGCGATGCGCTCGGCACCGTAGCGGCTTGGCAGCACATTGGTATAGCTGCCGGTCAGCACCAGGCCGTCGAGACGGTCGAGCAGCGCACCGGCGGCCTCGGCATCGACATCCTCCCACACCGGCAACATGACCGGCTCCAGGCCGTAGTCGCGCAAGGTGCGGACATACTTGTCGGTGACCATGTGGGCGGGATGACCCTCCACCACGCGACGGCAAGCGATGACGCCTACCAGGGGACGAACAGACATGATGCCTCCTGAAAACTCAATCGGGTTGTTATGTTTTGCTCAACATACATGGGTTCGCTTTTCTTGCCAAGGCGAGCCAGTAACCAAACCGAAGAATAGGTGTTAAATACTTGTTATAAAAGTATTTATTAAGAGACGATAGAGAAGAATAGACTTTCGGATAATGCCGACATGTCGTAAATAATTTGACAACACCAAGGCGGCGGCGGAAAGATAGCCATGACCAAAACAAACGTTTACAGGTGACATCATGTCCACCCCTCCCGTCGACGAGGCGCGTGACTTCCTCGCCCGCCACCCCGAGATCGACAGCGTCGATCTGCTGTTGAGTGATCTCAACGGCGTACTGCGGGGCAAGCGTATTCCCCGGGGCAACCTCGAGAAGGCCTACCAGAACGGAATCAACCTCCCCGGTTCGGTGTTTGCGCTCGACATCACCGGCAACACCGTCGAGGCAACCGGGCTCGGCCTCGACATCGGCGATCGTGATCAGGTCTGCCGTCCAATACCTGGCTCACTGATGCCGACGCCCTGGCTGCGCAGTGGCAAACAGGCCCAGCTGTTGATGGACATGCGCAACGACGAGGACGGCCCCTTCTTCGCCGACCCACGCAACGTGCTGACCCGCCAGATTCAGCGTCTGGCCGATCGTGGCCTCAAGGCGGTGGTGGCCCTCGAACTCGAATTTTACCTGGTTGACCGCTCCCGCGACGAACTCGGCATGGCCCAACCGCCGCGCTCCCCCGCCACCGGAGAACGCGCCACCGAGAGCCAACTCTACTCGATCAGCGAACTCGATGAATACGCCGACTTCCTGGAGGACATCCAGTCCGCGGCCGAAGTTCAGCAACTGCCGCTGGATACCGCGCTCAAGGAATGCGCCCCGGGGCAGTTCGAGATCAACCTGATCCACAGCGATGATGTGCTCAAGGCCTGCGACAGCGCCGTGCTGCTCAAGCGCCTGATCAAGGGCGTGGCCATTCGCCACGGCTTCGAGGCGACCTTCATGGCCAAGCCCTACGGCGGCCAGGCCGGCAACGGCATGCACGTGCACATGAGCCTGCTCGACGAAGGCGGTGACAACGTCTTCGCCGCCGCCGATGAGGATCCTCTCGGCACCGACACCTTGCGTCATGCCATTGGCGGCCTGATGGCGATGATGCCGGCATCAATGGCGCTGTTCGCCCCCAACGTCAATTCCTTTCGCCGCTTCCAGCCAGGGCTCTACGTGCCCATGACACCGACCTGGGGCTACGACAACCGTTCGGTGGCGCTGCGTATTCCGTCCGGCCCCAACGTCGCCCGCCGGGTCGAACACCGGGTCGCCGGCGCCGACGCCAACCCCTACCTGCTGCTCGCCGCCCTGTTGGCATCGGTCACCCACGGCATCGCCCATCGGCTGTCCCCGGGCGAGCCGGTCACCGGCAATGCCTACCAGCAGTTCGCCCCGACCCTGTCCAACAGCTGGTCGCGCTCGCTTGACGTGCTCGAGGCCTCCGACGTGCTAAGCGACGCCTTCGGCGCTGATTTCCTCAAGGTCTTCCTCGCCAATCGCCGCGCCGAACGCGAGGCCGCAATGCAGGCGGTCAGCCGCCTGGAATACGACTGGTACCTGCGCCACGTCTGACCATAGACGTTGTCACCCTCACACCACTGGGTCTTACGATGATAACCACAACTTCCCCTGGTGCTCCCGCCCCCTCTATCTCTCGAGGGGGATGGTCATGAGCCATGCCTCGCCCCACGCCTTCGAACCCTCTCAGCCCGATCGCCGCAGCACCGGCCGTACCCTGTCGCTGGTGGTCGGGTTGCTCGCCGCGATCGCCGCGCTTACCTACTACCACGAGTCGGGCACGCCGTTTGGTTGGATCAGCCTGGTGCCGTCGCTGATCGTATTGACCGTGGCCATCGCCACCCACCGCACCCTGGAGGCGCTCGCCATCGGCTCCTTGGCCGGCCTAATCCTGATCGAACCTGCTGACTATATCGGCGAGCTTGCCGAGATTTCGCTGTCGGTGATGATGAACGAGACCATCGCCTGGCTGATTCTGGTGTGCGGTCTGCTGGGCGGCTTCATCGCCATGCTCGAGAAATCCGGCTGCACCCTGAGCTTCAGCTACGTCATCGGACGCCTGGTGAAGACCCGGCGCCAGTCACTGCTCAGCACCGCGGTGCTTGGCGTCTTGATCTTCATCGATGACTACTTGAATGCCCTGGCGACACCGGCCGCCATGAAGCGCCTGACCGACCGCTTCGGCGTGTCCCGCGAGAAGCTCGCCTACATCGTCGACTCCACCGCTGCACCGATCTGCGTACTGGTGCCGTTGTCGACCTGGGCGGTGTACTTCGCCGAACTGCTCGAGACCAACGGTGCCACCGACGGCCCCGGCATGTGGCTGTATATCCAGTCGATTCCGTTCATGCTCTACGGCTGGGTGGCCATGGGCCTGGTCTTTCTGGTCGCTCTCGGCCTGGTGCCGGACCTTGGGCCGATGAAGGCCGCCGAGGCCCGCGCCAAGGCCGGCCAGCCGATTCCCGATGGCGCCCCGGACAGCCCCCTGGGTGACGAAACGCCCCGCGGCAAGCCGTGGGTCGGCGTGCTCAACTTCGTTGCCCCGATGGCGGTGCTGATCGGCGCCAGCGCCTACTTCGAGATCGACCTGCTCAAGGGCGTGATCGCGGCCACGCTGTTCACCATCGTGCTCTACCTGATCCAGCGCCTGGTCACCTTCCCGGCCCTGATGGATGCGATCATGGATGGCTTTCGCACCATGATGCTGCCGCTGGCCATCGTCGCGGTGGGATTCGTGTTGCGCGAGGTCAACGATCAGCTCGGCATGACCCAGTTCATGATCGATAGCCTCGCGCCTTACCTGACGCCGGCGCTGCTGCCTGCCATCGTATTCGTGTCGATGGCAGTGGTGGTCTTCGCCACCGGCTCATCCTGGGGGGTGTTCGTGATCTCGATTCCGATCGTGATCCCCATGGCCGCACACATGGGCGCACCGATGCCCCTGGTGGTGGGCGCCCTGCTCTCGGCTTCGAGCTTCGGCAGCCACGCCTGCTTCTTCTCGGATTCCTCGGTGCTGTCGTCCCAGGGCAGCGGCGTGCTGCCGATGCAGCATGCCCTGACCCAGTTGCCCTACACCCTGATCGGGGCAACCGTCACCACCCTGGGCTTCCTGGTGCTGGGCTTCACGCTGACGTGATGGTTCACTCGACGACGGACGCGAAATGACCATGGCCCCGACATTGCGTCGGGGCCATGTTTTATGAACCTGTTTTTTCCCGTGTCACCGCCTCGGTCTTTCCGGGAGCGCCTTGTCGCAGCGCCTTGCCACAACGCCTTGCCACAACGCCTTGTCGCGATAAAAGATCCTTGCGCTAGTTGACCAGCCTGACCGTGGTATTGGCCGAATGACCGAGGGCATCGATCACGGTGATGCGATGAAACCCACCCGTGACCTCATCGAGCGCCACCTCGCGGCGCAGTGCGTCCGCCGCCACTGGCCGATTGTTGATCAGCCAGCGAAACGGCGGGCGACCGCCCTGAAAGCGCACGAACAGCGACGCTGAGCCTGCGGTCACGTACACCTCCGCGCCGTCCCGCGGGGCTACGATAGCAAGCGGATTGGCCACGGCGTCGACGTCATCGCGGAAGGTTCGTAGCGCGCGTGGCAGATCACCGGTGGCGGCGATCACTGCATCCGCCGGCGGTGTTCGGTTCGGCGCGGTGATGCCAAGAGTATCGAAACTCGAAAACAGCAGCGGACCGGCGCTATCGGCGCCAAGAGAACCGGGCATGGCACCATTATCGGGCCGCCCGACCAGGACGCCGATCACATGCCGGCCATCGAATCCGATCGCCCAGGTGTCGCGGTGCCCGTAAGAGGTCCCGGTCTTGAAGGCGACCCGATCCCGGGCGCCGAGCCCCGCCCGAGGCGTCTGACGCAGAATGTCTGCCAGGTACCAACTGGCACGCGCGCTGATGACGCGCCGAGCAGCGGACCCAGGGGCGCGGCCGTCGACAGCAGCAGAGCCAGGCGGGCCGGCCGGTGACGGGATCAGGGTTCGCTGGGTAGTAAGTTCCACCGACCGGCCCCCGTTGGCGATCATGGCATACACCGCCACCATGTCCTCCAGGGTGACGCCGACGCCGCCAAGACCGATGGCCAGACCCGGTGGTCGATCACCGGGCAGCTTCGGCTCCGCCCCCGACCGACCCATGGCGCCCAGCAACCTGGTCGGTCCGAGCGACTCGAGCACCGAGACGGCCGGCAAGTTAAGCGATTCCTGCAGCGCTTGGCGCACCGTGACGGGGCCACGAAAGCGACCGTCGAAGTTGGACGGCGACCAGCCATCGAAGTCTCGCGGCGCATCGTTGATCAGGGTCTCCGGGTGGATCAGACCGTCGTCGAATCCCAGCGCATAAATCAGCGGCTTGAGCGTCGAGCCCGGTGAGCGAATGGCCTTGGCCATATCGACGTAACCCGAGCGCCTGGCATCAAAAGGATCCGGCGCGCCGATGCGGGCGCGCACCTCACCGCTGCGATAGTCCGCCACCAGCAGCGCGGCGCTGATCGGTGACACCTGCTGGCCCACCCAACGCGCCAGCATGGCCTCAAGACGGCGCTGAAGCTCCGCATCGAGAGTCGTTTCGAGCCTGAGGTGGCTACTATCTAGAGCGCCCCGGGACCGGATACTATCTACAGCGCCCCGGGGCCGGCGCTCGCCAGCGGTGTCGGGCTGGCTATCGACTGCGCCCCGGGACCGGATACTATCGACAGCGCCCCGGGACCGGATACTATCTAGAGCGCCCCGGGGCCGGCGCTCGCCAGCGGCGTCGGGCTGGCTATCTACAGCGGCATCGGGCTGGCTATCTACAGCGCCCCGGGGCCGGCGCTCGCCAGCGGCTTCGGGCTGGCTATCGACAGCGCTCCGGGACCGGCTACTATCTAGAGCGCCCCGGGACCGGCGCTGGCCAGCGGCGTTGGGCTGGCTGCTATCGACAGCGCCCCGGGGCTGGCTGGCCGCGTTCAGACGCGCCTCGGCCAGCATGTCACTGGCCAGGTGCCAGGCCAGGCGCGGCATCGGCCGAAGCGTGGTCGGCATGGCCTCGGCCTTGGCCTCGACGACGACGGCCTCTGACAAAAGGCCGCGGGCGCGACTCAGATCGAGCACGCGATCGCGAGCGGCACGGGCGATGTCGGGGCGCCGATACGGCACGCGCTGTGCTGGCGACTGCGGAATGGCGACCAGCAGCGCCGCCTCGGCGGCAGAAAGGAACAGCGGGCTCTTGGCGAAATAGGCACGACTGGCGCTGGCGACGCCTTCGAGGTTGCCCCCCATCGGCGCCAGGTTGAGATAGAGCGTAAGAATCTCGCGCTTGGAAAGGCGCCGCTCCAGGGCCAGCGCGGCGCGAATCTGGCCGAGCTTGGCAGCCGGCGTGCGGGTCGGTTGTCCTTCGAGCAGGCGCACAACCTGCATCGTCAGCGTCGACGCTCCCGAGACCACGTCTCGATGCCACAGCGCCTGTAGCGAAGCGCGGGCCAGCGCCAGCCAGTCAACGCCGCGGTGGGCGTAGAAGCGCTTGTCTTCATAGGCCAGCAGCATGTCGAGGTAAGCAGGGTCGACGTCTTCCACCGCGGTGTCGATGCGCCAGAAGCCGTCGTCACTGAGAAACAGGCTCAAGGGCTCGCCGGCACGGTCCAGCACCGCCGGCGAGTTGGGCACCGAGCCGCGTGCATCGACAAGCCTTGGCGCCGACGCGACCCATTGCTCGACGGCGCGACCGGCACCGACGCCGATGACTACCGCCAGGGCGAGCGCCACGATCACGCAGGGGCGCAGGCACCACCGCGACGACCACACCAGGCCCTTGTCATGCATCACTGGCCGCCGCGCCCTTCATCATCACCGCGGTCGCGACCGCTACCTTCTTCGCCCTCGCCCACGACGACCGTCCCCGATGCGGTGCTGGCCCGCAGGCTCGGCACGTACATGTCCTGAACCTGGGCCGCTGGGTGATGAAAGCGGCCAGAGCGAATGGCACGCACCACGTAGGCAAGCTCGAAGGGTTCGCGCTCATCGAGCGTCACCGCGGCGAAGAAGCGATCCGCGCCAAACTGCGCATGGGTCGGCTTGATGCCGCCGGCCAGCCACTCAAGGCTTGCGGTGTCGCCGGACGATACAAGGCTCGGGTTATCGATAGCAAAGCCGGCGGGCAGCGGGTCCTCGATGGCGAGCTGACCTTCGCCTGCCACCAGCGGCGTCACCCGCAGCAGCACCACCAGCTTGTCGTTGAGCGCCACCCGATTCACATCGACCCGCTCCCCTTCCAGGCTGTAATAGCGCCGCGATATCTCGATGCCGGAGCTCTCGGCCATCACCTCGCCCACGGGCACGCCCTCGATCATGACGGAGACATCGCCGGCCGCCTTGGCCGGGTTAGTCACCGAGGTGGCGCGGTACTCGGCCAACGACATCCGTCGCGCTAGCCCAGCCATCTCGGCGTCTTCCAGCAGCGAATGGGCGACACGCAGCGCCGCCGCCTGCTCCTGGGTATTGCCGCGTGAGGCCTGGCGCAGGGCATCGTTGATCACCGCGCCCACGGGCTCACCCATGGCCGGCTGACCGACGCCGGCAAAGTCCGCCGCCAGCGCCAGCCGATAGGCAATGGCCAGATCGCGAACGCGGCTCGCGTAGATGTCGCCGCGACGGGAATAGCTGGCATAGTCAGCGGCGCCAATGAGCGTCGAAAGGGCCGCCTGGAACAGCCGGTTGGCGCGGCCAGGATCGCCGATTTCGCGCAAGGCGGCGCCCAGGTAGGCGGCCTCCAGGCCACCGTCGTTGCCCGCGTTCTGGGCCTGGAACCAGGTATCGGAGAAGTAGCGCAAATCGCTTGCCCGAACGTCTCCGGCCAGCGCCAGCACATACAGCGCATAGGCCGCCGCGGAGCGATTCTCTCGCGAGCCACTGCTCGAGTTGACCTTGTTTTGCAGATTGGCGAGCGCGCCGGCCAATGCACGCTTTGGAACATCGGCGCCGGCATCCCGGGCGCGCAGCAGAAATTCCGTGGCGTAGGCATCGAGCCAGAAGTGGCCGCTGCCCGGCGCCCAGTCGCCGAAGGCGCCGCTGGCCGACTGACGCGACAGAACCTCACCGACGCGCTCACCGAGCCTGTCATCGGCGAGCGCCTGACGGTCCGGCGCCAATAGCGATCGCGCCGACAGCAGCGGCTCGGCCGAGGAAATCAGCTGTTCGGTGCAGCCCCACGGCGTGTGATCCAGCGCCGACACCAGGCCCGCCAGATCAAACAGCGCCAGCGGCCCGAAGCTCAGGTTCACCGTCGCCTCTGGCGCGAAGCTTGCCACCACGGGCTTCGGCAGCGCGAGCGCCTCACCGGCACCCAGGCGGCCGACGTAACGGCTACGCCGGAGCGGATCATTGCGCCGGACATCGATCGGCACGCTCTGGGTCAAGCGCTGGCCGTCTGGCGTGATGACGGCGATATCCACCTCACCTTGTCCGACCTCGTCGGCCGACAGCGCAAGATCAAGGGTCTGGCGCTCGCCGTCGGACAAGGTCAGGCGGCGAGTCGCGAGCGCCCCGTTTGTCAGATCGAAGACCAAGGGGCCCCGGGATGCCAGCTCGACCCCCACCTCGCCCGTCGGACCCTCGGCGTGGGCCAGCTCAAGGCGTAGCTCGGTCCTATCGCCCGGGGCCAAGAAGCTCGGCACATGGGCCGTGGCGACGATGGGATCTCGCACGATCACGTCTTCACTGGCACTTCCCAGCGCGCTGTCGGTCCAGGCCATGGCCATGGTTCTGACGGTGCCATTGAAGGCCGGCAGCGGCAGCTCAATCGTCGCCTGGCCGCTATCGTCGACGGCGACAAGGCCGGAGAACAGCGTGACGAATTCCTCGCGCTTGGGGCCCGGGGCCTGGCTCGCGGTGTTGCTGTCGCCACCCTCACGCAGGGCGGCGATGGCCCCGGGGACGTTGTCGATCAGGCGTCCATAAAGATCGCGCATCTCGAAGGCCAGCCGGCGCTGACCGAAGAAATATGCCTCGGGCTCGGGCGCCTTGAAACCGGTCAGGTTGAGAATCCCCAGATCCACCGCCGCAACGGTGGCGAACACAGGCTCCCCCACGGGGGCGTTATCCACCGACAGGGTCAGGGCTCCGGTCTCGCGTGGCCGCCAGCGCGCCGTCGGCGCAAGCGACAACTCCAACCTGCGCTCGGCGGTATCCACACTCACCCAGTTGACCCCGATGGCACGGCTCGGATTCAGGCCTTGGCGTCCCTGATCGGCCTGTTGCTCAGGCGTGACCAGCGAGGTGATGACATAGGCGCCGGTGCCCCAGCGCTCATCGATGTCCAGCGTCAGCTCATTGGCGCCGGCCTCGACCTCGAAGCGCCGGCTATCGACGAGCTTGCCGTTGAGCACCCGCACGAAGGCAATGCCGGACTGGCGGGCATCGAAGCGCAGCGTCAGTTCATCGCCGCTGGCGTAGCTCGACTTGTCGATGCCGGTCGTAAGCCTATCCGGCGTTGCCGCCGAGCCGCCGCCACCGCGGTAACCCGCCATGAACTCGCGACGGGCGAGCACCGGGGTTCCACCGACGTCGGCACGCAGCTCAAGTTCATACTTGCCCCACTCGACGGGGACCGATAGCGCCGTCATGGTATCGGCCGCAATATCGATCTCGCCGTTACCGACGCGCGTGCGCCGCTCGATGGACGAATAGCCCCACTCGCCGTTGACGCGGTACCACTGATAGTCCTGCTCGATGCGCGACAGGGTCCAGGCGGCCCCGGCTATCGCCAGCCTCGCCAGGCCGGGCCCGAGGGACACGACGTCGAAGGTGGCGCTCGCATCCTCTGGCGCCACCTCATCGAAGCGCGCACGCAGGCCGATCACCGCCGTCGTGAGCGCCACGGGAAGCTCGAGTCGTCGCTCTACCGGTCGCCCCGACCCCTCACGCAGCTGCATGGCCAGCGTCAGGACCTCCGGTTGACCGACGCTCGCCGGCTCGGGAAGCGGCATCGCAAGCGTGGCGCGACCATCGGCACCGGTCACCCGCCCGCCCGGCAATACCGCAAAGGTGGTCTCGTCTTCCCCGCTCGGGGTGCCGAAGGCAAAGCCTGGATAGGCAGCGAGCTCGCCGCTGGGCCGGCGGGTCACCCTGCCGGCGATCGCCAGGTGAGCACCGGGCGCGCCATACAGATACTGCGCATCGACGCTGACCCGTGGCGGCCTGCCTTCCGCAACCCGATCGACGTCGGCGGCCAGGTCGAAATCGATTCGCTCCGGCACGAAGTCGTCGACCAGAAAGCCGACCTCGCCGAGCATGTCGGCCTCAGGGTCGGCGTAGAAACGCAGCTTCCACAGGCCATGCATGGCTCCCGGCTCGATGGCCACCGACGCGACGCGACCGCCGGCCCCTTGATCGCCTAGGGTCTGACGCGACGCTTCCTTGTCATCGGGGCGATGGACGACCATGGTCAGCGGCAGATCGACAATCGCGCGGCTCTCGGCGTCGCGGGCCAAGGCGGTGGCAAAGACCGTATCCCCGGGCCGGTAGATGCCGCGTTCGGTGGTCGCGAACAGCGTGATGGCTTGAGGCGCCGGCTGACCGGCCACGCCGCGATCGGACAGATCAAAGCCCGCCTCACGCAAATTGATAAAGGAAAAATCAGCGCCGTCGCCGAGTGCGGCGAGCATCGCCGGCCGGTCGCCGCCGCTGCCGGTGAGCCACTCCGGGGCGATGCGCGCATAGCCCGAGGGATCGGTCGTCACCTCCTTGAGCACGCTGTTGTTGCGCGCGATCAGGCTGAGCTGCGCCCCCGCCACCGCCTGGCCATCACCGAGGCGTTCGACGAACAGGTGCAGACCATCGGGGCCCGCGAAGCTTGAGATGGCAAGATCGGAAATCAGAAACCACTGCGTCGCGGCGACCCAGGCGTCCGCCCCTTCGGGGCTCGCACTCAGCACATAGACGCCGGGGCCGAGGTCTTCCATCGCCGTTGCGACCTCCAGCAACGAGACGGTTTCCTCGTTCAATCGGCTGTCGATATCGGCCTTGCCGCGCCACACCTCGACCCCGTCTTCCTCGGCGAGCCGCATCGCCTGATAGCGATCCATCGGCGTGAGAAAGCGCTCGATGTCGAGAAACTCGCCAAGGGCTCGCTCGCCGATATGATAAAGGCGCACATCGACGACATCGGTGTTGACCGCCGTGATCGGAAGGCGCGGCGCACGCGCGCTCGGTAGCACATAGCCGCGGGTGTCGAAGCGCACGCTCGGCGGCCGATTCGGCATCCAGATATCGAAGGTCTCGGTCCGTGCGGTGGTCTCTCCTGAGGCCGCCGGCATGCCTTCAAGCAATGTGATGGCGTAATCCAGGCCGTGCTCGAGTCCCGACAGACACAGGCGCTTACCCTCGACATCGACGTCAACCGCCACCCCTTCTACGCGCACATAATCGGCGTAGTAAAAGCCATCGTCGCGCAGCGCCTCGGAGTACTCGGCGCAGAACCGTGGGCTCGCGCCCTCGGCCTCGGCCTGGGTCCCCATGACCCGGGGCCCGTAGGTTTCACGCGCCGCCTCGAGGCGCTTGCGATCACCGCTCAAGTCGGCGAGGCGCCGGTGCGCCGCGACGATATCCGGGCCGCGCTCGGGATCTTCCTGGAGCCGCTCGACGATGGCCTCCAGTACGCTAAGGCGTTCCTCGTCCTGGTCGGCGCGCACCCAGGCGTTGGCCAGAAATGCCATCTCGGCGTAGCCCCAGCGGCGCAAGAAATCGGGCCGCGCCTGGCCGCCCTGGCGCGCGAAGTCGGCCAGCGACAACCAGCCATCCGGTACATTCCGATCGACGGCGAGGGTCAGATCGTGGCGAGCATAGTGGTGACGATTCTGCTCCAGGGTCTCATACAGCTCGCGAGCCTGACGCCACTCGGCGTCTGAGAAAAACGCCACTTCGGCCTGACGACGCGCGTTGCTCAACAGCGCCGCATCGCTATCTACCAGCACGGCCGACAAGGCCCCGGTGAATGGCTCCGGGCGCGCATGGCCCGACTTGAGAAAGCACGCCGACGCGCCGGTGTTGAAGGTGAAGGCCTTGCACGATGACGCTTCGCGGCAGGCCTTGATGCAGTAGCCAAGGTCGGTTTCGAAGATCGCGCGAAGATCATCGCCAAAAAAATCGCTGTCGCGCTGGTAGTCGATACGCCGCTCAGGCAAGACACCGAGCGCGTCCTGGGCTGTCACCTGGGCTGCGACCTGGGCTGCCACCTGAGCCGCGACCAGAGTCGTCAGACAGGCACCAAAAGCCACCAGAAGTATCCGTTTCATGGGCGCGACCTACGCTATCCAGAGAGACAAACCCAGAGAGACAAACGATGGACGCGTACGACGACGCCCTTGCCTCACTCTAGTCCAGGATCAGCAGGAACTGATGCTTGGGATAGCGTATTTTGCCTCGGCACTCGCCCGTCATGACCGATGCCACAACGACAAGGGCCCGGCGAATGCCGGGCCCTTGTCGTTGTGGCCTGCTGGTTCGGCGGACGCGGCCGGCTCGGCCCAGCATCGCACCATGTCTTTGCCTTGAAGGGGCATGGGCGTCGTCGCCTAGCCCTTGTGATCCTGCTCGGCCTCATCCACGACCACGCTCCACACCGGGCTACCTTGCTCCAGCAGCACACGGTCGCCGTCCGGGGCTTCATCCAGACGCGCGGTCTGGGTAACCCCGTTGTAGCGCCAGCTAACGTCATAGCCGACGGTCTGCTGACTGGTATCCGTCACGGTCTGACAGCGGCGCTCGGTGGTCGTCACCGTCTGGCCGGACTCGATACGCTGCTGCACCTCGCGCCCGGCGAACCCGCCACCGATGGCGCCCGCCACCGTCGCGATCTTGCGCCCGCTGCCCCCACCGATCTGATTGCCGACCAGGCCACCGACCACGGCGCCGGCGGCGCTGCCGAGAATCGAATGCGGGTCCCGGGTCGGCGCCTGACGGGTCACCGCGACGTTCTCACACACTTCGCGCGGCGTCTGGATACTCTGTGTCACCGCATCGACGTCGGTGATATCGGCAAACTGCGGACCCTCGGGCCCCTGTTGAACCTGCCAGGCGCCAAAGGCCAAACCGCCAAGCCCCAACACGGCCAGGGTCGAACCCACGATGATCGACTTGCTCATAGCTTGTTCTCCTTGGATGTTTGCTCGGTCGGCGTTCGCTATTGCTTATAGGGCATCGTGTATAGAGCAACGCGTATAGAGCATCGCCTCTACGACACCGCCTCCACGACTCGGATCGTCAACCGATCCCGATAGCCACCGCCGAACCACCTCTGTTGCCATCATGTGCTAGTCATGGGCCTATCATAGCCGTTATCGAACGGTGTTCGCAGCGAGTCCAGGGCGATTGCAATTTTGTTGCCCAGGTGTCGCACCACGGCGACGTTACCTGGCGAAAAACGGCGACGGTTATGGTCATAGCCATAGCCATGTCGGCCAATATCGGCCACGTGACGTCGCCGCCAGCCCCTGATGCACTCGCCGACGCAACTGCCGGCGCTGCCGACGCACCTGCCCCGCCAACGCCATCGGCCCGCACGAAGACCGGCGGGCCGATGGCGTTGTTAGTTACGGGACCTTGGCCCCGGGGTGCGCCTTGACCGCGCCCCGGTGTCCGGCGCCAGGTGCTCGGCACCCGAGCGCCTGGCGCTCCTCTCAGATGCCCAGCTTGTCGCGGGTCTCGTAGTACCAGGCGCCCATGGCGGACAGCGGCACCCTGAGCATGCGCCCGCCCGGGAACGGCAAGTGCGGCAGACCGGCGAAGGCATCGAAGCGCTCGTCACGCCCGGTCATCACTTCACTGATCAGGCGCCCGGCGAGATGCGTGCAGGTCACCCCGTGTCCCGAATAGCCCTGGGCGTAGTAGACGTTGTCGTTGAGTACGCCGAACTGAGGCAGCCGGTTCAGGGTCATCAGGAAGGTGCCGCTCCAGGCATAGTCGACCTTGACCTTCTTGAGCTCAGGGAAGGTCTTCTCCATCTTGGGGCGAATCACCGCTTCGATATCGGCCGGGTCCTCGCCACCATAGTTGACGCCACCCCCATAGATCAGGCGGTTATCGCGGGTCAGCCGATAGTAGTCGAGCAGGTAGTTGCAGTCTTCCACGGCGATATTGGTCGGCAGCAGGGCCCGGGCCAGGTCCTCGCCCAGAGGCTCGGTGGTGATGATCTGGGTGCCGCAGGGCATCGACTTGCCTTCGAGTTCGGGTACGACACCGCTTAAGTAAGCGTTGCCTGCCATGACCACACGATCGGCCTTGATCACGCCGCTGGCGGTCTTCAGCGTCACCGGTGAGCCGTGGACCAGGCTGGTCACCGGGCTCTGCTCGAAGATCACGCCACCGAGAGACTCGAAGGCCGCCGCTTCGCCCAGCACCAGGTTGAGCGGATGAAGGTGACCACCAGAGTGATCGATCAGGGCGCCGACATAGCGATCGCTGTTGACCTCTTTACGATAGGCATCGCCTTCCAGCAGTTCGAGCTGGTCGTTGCCATAGCGCTCCCACAATGCCTTGTGCTCCTTGAGCCCCTTCATCTGCTTGGCATTGCAGGCAGCAAACAGGTTGCGCTCGCG
Organism: Halomonas sp. V046; assembly: GCF_052645355.1. Taxonomy (NCBI): domain Bacteria; kingdom Pseudomonadati; phylum Pseudomonadota; class Gammaproteobacteria; order Oceanospirillales; family Halomonadaceae; genus Halomonas; species Halomonas sp. V046. Next base: position 192,750 of record NZ_JBQXYF010000006.1, read on the forward strand.
AAGATCGCAGTGAATATCATAGGTCGCGATGCGCTCGCGGATGATGCGGTTGCCTTCGAAGGCCATGTCGCCAAGCGCGCGGGCGGTCTGCGCGCCGTACTTGTCCTCGATCACATCCATGTCACGGCTGTAGCTATTGACGATCTGGCCGCCGTTTCGCCCGGAGGCACCATAGCCCACTCTGGCCGCTTCGAGCACCACCACCTTGAGGCCCTTCTCGGCCAGGTGCAGTGCCGAAGACATGCCGCTGAAGCCGGCACCGACGACACACACATCGCAGCTCACCTCACCGCTCAGTGCCGGCCGCTCCGGGCTTGGATTGGCCGACGCCGCATACCAGGAAGCGGCATGCGGGGTGAGCGTTGCGGCGGGTTTGGCCTCGGGGCTTGATGACATGACGAACTCCACAGTGGTTATTTTATTCAACACTTAGTGGCATTTTACGGCGCTTGTGTGCCAAAACACAACATCACAGGACTGGAATACTTACCACCCTCTCTCGAAACGACGAAGGGCGCCAGCCACGGCTGCCGCCCTTCTTTCACCCTGTCGGTCTCCTTGGTCTCTTCGCTGTGTTGACCCTCTCTACCTTGATCGCCCTAGCATGTCCCATCGACCCTGCGGGCAAGTCCCTGCGCGCCTCACCCGGTTCACCGGGAGCGCGCTTCGCTCCACAGCTGTTGCAGCAGTTCGAGCTGCTCGCCCTCTACCGTCGGCGTGAACGAGAGGCGCTCACGGGTCTGCTCATCGGGCATCACCGGCGGTTCACGCAAGGCCGCATCCAGCATCGTCTGGGCGGCCTGGTTGGGCGAGGTGTAGAGATTGTAGTTCGACAGCTTGGCCGCAACCTCCGGGCGCAGCATGTACTCGATGAAGGCGCGCGCCGCGTCAGGATGCGGCGCATGGGCCGGAATCGCCATGACATCGACCCAGCGCTGGGAGCCTTCCTTGGGCACGAAGAAGCCGACGTTGCCGTAAAGCTCCGGGTCATCGGCCTTCTTCGCCGCGACGTCGCCATTGTAAGCGATACCGGCATGGATCACGCCGCTGGCCACCTGCTCGATGCTGGCGGTGGCATCCACGAAGCCGACGAAGTTCTCGCGCCCGCGGGTGTCGACCACCGTCTTGGCGGCGGCGACCCAAGGCTCTTGGCCGACGCAGTCGAAACCCGCACCCTGAAAGGCACAGATCGTCGAGAAGGTGAACTGGCCATCACCCTTGAGCAGCGCGAACGGATACTCGGAATTGACCTCGGGATCATAGAGCATGCCCCAACTGGGGTCGGGATCGGGGAAGGTATCGGTGTTATAGACGACCCCCGTCACGCCCCACTGGTAGGGCACGGTATAGCGTCCTTCGGGGTCATAGGGCGGCGCGCGAAAGTCCTCGAGGACATTGCCTCGGCCTTCCAGGGCGTCGCCGTCCTCGGTCAGCGGCTGTAGCACGCCGGCCCCGATCAGACGCGGTACGAAGTAGTCCGACGGAATCACGATGTCGTACTGGGCATCGCCGCCGGCGGTCAGCTTCGACAGCATTTCGGCGTTGGAGTTGTAGTAGTTCTGCACCACCTCGATGCCGGTCTCGGCCTCGAAGTCCTCGATGATCTCGGGGTCCATGTAGGAGGTCCAGTTGAACAGGTTCAACTGAGTGTCCGCGGCGCTTGCCGCGCCGCTCATGGCGACCAGTCCGAGGGCAAATAGCCCCGAGCCGACCCTGCCGGTCCATTGTGCTTGCCTCATGGTCTCTCCTTGTGCGTTGAGGGCCGCCCCATCACGCCGGCCGGCCCATTCGGGCGGGGGCCGATGCTCGACATTCTTGCTCGGCACCCTGTCCGCTCTATCATCGGTGCTGTCGTCGTCGACATCGTCGCATGGCCTGGGCGATGCCAGAAGGCAGTCACCCACCCGAGGGGCGTTCATCCGCCAGGATGAACGCCATGGCACTAGGCCCTTGCCGGCTACACCCGGAGCAGCAGATGCTCGCGCTCCCAGGAGCTGATCACCTGGAAATAGGCGCGATGCTCGGCGCGCTTCACCGCCAGATAGCTGTTGGTGAAGCGCTCGCCGAGAATGTCCGCCAGGGGCGCACACTCATGCAGCATGTCCAGCGCCGGGGAGATATCATCCGGCAGCTTGTTGCCCCCGGCCCAGGCCGAGCCGACCATCGGCGGACGCGGCTCGATCTGCCCCAGCATGCCCAGATAGCCACAGGCAAGCGACGCCGCCATGACCAGATAAGGGTTGGCATCGGCCCCGGCCAGCCGATTCTCGACCCGGGTCGCCTCGGGGCCAGACACCGGCACCCTGAGCCCAACGGTGCGGTTATCCATCCCCCACTCGACGTTGATCGGGGCCGAGCCTGAGGTGTCGGTGCGCATCAGCCGGCGGTAGGAATTGACGTTGGGTGCCAGCAGCGGCATCGCCGCCGGCAAGTAACGCTGCAAGCCGCCGATGAAGTGGTGGAACAGTCGGCTCGGCTGACCATCCTCCCCGGCGAACAGGTTGTGGCCCTTCTTGCTGTCCACCAGGCTCTGGTGGATATGCATGGAACTCCCCGGCTCGTTGGCCATGGGCTTGGCCATGAAGGTGCCGTACATGCCGTGGCGCAGCGCGGTTTCGCGCAGCACGCGCTTGAACATCACCACCTGGTCGGCGAGCGCCAACGGATCACCGTGCTGGAAGTTGACCTCCATCTGGCCCGCGCCCTCCTCGTGAATGAGGGTGTCCAGGTCCAGGTTCATGGCGTCACAGTAGTCGTACATTTCCTCGAACAGCGGATCGAACTCATTGACCGCATCGATGGAAAACGACTGGCGGCTGCTCTCCTGGCGACCGGTGCGGCCGATCGGCGGCTCCAGCGGATAGTCGGAATCGGTGTTGGTCTTGACCAGGTAGAACTCCACCTCCGGCGCGATGACAGGACGCCAGCCGCGCTCCTCGTAGAGCGCCAGCACGCGCTTGAGCACGTGGCGCGGCGACAGGTCCACCGGCTCGCCGGTGAGGTAATAGCAATCGTGAATGATCTGGGCGGTGGGATCCTCCGCCCAGGGCACCAGGAAGACGGCGTTGGGGTCCGGTACCAGCTCCATGTCCCGTTCGGCGGGGTTCCAGAATCGGATATCCTCGTCGTCGGGGTAGCCCCCGGTCACGGTCTGAATGAAGATCGAATCGGGCAAGCGCGGACGCCCCCCCTTTAGGTACTTGCCGGCGGGCATGATCTTGCCCTTCAGTATGCCGGTAAGATCGGTGACGAGGCTCTCGACCTCGGTGATGCCGTGCTGCTGAAACCAGTCATTCATGGCTGGCTGTTCCTGGCGGTTACTCATGAGAGTGTTCCGTTAGTGTGGTTGTTTCACTCGTCGGTGGCCCCCGAAGCCCGGCGCCGACCGCGATTGGCCGACCCGGTGCCCCGGGGGTCAACCTGCTTTACCGAGCCTGTACCTCGGACCACAGCTGCTGAAAGGTCTGCAGCTGTTCGCCGGCAAGGCTCGGCGTGAAGCGCAGACGCTCCATGTCGGCGTCACTGGGCTGTGACGGCGGCTGGGTCAGCACCTCGTCGAGATAGGGCTCGGCCGCCGCATTGGGGCTGGCGTAGTAGTTGTAGTTGGAGAGCTGGGCGCCGACTTCGGCATCCAGTATGAAGTTGATGAATTTATGGGCGAGATCTGGGTTTGGCGCCTCAGACGGAATCAGCATGGAGTCCACCCACATTTCGGCGCCTTCATCGGGGATCATGAAGGCCAGGTTCTCGAAGGACTCAGGATCTTCGCTCTTGAAGTACAGATAGTCACCGTTATAGGACATGCCCACGTGGGTCACGCCCCGGGCGAGCTGTTGCAGCGCCGGGGTGCCATCGGTGAAACCGGAGAAATTGTCGCGATTCTTGGTCTCGATCATCAGCCGAGCGGCCTCGCGCCAGCTATCGAGACCGGTGCAGTCGTAGGGTTGACCGAGCGCTGCGCAGGCCCCACCCATGGCCACCTGGCCGTCGCCGATGATGGCGAACGGATAGTCGCCATTGACCTCGGGGTCGAACATCAGCGACCAGCTCTTGGGCGCCTCGGGGAAGGTATCGGTGTTGTAGACGATTCCCGTGGTGCCCCACTGGTACGGCGCCGAGTACGCGGAGCCCGGGTCGAAGCTCGGGTCCTGGAACTGCTCCCTCACATTGGCGAAGTTGGGCAACTTCGAGCGATCGAGCTTCTGCACCAGGCCGGTCTCGATCAAGCGTGGCACGTAGTAGTTGGACGGCACGATGATGTCGTACTGGGAAACGCCGCCGGCGTTGAGCTTGGCGAACATCTCCGGCAGCGAGTTGTAGTAATTCTGCACCACCTCGACGTCATACTTTTCCTCGAAGGCCTCGATGATCTCGGGGTCCATGTATTCCGTCCAGTTGAACAGATACAGCTTGCCTTCCTCTGCCAGGGCGCTGCCTGCGAGCGTGAGGCTGCCGAGTGCTACGGCCAGGGCGACAGATGTGTTGCGCTTGAGCATGGGTATCTTCTCCTTGTTTTGCTTGCGTGGTTTCCCGTGCATGGTTTCCCGTACGTCGATAACGGTTTCGCCTCTTCGGCGATGGATCAGGTCTTGCTCTGGCGGTTGAACAGCATGCTCATCACCGCGGCCAGGGCCACCGCGCCGATCATCAGCGTGGCGATGGCATTGATCTCCGGCGACACGCCCTTCTTGATCGCGCCCCAGATATAGATCGGCAGCGTCGCGCTCTCCGGCCCCGCGGTGAAGAAGCTGATCACGAAGTCATCCACCGACAGGGTAAAGGACAAGAAGAAGGCGGAGATCAACGCCGGCTTGATGGTCGGCAGCATGAAGTGCACCACGCGCTTGAACGGTGTCGCGTAGAGGTCCTTGGCCGCCTCGAACAGGCTGGGATCGAGCCCGACGAAGCGCGAATAGACGATCAACGCGACGAACGGAATCTGGAAGGTCACATGGGCGATGATCATGGTCCCGAGCCCGGGCTGCAGCAGGCCGGTCAAGCGATGGAACTGCACGAAGAAGGCCATCTCGGAGATACCGAAGACGATATCCGGCAGCACGATCGGCAGATAGATCAGCACGATCAGCCAGCCGAGCTTGCGGTGGCGATGGCGATACATGCCGTAGCCGATCAGGCAACCGATGACCAGGGCAACGATCGACGAACAGATCGCCAGGACCAGGGTATTGCCGAACGCCGACATGATCTGCTCGTTACCGAGTAGCTGGTAGTACCAGCGCAGCGACAGCCCGGTCATGCTGGCGGCGCTGTTCGAGGCGTTGAAGGAGAACATCACCACCACCGCCAGCGGCAGGTACAAAAACACCATGGTGATCCACCAGAAGGCCGTCAGGCCACGCTTCAGGGTCCGCTTTCTCATATCACCACCTCTTCACCGCCACCCAGACGCTTGCCGATGCGACGCATGGCGAAGAGCCCAATGAAGGTCGCAATCAACATCAGAATCGCGCCGGCCGCCCCCAGCGGCCAGTTGGAGCCACCCGAGAACTGGGTCGCGACCAGATTGCCGAGCATCAGCGCCTTGCCACCGCCCAGCAGCTCCGGGATGACGTACATGCCGAAGGCCGGAATCGCCACCAGCACGATGCCGGCCAGAAGCCCCGGCAGGGTCTGCGGAAAGACCGCATGCCAGAACGAACGAGCGGGTGTGGCGTACAGATCCTGCGCCGCCTCTACCTGGGCGGTATCGAGCTTCTCGAAGGCGGCATAGAGCGGCAGCACCATGAACGGCAGGAAGTTGTACACAAGGCCCAGGGTCACGGCGAAGTTGGACGGATAGAGACCCATGTTGGGTGCGATCAGGCCGAGCGCCTCGGCGGCGCCGGACAGCGGCGTACCGGGTGCCAGCAGGTTCATCCAGCCGAAGGTCCGGATCACCTGATTGGTCCAGGACGGCACCACCACCAGCAGCAGCATCAGCGGCCGCCACTTGGCCCGGCAGGTGGTGATGTAGTAGGCGATGGGATAGGCCACCACCACCACCAGCCCCGTGGCGACAAAGGTCTGCCACAGTGAGCGCAGCAGCGTATAGAGGTTGCCCGGGCTCCAGCCGAGAAAACCGAACCCGGCCAGCTGCTTGAAGGAATCCAGCGACAGTGGCATCTGCGGCAGACCGTAGGGGCCATTGGACATGAAGGCCACGGCCATCAGGTAGGCGCTTGGCAGCACCAGGAAGAAGATGATCCAGGCGGCACCCGGGGTCACCGTGAACAGCAGGTGGCGCGCTTCGCGCACCATGCCCTGGCTGCGCCCGATGACGGCAGGAGAAGTCGTCGACATATCGGGCCTCACTCGCTCAGGGTGACGAGGTCTTCCGGGGCGACCACCAGGGTCACCTCGTCGCCTACGTCGGGCAGGTGGCGACCGCGGTTATTCACCGTGGCCTGCAGACTCGAGGTGCCGATCTCGAGGCGGTACTCGGCGTGGCTGCCGCGGTAGAGCCGCTCGGTGATTCGCCCGGGCAGATGGTTCACGCCGTCGACGTGACCGACCTTCAGGTCCAGGGTCTCCGGGCGAATCAGCAACAGATCGCCCGTTCCGCCCTCCTCGGCCTCGAGTACGCCGAGCTCGGTGGTCAGGCGATTGCCGTCCCGGGCGCTGACCGGATAGAGATTGTCGTGGCCCATGAAGCGCGCAACAAAGGCGTTGGCCGGACGCTCATAGACTTCACGCGGGGGCCCGACCTGCTGGATCGTACCGCCGTTGAGCACGGCGATGCGATCCGACATGACCATGGCCTCATCCTGGTCATGGGTGACGAAGACGAAGGTCATGCCGAGGCGCTTCTGTACCCGCAAGAGTTCCACCTGGAGCTGGCTGCGCAGGCCCGCATCAAGCGCCGACAGCGGCTCGTCCAGCAGCAGCACGTCCGGCTCGCAGACCAGCGCCCGGGCCAGGGCGATACGCTGACGCTGGCCGCCGGAAAGCTGGTCGATGCGCCGATCGACCAGATCACCGAGCTTGATGAAGGAGGCGATCTGGTTGACCTTGGCCTCGCGCTCGGCGGCACTCACGCCGCGCATCTTGAGGCCGAAGGCCAGATTCTCGCGCACCGACAGATGCGGAAACAGCGCGTAGGACTGGAACACCGTGTTGACGCTGCGTCGATGCGGAGGCACCTCGGTGACCTCCTTGCCGCCGATGGTCAAGCTGCCATCGTTGGCGTCTTCGAGGCCGGCCAGAATGCGTAGCAGCGTGGTCTTGCCGCAGCCCGAAGGCCCCAACAGGGTAAAGAACTCGCCGGCCTCGATGGTCAGGTCGACACCGTCCAGCGCCACCGTGTCGCGACCGAAGCGCTTGTGCAGGCCCCTCATCTCGATCGAAGACGCGGTGCGACGCTCAGCCGCCTCGCCGGCGGCATCACGCGCAGAGGGATCGGCATCACGGACGCTATCGCCCATCGCCGTCAGGGAATCGCTCATGGAAATATCCTCGTCGTTCTGACGGCCAGTCACAGCCGGTCGCGAAGCTTGTAGAAGGTGGTCGCCAGCACCAGCAGCGGCGTGCGCAGCAAGCGTCCGCCCGGGAAGGTTCGGTGCGGCATGGCGGCGAAGGTGTCGAAGCGCTCGCTATCCCCGCCGAGGGACTCGGCAAGCAGCTTGCCGGCGAGCCCGGCCATGGCCATGCCATGGCCCGAATAGCCCTGGGCATAGTAGATGTTCGCCCCCAAACGGCCGAAGTCCGGCGCACGATTGAAGGTGATGGCGACGTCGCCCCCCCAGCGGTACTGGATCTCGACGTCATTGAGTACGGAGAACAGCCGACGAATCTTGCCGTCGATGCGAGCCTCCAGCCCACGTGGCGCGCGGCCGTCGTAGCTCACCTCGCCGCCGTAGATCAGGCGCCGGTCGGCGGACAGACGATAGTAGTCGAGGACGAAGTTGGCATCCGACAGGGCATCGTTTCTGGGCAATACCTGGGCGGCCTGTTCGGCGGTGAGCGGCGCCGTGGCGATCATGTAGTTGGCGGCGCGCATGATGCGCCCACTCATCTCCGGCACCAGGTCTTTGCCGTAGGCGTTGGTGGCGAGGATGACGCGATCCGCCACCACCCTGCCCTGGGCGGTGATGATCGTGGCCGGCTCACCGCGCTTGAGCTCCACGACCGGGCTATGTTCATGCAGGCTAACGCCGGCACGCTGGGCGGCGCGGGCAAGGCCCAGGGTATAGTTGAGCGGGTGCAGGTGACCGCCCTCGCCCTCCCACAGAGCCGCCGGATAGGCATCGGTCACCACGTGCTCACGCAGGGCATCACCTTCTCGCCACTCAAGCGACTCGTAGCCGAAATCGCGGGCCATGCGCTCGCGAAAATCGCCGAGCTCCTTGACATGACGCGGCTTGACCGCGGCGTGCAGGTAGCCCCAGGCAAGCTCGCAGGGAATGGCGTGGCGCTCGATGAGTTCCGCGGTGAGGCGCACCGCCTCGCGGCTCATTTCCCAGATGTCGCGAGCGCGTTCGCGGCCGAGGGCCTTGTCGACGGTAGCGATGTCGGTGCCAAGGCCCGGCAGGATCTGACCGCCGCTGCGGCCCGATGCGCCGTGGCCCACGCTGGCGGCCTCCAGCAGCACGACCTTGTAGCCGCGCTCGGCCAGATGCAGCGCCGCCGAGCAGCCGGTGACGCCGCCACCGACGATACACACATCGGCGCGCGTATCGCCTTGCAGCACGGGGGTGGGCTCGAGCTGGACCGCAATGGAATCGCGGTACCAGGAAGCGGGTGTCGCGGACGATGAAGAATCAGTCATGCGATAGGGGTCCGTCTGTGTTGCGCCTTGCGCTTGTTGTTGTAAGCCGTCCGGTCGATGCTCGCCGGACTTGGCTTAGTGTGACACCAGCACGATGGTGCACGTCAAGTATTCAATAACGACGAATCTTTCACCCTTGGGTGAGGGGTTTAATACGCAAGACTTGTCACCAGCATATTTTGCGCCAAAAAATAGCAGGATAGTCGGATTCAGCTGCGATCACAGGAGCGTCTTGCGCCGCGCGTCATCGCCCGAGAATACCGCGGCACCGGCGAAAACCCGTCGTCATATAATCGACACCCGACGACAGAGCGCCTGCTACGTTCAAGGCCCTGCCAGCGCAGTATATTCGACGAAAGAATGATAGGAAATGGCACCTTGCCATACAGCAAGCATCAGGCAAAAGCAGTAGTTCAGGGGGGGGGGGTTACCTGTCGCTCGAGCGCCTCGAGAAACACCTCGAGCACCCGATGGGCGCGGCGGTCGCGCCGGGTGATGGCACGGAAGGGAGTGGCGTAGCCCGCAGACTCTTCGCACAGCGGGTACCGGCGGCCTTAGGGGCGTGCTGAATAACTGCCCCGAGGCCGACCGGCCCCGGGGACAGCGCCACACCTAGCTGGCGATCGCCTGTTGAAGCTTCTTCTTGGCACTACGCGAGCGTGTCCGGTCGCCGAAGTACAGCTCGAGAACATCGCTGCTCTGCCGCGGCGCCAAACGACTCCCCAGTACGCAGGCCAGAAGCGATAACACGAATGACCAGACGAAAGGATGAAAGCCAAACACGCTGGAACTGCCCATGGTCAGGTACTGCAAGACGAAGGACACGAAGCCCACCAGCATGCCAAGCAGGCATCCCATATGGTTCATGCGTGGCCAGAACAGGCCAAGAATGGTCGGCCAGGCGAAGGTAGCCCCCAGTCCAGCACCGGCAAAGACCACGATCAACTGCAACAACTGGGGTGGGTTGAAGGCCAGAATGACCCCCACGATGGTGACGCTGAAGGTCATCAGGTGGGTCAGCTTCTTGGCCTTTTCTCCACTCATGTTCGGCTCGAAGCTATGCTGATAGATATCGCGGACCAGGGCTCCTGCGGTCACCAGAAGAAAAGAGCTCAGCGACGACATGATCGCCGACACGGGTGCCGCAATCACGAAACCGGCAATCGCTGCCGGCAGCACCATCATCACCGTGGCGGTCATGGCATGATCCGGAGACTCGAGCTCAGGCACCAGCGCTCGACCCGCCACGCCGACAAGCATGATCAGCGGATACATGATAGCAACATAAATACCGGTCATCAGCGCCGCACGCTTGAGCACCCGTGAATCATTGAACGTCAGGAAACGACTGACCAGCGCCGGCTGTCCGAGCTGCGATAGAGGCATCAACACGAAGAACGAAATGGCCGCCACCAGTGGCAAGAAGTCCTTCGGTCCCGGGCCAGACACCAGCTGCTCCGACTGGCTGATCAGTCCAGCCTGAAGCGCCTCGAACCCTCCGACCATGCTGACCGCGAAGTACGCCGTCATGATCACCCCCACGAGCATGACGACGGCCTGAAAGCTGTCGGTCCATGCCACCGCACGAAAACCACCGTAGGCGGTATACAAGGCAACCGAGACGGCAAAGCCGATCACTCCCCAGTGATAGGGAATGCCCACCACCGCCTCTAGCACCCTGGCTCCCGCGGCGTACTGCGCCACCATGAACGCAAGATACAGGATCACGATCATCAGCGCCGAAAGTACGCCGATCATGGGACTTTCAAAGCGGTCACGAAGCAGGTCAGGAAAGGTCAGGGCACCGGTCTTGCGGCCGACCTGACCGACCCGCTTGCCGAGGATACCGAAACCGGTGGTAATGACGACCATGAAACCGGAAATCCAGAGAAAAACGATCCAGCCATAGGTGTGCAACAGCCCAGGGACACCGATAAAGGTACCACCACTGGCCATCGTGGCGATCCATGTCAGGCCGAGAATCCAAGGACCGGTTTGACGCCCACCGACAAAGTACTCTTCCATGAAATCGCCTTTCGCAGTGCGTCGACCACTGATGAAGGCGAACAGAAATGTAATACCAAGATAAAGACCAATCACTATAGCTACACTGGTCGAATTTTCGGAATACATGCTCGATTCCTCGGTAAATTATTCTTTAACGTCAGGGTCGTCTTCGAGATAGAAGAAGGCATAAATACTATTGACCACCGCCGCGGTAAGAAACGGCAGCAAGACACCCCAAAATATCCAGGTTGGCAGCCCCATGGTGGTCGACAAATCGTTGTCGACATAGCCAAGCCAATAAGACACGCCTACCGTCCAGACGAAGAAAACCAACCAGATAATTCCCGCCACCATGGCTTCTTTTCGGGTACGCAGGTAGTAACTGCGCCCCATCAGTTCATCGAGATTCTCGCTCATCGATATCTCCCAGAGTTTATTCTTGTGGTATGAATTTCATGCTTTCCCATGCGCTGGCGATGCCACTCCCAATGGCCAACGCTGCCAGCGCCCCTACCCCATGACTCTTTGCTTACGTAGTCATGGCGTCACGACTCTCGCTCTCTGACCGACAACCTCCTTCGGATCATCAGCGACCCGTCAGCCCTGCAGACATCACGCTCACCAGAGACGGTGTCAGGCCTCGGCTTTTCCTTGGCTAGGCCGAGGTGCTTCGATCACTGGCCTGATACGCAAGAAGTTGCTTCCAGATCGCCACCTCATCCACCGTGACCCACTCCATGGAGACCCGGCCATTGACCAGGTGGGCATGGCTCAATCCCATGACATAGACCGGTGCGCCGGTCGGCTCACCGAAGTGCCCCCAACCACTATGCGTCGCCGTGAATGACCAACGCATGGCGATACGCAGCGGCTGGCCGGGATCACGGTTAACGATAAGGTGTTCCACCGAGAGTCGCGCATCGGGAAATGACGACAGGTATCCCAGCACAAAACGATCGATATCGCCGTGGCCATTGAGCACGATCCCACCCGGCGCGTTGAGTGTCGCCCCGGGGTGGTAAAGGGCAAATAGTTCGGAAATCTCCTTGCCATCCCAGATCGCAGACCAACCCTCGGCATAGCGAGCCGCCTGGGCGTCATCGTCGATACGACCGCGGTAGCTGCCCTCGACATCTTCCTCAGGGGTAAAGTAGCGCGCACGCCCGAACTGACGAATGTCACTCTCGACCTGGCGCTGCGCGAGCTCCCGTGGCTCGATACCAAGACAGTGCGCAAAGGCCGCCTGATCGCGCACCAACCACTCTTCATGGACCTGGTTTTCTCGCACCACGCAGTCGGCGATGACACGTGAGCGCACCACCCGCCCGGAGGCATTGCCGTAGGCGCCGCTGCCGGTATGGCGCATGACCGATATCAAGCGGTGTGACGAGTAGAAGCCGCGGTCCTCGTCGCCGCTCCAGATCACGTCTTCACCCACCAACTGGCGGTCGGGAAACTCGTTCAGCGTCTGCAGGGTCGCCGCAGTGACGCCTCGGTTATCGGTGAGAATCCCGCTCGGTGCCCTGACCAGAACATCGTCGGCGTAGTAGCGCTTGAGCTTGGCGCCAACGCCCCGCTCCTCCCAGATTTCACGGGTAATGCCGAGGATGTAGTCCGGCAGGTCGTTAAAGTGATCATCGAACCCTTTCATCGGGTCTCTCCTTCATCGTCAAGGTGTTTGAGTTATGGGTTGTCGCTAGATGACGGGCGCAGATCTCGCCGGCGTCCTAGACGCGGCGCTTCTCGAAGGCCTCCCAGGCCTCGAGGAGGCGATCGTAGTCGAAGCCAGGTGCCCGGGCACTGGCCAGTAGCTCCTTCTCGGCCGCGACGATGCGCTCGATGGCCTCAGGCAGTGCCAGCACCTCTTCAGCGGTGAGGCGCACCGCGCCATGTCGATCGGCATGGATCAGATCGCCAGGCTCCACACGTAGGCCAAACACCTCGACCGGCTCATCGACTGCCGTCACGCGCACGTAAGCGTGGGAGGGCCCCACTCGTCCACCGAGTACGGTGAAGCCCGGCTCGAGATCATCGAGATCGCGAATCACGCCGTTGGTCAAAACACCCTGGACGCCGAGGCGCTTGTGCAAGCATGTGTTCACCTCGCCCCAGTAAGCACCGACCGCCTGATCGCCATCCTCGTCCTCGATCACCATCAGCGAGTCGGCGGGGCTTTCGGCCACATGACGATAGTAGGCGAGTCGACGCTCACGAATGGTCGCGGCCGGCTCATCGGGAGCGGTCAGTGCACGAATTTTTGCGCAACGTGCATAGCCGACCAACGGCGCAGCACCAGGATCGGCGGCCACCAGCGGCTGCCGAGTGAAACCCTCGCCGCAGCGTGTGCCACGCACCAGATCGAGAGCATTGGCCACCGTCGGGGTATCGAAACCTCGCAGCGTCTGCAAGGCGTCGGCGAGAGAGGTGTCTGGTGAGTTCATAAGATCTCCTTGGAAGGAAACTCGAGCAGGAAAAGGATCATATCGACGCCGGTAGCTCGAGCCACCTGGCCAGCGCAGCATTGACTGCCGACGGCGCCTGCAGCGTGCTCAGATGACCAATCCCCGGCAGTACCGTCAGCTCGGCGCCGGCAATCTGCTCGGCGAGATAGGTGTGACGCGATAGCGGGCACAGCTGGTCACCATCACCACATAGCACCAGCGTCGGACAGCCAATCTCGCCCAGTCGTCGGCTAGCATCGGGACGATCGCGCAGGGCCATTGACTGGCGGCGGAAGGTCTCGAGTCCGGCATCCCGCGCCATGGCCACCACCAGTTCGGTGTGGCGTGGATCCTGCGGCTGCCCCAGGGCGGGATACAGCGGCGCCAGCACCTCGCGAGCGTAGCGTTCAAGCCCCATCTCGCGAGCCTTACGCAGATCATCTTCGCGCAGCGCCTGGCGCTCGGCGGCCTCGCCGAAGGGGTTGGTGTTCAACAATGCCAGTCGCGCTACTCGCTGGGGGGCCTGGCGCATTACTGCCATGGCCAGGATGCCGCCCATCGAGAGCCCCGCGAGGCTGAAGCTCTGCCACGGCGCCTGGGCAATGACATCTCGGGCGATGGCATCGAGATCGTCGCTGGCGTCCACTCTCGGCACGACAATCTCCGCGTGCCCGGTGAGCGCGGCAATCTGCGGCGACCACAGCCGTTCATCGCACAGGGTGCCAGGGATCAGCATCAACCCAGGACTCGTCATGGCGCTATCACGGGTCCGGCCGGCGTATCGGTGCCACGCACCACGACGACCTCGGCGGGCGCATCTGACATCAGTCGGTGCGCCCACCCCTGAGGAGAGGTGAAGGTATCGCCGGCGTCGAGGATGACGTCACCGGCACTGCTCTGGACGCGGACTCGACCACGCTGCACCAGCAAGACCTCCGGCTCATCGCAGTGATAGAGCGGTGTCTGGGCGCCTTCGGACAAGCGCAGGACTCGCACCTGGAAGCCATGGGGCCACCAGCCGACGATGGGGCCAGGGGCGAAGCCATCACCACTGTGCCGAGATACGATCACCGGACACTCCTCGACCCCGCGACCATTAAGCCCGGCGCCCTCGGTCGCGCTGAGCTGATCATGGCGCACCACGCACTGCGCTAGGCGCTCGGCCGTGGGAGTCACCAACCGCGCCACCTCATCGGCGTTCGGTGCCTGCTCGAGCTCTGCTCCCTCGGGCACCTGCTCACCGGCGCGCAGGTCGACCAACTTGCCCCCCTTGAGCAACACCAGACCATGCTCCTTGGCCAGCTCGAACACGCTCGGCGCCCACTTGACCCTTCCCGGGTCGTCGCCGCCGAGCAACACAAAAAGAAAGCCGTCCCCGGCGTCGAGCTTCTCGAAACCCCGAAACATATGAACGGGGACGCTGGCGATATCGCCCGGCCCTACCTCGACGCTACCGTCCTCGCCCTCTGCGCCGAAGATCAGTCGCCAATGCCCACTGTGAACGATGAACACCTCGGCACTCTCGTGGGAATGCTGCGAATTGAGGCACCCTTCCGGCTGCCGAGCGCCGCCGACATTGAAGCCATGCGGCTCCGCTATATGGATATGCTGGTTCGGATTCTCCGAGACACCCGGCCCGATGATGGTGAAATTTTCCTTGCGATCCGACCCGGGGGTGCGGGTATCGACGAAGGCATTGCGACAGGGCACCAGGTCTGCGTAGCGGACCCGGCGTGCCTTGAGTGTTTCACGTGTCCAGCTCATGCTCTCTCCTGATATCGGTACTGGGGGGACGACACGGCAGTCGCCGCTTTATCAAAAAACTACGTTTCACGCCGGCACCGGCCGCCTATGATCGCGGCGGAAGGGCCCAAGGGGCGCCGCTGCGTCGCACTGGCGTCGCGACGACAGCCGTTATTGAGCGGTCCATCCGCCGTCGACCATCAAGGCGCTACCGGTGACCAGCGCCGCGGCATCGGAGGCCAAAAACGCCACCGGCCCCATGATGTCCTCGACCCTGCCCAGGCGGCCCAGCGGTATCTTCGCCAGCACCTCTTCACGAAATCCGGGGCGGTCGAAGAAGGGGCGCGTCATGGGCGTCTCGATAAAGGTCGGACAGACGCTATTGACGCGAATCCCGCGTGGCCCAAGCTCGACGGCCATGGCTCGCGTCATCCCTTCCATTGCCGCCTTGGAGGCGCAGTAGAGTGTCCGGTTGGCAGCACCGACGTGCCCCATCTGCGACGACATGTTGATGATGCTGCCACCATCGGTCATCGACTCACTGATGACCTGGGCCAGAAAATAGGCGGCTCGCACATTCAGATTCATGACCGCGTCGTAGTCTGCGCCCCTGATATCGCCCAGCGGTTTCGGCCGATTGGTGCCCGCGTTGTTGACCAGGATATCGGTGGCCTCGCCGGTAAATGCCTCACGAACCGCGTCGATATCCGACACATCCAGGGCCATCGCCTGAGCTTGATGACCGGTTTCCCGCAGCGCCAACACCACCGCATTCAAGGCATCCCCGTCCCGTGCCACCAGTGTGACATTGGCCCCGGCCTCGGCCAGGGCGCAGGCCGCCGCCAGCCCCAACCCTTTACTGGCGCCGGTGACAAGCGCACGGCGCCCATCGAGCCGTGCGCTCGGCATGCTCGGCAGGGGCATCGCCTGGTGCCGGCTCATGCCTTCACCTGCCCCGCGTAAGGCACATCCTGCTTGCCGTAGCGACGCACCCGCTCGTTGGCCTGCTCGCCATGACCAGCAAATCCCTCGAGTGCACACAATCGAGAGCAGTAGCTGCCGATACGCGCGGACGCCTCGTCGGTGAGGACTTTCTGGTAGGTGCAGGTCTTGAGGAACTTGCCGACCCACAGGCCGCCGGTGTAGCGCGCGGCCTTCTTGGTCGGCAGGGTGTGATTGGTGCCGATGACCTTGTCACCGTAGGCGACGTTGGTACGCGGGCCGAGAAACAGTGCGCCGTAGTTGACCATGTTCTCGAGATACCAGTCGGGATTCTCTGTCATCACCTGGACGTGCTCGTAGGCCATCTCGTTGGCCACCTGGAGCATTTCGTCATGGCTGTCGCAGACGATGATCTCGCCGTAGGCCTCCCAGGCCTGGCGTGCCAACTCGGCGGTCGGCAGTTTCTTCAACAATTCCGCGATGGCAGCCTCGGTGTCTCTGGCCAGGGTCTCGGAATTGGTCAACAGCGCCGCCGGCGAGGTCGGACCATGCTCGGCCTGCCCCAGCAGATCGGTGGCGCATAGCAGGCCGTCGACACTGTCATCGGCAATCACCAGGGTCTCGGTGGGACCGGCAAACAGGTCGATGCCGACGCGACCGAAGAGCTGACGCTTGGCCTCCGCCACGAAGGCGTTGCCAGGGCCGACCAGCATGTCGACCGGGGCGATGGACTCGGTGCCGATGGCCATCGCACCAACGGCCTGAACGCCTCCAAGCACCAGGATCTCATCGGCGCCAGCCAGGTGCATGGCCGCGACGATGGCCGGGTGAGCGCTGCCCTTATAGGGGGGAGCCGCCGCCACGACTCGCTTTACCCCCGCGACCTTAGCCGTCAACACGCTCATGTGCGCCGAGGCCACCATCGGATAGCCCCCTCCCGGGATGTAGCAGCCCACGGCACTGATCGGCACATGCTTGTGCCCCAGGATCACACCGGGGCTATTCTCGACCTCGATTTCGGTCATCGACGCCAACTGAGCCTCGGCAAAACGACGCACCTGGGCCTGGGCAAAACGGATATCCTCAAGCGCCTGGGGCTCGATCTCGGCCATGGCTCGCTCGATGTCCTCCGGGCTGAGACGAAAGCTCGTCGGCGACCAGTTGTCGAAACGCTCCGACAGTTCACGCACGGCGACATCACCCCGCGCTTCGATATCGGCCAGGGTGGTTTCGACGACCTCGCGGACCTTGCGATCGCCTTCCGCGCGGGTCTCCACCGTAGCGCCGGATTTCAATGTACGAATCATGAATGCCTCCAGGGGCAGTTCGTTATTGGATATGAGGACATCTCTGCCCGCACACCCGATGAAAAGGAATCCATCCCGCCAGCGTCGGCGGTATAGGGTGTGATACGACTATGCATTCGTATGCATACTTAAATGAGTGCGGTGTTATCCTTCGCCGAACCATCTTCGCGATGACCGCAGGAACGGCTCCCAAACCGGCAAAAAGCGTCGATCCGCGCATGCAAACGCCTTTACCCAGCACCGCCACATCACTCAGTCAATGGACGATCACAGCGCAAGGTGCCGTGCGCCAATCGCGACAAGGTGCCCGCCGGGTCTTCACCATGGATAAAAAATGGCAGTTATTGCATACGAATGCAAACACACATCAAGAAAGCGCGCGCTACCACTGTTATCTGATGTCTTTATAGGCTACAGAAAAATCAAACAGATAGAGAAAACAGCCCCGCCTGACGGGCGCCTGGTGTTCGACCATAGAATAAGACCACCACCTATCATCACCCCCGGATGCGCTCGCCAGGGTGCAGGCCTCACTCCATGCGGCGCGTGGTATGCCGAAGCACAGGAGTGACGGGAAGCACCTGGCTGTCGGCAGCCTCGGCTCCGTGCCGAATCTGCTCGATCAGCAGTGACGTTGCCGCCTCGATCATCTCGTCGATAGGCTGGCGAACCGTGGTCAGGGCGTAGCTCGGCCAGGCCGATACCGGAGTATCGTCAAAGCCAATCACCGCAACCTCTTCCGGTACCCGTCGGCGCAGCTCATGACGCAGTGTCTCCAGCACGGCGACGGCCATGTGATCACTGGCGGCAAAGATGGCATCGGGCCCTTGCCCCCTGGCGAAGAGCGCCAACGTCTCGTGACGCGCCTTGTCGAAATCATAGTTGCCGTGCACCACGGCATACGGCACCAGGCCGTGTGCCGCCAATCCATCGACGAACCCTTCATGGCGCCGACGGCTGGTGGACGAGGTTTCGACCCCGGCCACGAAAGCGATGTCACGATGGCCGCTCATGGCCAGGTAACTGCCCGCCCAGTAGCCACCGTGATAATTGTCACTGTATACCTGACTGATGCCTTCGAATTCGACGCTACGGTTGAGCAGCACCACCGGCACCCCGGCATCCACACACTCACGAGCCAGGCTCGACGTCAGCAACGCCGACAGCATCAGGATGCCATCTACCTGGCTTTGCAGGATGCTATCCATGATCCCGGGAAAATCATCGCTCTCCGGCACCACGAAGAGCAGCAGATGGTAGCCCTCGGCCTGAAAACGCTGGGAGGCCTTCTCCACCGCCAGGGGGTAGAACATGTTGTCGAGACTGGAGAGTACCAGCGCAATAGTGCGCGACGATCGCGTGATCAACGAGCGTGCGATACTGTTAGGGCGATAGCCCAGCTCGCGGGCGGCGTTTAGCACCTTGAGCCGAGTCTTCTCCGAGATGCTGGCCTCGGGCGAGAAGCATCGACTCACCGCGGACTGGGATACCCCCGCCCGAAGCGCCACATCACGCGAGGTCACTGCCGGTTTTCTCTTCATGATCCTCCCATGCATCGCCTGATCATCATATGACTCATGTGGGTACAGAACGCCTCAACAAGAGTGATTCAGCGCCTCGAGAAACACCTCGAGCACCCGATGGGCGCGGCGGTCGCGCCGGGTGATGGCAACGAAGGGAGTGGCGTAGCCCGCAGACTCCTCGCACAGCGCACGCAGACGGCCCTGAGCCACCCAAGGCTCGGCCTGATGGTCCGGCAGGAAGCCGAGGTAGGCACCGGTCAGGATAAGAAATGCCACGCCCTCGCGGTCAGAGGCCGTGGCGCTGCCACGCAACCAGGCATGTTGCTCCCGCCCGGCCTCCGGCAGCGGGTAGGACGGCACCACCGCCTCCCAGGAGGCCAGATCCGGCAATCCGGGGTCCTCGCCACCGAACAGTGGATGACTCCTGGCACAGTAAAGCCGCGAGCGCTCTTCGTACAGTTCCTGGGCGTCGACGCTCGCCGGCAGGTTGACCGCCGGCACCACGCCGACATGAAAGCGGCCATCGAGGACCGCCCGTGCGATCTCGTCAGGCGGGTCCATGTGAATGTTGATGCGCACGTCCGGCCCCTGGCGCTTGAGGCTCGCCAGGGCATGGGTCAGGCGCATCTCCGGTGAGCTCACCAGGGTATCGGTGATGCCGATATTGAGCTCACCGCGCAGGCTGTGATGAAGCGCGTTGACCTCGGTGCGAAACGCCTCGAGACCGGCGAGCAGACGGCGGGTGCCTTCGAGCACCTCGCGTCCCTCCTCGGTCAGGGCGAAGCCTCCGCGCCCACGTCGGCACAGTTTGAGCCCGAGGCGCTTCTCGAGATCGCCCATGTGCAGGCTGATCGCCGAGCGGCTGATGCCGAGCTCGCCCTCGGCGGCGGAGAAGCCGCCGCACTCCGCGACGGCCTTGAAAACGCGCAGCAGGCGAATGTCGAAGTCGGTGACGGCACCGGCCGGTAGCGCACGCGCCAGGGTCATCGGCCTGCCGCTTTGCACGCCGAGCATTCAGGGTCGCGACGCAAACGGTAGTGGCGCCACTCACCGCTCAAGCCGTCGAAGGTGGCCAGGCCGCGGTGCGGCGACCCCGCACCGCTGAGCAGCTTGATCGCCTCCAGCGCCTGGAAACTGCCGATGACGCCGACCAGCGGCGCGATCACGCCGCTTTCGGCGCACGACAGCGCCTCATCGCCTTGGTCATCCGGCGGATACAGGCAGGCATAGCACGGACTCGTCTCATCGCGAGGGTCGAACACCGCCAGCTGTCCGGAAAAGCGAATCGCCGCCCCGGACACCAGCGGCACCCCTGCCGCCAGGCACGCCGTGTTAATCGCATAGCGACTGGAGAAACGATCGGTGCAGTCGAGCACGACGTCGGCCTGGCTCGCGGCCTCGGCCAGCGCCTTCTGGTCCAGGTGCCGCTCGATGACGGTGACCCGGCAATGCGGGTTCACGTCCGTGACCGACGCCGCGGCCGATGCCGCCTTGTTGGCCCCGAGGTCGGCATCTCCGTGGGCAATCTGTCGCTGCAGGTTGGAGATCTCGACGACGTCGGCATCGGCAATGGTCAGCCGCCCGACCCCAGCCGCCGCCAGGTAGAGCGCCACCGGCGACCCCAGCCCGCCGGCACCCACGATCAGGGCCCGGCCATCCAGCAGCCGCTGCTGGCCGTCGATATCCACTTGGCCGAGCATGATCTGGCGGCTGTAGCGCAGCAGCGCCTCGTCGTTCATGGGGGACCTCACTTGTCCTCGAGTTCTTCGATATCGGGCACGTGCAGGGTGAAGTCCTCCTTGACCTCCTCCATGACCACGTAGCTCTTCGATTCCTTGACCCCGGGAAGGGTCAGCACCACATCGCCGAGCAGCTGGCGATAGGCCGACATCTCCGGAATGCGGCACTTGAGAATGTAGTCGAACTGGCCCGAGACCAGATGGCACTCCTGGATCTGGGGGAGCTTGGAGACGGCGCGACGAAACTCGTCGAACACCGCCGGCGACTGGGTCTCCAGGCTAATCTCGACGAATACCAGCAGGTTGGCCTTGAGCACCCGCGGGTTGAGGATCGCCTTGTAGCCACGAATGACGCCGGCACGCTCGAGGCGCTTGACCCGCTCGAGACAGGGCGTGGTCGAGAGCCCCACCTGGGCAGCCAGGTCGACGTAGGAGACACGAGCGTTGTCCTGCAGACAGCGGAGAATCTTGAGATCGATGCGATCGAGTGAACGAGTCTTGGTTTTCATTATGGTCCTGACACTCGGGTAAATTCGGTGCGCCGCGGCGCCTCGAGGGCCCGGGCAGCGGGTCTGGAATGATCCACTGAAAATCACCACCGCGAGAGCCAGCCACGACATTCTCTCACGCCGCATCGCCCCCCCGCGGCAGGATTCACTGCAAGAGGAGTACCACATGGGGCCTTTCGGCTCCACCGACGCGGGATCAACGCAGGCACCGCCGCCGCGCCTAGCGCAGGCCGAGGGTCACACGCTCCCGCCCACCAAGATCCACCCGGGTCTCGACGTCCCGAAACCCCGCCTCGACCAGGATCTGACGCACCTCTGGCCCCTGACTCATGCCGTGCTCCATCAACAAGGTGCCGCCAGGAGGCAGACGCACCAGCGCCGCCTCGGCGATACGCCGCAGGTCGCCCAACCCCGCTTCCGACGCGACCAGTGCGCTGAGTGGCTCGAAGCGCACGTCGCCCTGTGCCAGATGGGGGTCGGCGGCATCGATATAGGGCGGATTGGCGACGATCAGATCGAAGCGCTCGTCCTCGTCGAGGGCGCCAAACCAGTCGCTGACACGAAAGCGCACCGCCAGATCATGGCGCCTGGCATTGCGACGAGCCAAGGCGATGGCCGGCTCACTCAGGTCGATGCCCTCCACCCGCCATCCCGGTCGTTCGCTGGCAAAGGCCAGCGCGATGGCACCGGTGCCGGTGCCTAGATCGAGCAGCGCGCCCTCGCCGGCGCTGGCCCGCGCCAGGGCGGTCTCGACCAGCGTCTCGGTATCCGGTCGCGGGATCAGCGTGCTGGGCGCCGTCTCAAGACTCAGCCCCCAGAACTCACGTTCTCCGGTCAGGTAGGCCACCGGCCGCCCGTCGGCCCGGGCCGCCACCAGGGCATCGAAACGCGCCCGAGGCCAGCTCTCGAACTCTCGATCGCCCCAGGTGTAGAGCCAGGTGCGGTCGACACCGAGCACGTGACCGGCAAGCACCTCGGCGTCGAGCCGTGCACTCGGCGACCCAGCCCCGGCAAGCCTTGCTGTCGCCCGCGCCAGCAGGGCATCGATGCGCATCAGTTTTCCTGCTGCAGCGCCGCCAGCTGCTCGGCCTGAAACTCGTGGATCAGCGGCTGGATGACCTCATCGAGGCCGTCGCCGGCGATGACTTCGTTAAGCTTGTAGAGGGTCAGATTGATGCGATGATCGGTGACCCTGCCCTGGGGAAAGTTGTAGGTCCGGATACGCTCGCTGCGATCCCCGGAACCGACCAGGGAACGCCGGGCGTCGGCTTGTTCCTGGCGTTGGCTGGCCAGCGCCGATTGCTTGAGGCGTGCGGCCAGCAGCGACATCGCCTTGGCCCGGTTCTTGTGCTGACTGCGCTCTTCCTGGCACTCGACCACCACCCCGCTTGGCAGGTGAGTGATACGGATCGCCGAGTCGGTGGTATTGACGTGCTGACCGCCGGCGCCACTGGAGCGAAAGGTGTCGACGCGAAGATCCGCCGGATTGATATCGACATCGGTGACCTCATCGGCTTCCGCCATGACCGCCACCGTACACGCCGAGGTATGGATGCGGCCCTGGGATTCCGTGGCCGGCACGCGCTGCACCCGATGGGCACCCGATTCAAACTTGAGCCGCGCGTAGACCCCGTCCCCCTTGACCCGAGAAATGATCTCCTTGTAGCCGCCCTGCTCACCGTGGCTGGCGCTGACCACCTCGACCTTCCAGCCCTGGTGCTCGGCATAGCGCGAGTACATGCGAAACAGATCACCGGCAAACAGCGCCGCCTCGTCGCCGCCGGTTCCGGCCCGCACCTCGAGGAAGACGTTGCGGCCATCATCCGGATCCTTGGGCACCAGCAGGCGCTTCAGCTCGACCTCCAGCGCCTCGAGGCGAGCGAGGCCGTCCTCACGCTCCATCTGGGCCAGCTCACGCATCTCGGCATCGGCATCATTGGCCATCTGCTCGGCGGTTTCGATATCCCCCTCGACGCCGCGATACTGACGCCAGGCTTCCACCAGCGACTCGAGCTCGGCGTACTCGCGGGAATAATCGCGAAAGCGCGGCTGATCGGAAATCACATCGGGTTCGGACAGCAGCGCGGAGAGTTCCTCGAAGCGCTCGACGAAGGCGTCGAGGCGCTGGCGCAGGGAGGCTTTCATCGGCATTTCCTTGAAGTCATTGTGGGACAGCACGCCGAGAGTTCGGTCAGGTGCGGCCCATGTCTGTGCTCGCTGACGGTATCGCTCGACACCGCCCCGCCAGGCGCGCCGGCGGCGCCAGAGCGACCTTCGGCGACACGGCTCGCCGAGGGCTATCGGATAGCCCGCGTCGCGGTGCCGCTAAGCTCTCTTGTCGGTGTCGCCGAGCAGCAGCTCGGTAGCGGCCTCGAGCAGGTCCTGACGCTCGCCGGCGGCGGCGTCGCGCAACGCCAGGGTCGGCTGATGGAGCAGCCGGTTGGTCAGCTGGTGAGCCAGGCGCTTGATCACCGCTTCCGGGTCTTCACCCTTCGCCAAACGCTCCAGGGCCTGGCTCTGGGCTTCGTCTCTCAGCCGCCCGCCCTGGGCACGCACATCCCGGATCAGCTCACTGCCCCCGCGAATGCGGCGCTGATGATGCCAGTGGTCAACGCCGAGCTGAATAAGCGCTTCTGCCTGATCGGCGGCGACCTGACGGTGACGGCGGTTCTCCTCGATCACCTCCTGGAGGTCATCGACGGTGTACAGAAAGATATCGCTCAACTCGCCGACTTCCGGCTCGATATCCCGTGGGACGGCGATATCGACCATGAACACGGGACGATGGCGACGGCGCTTGAGCGCCCGCTCGACCATGCCCTTGCCGAGAATCGGCAACGGTGCGGCGGTAGAAGAAATGACGATATCGGCATTCTCCAGCGCCGTGGGGATCTCATCCAGGGTAATCGCCTGCCCGCCGAGACCGCCCGCCAGGGCGTTGGCACGCTCCCGAGTGCGGTTGGCCACGGTCAGCTGGCGCACCCCGGCCTCGTGCAGATGCCGCGCGACCAGCTCGATGGTCTCGCCGGCACCGATCAGCAGCGCCCGGGCCTTGGACAGGTCGTCGAAGATACGGCTCGCCAGGCTGACCGCGGCGTAGGCGACCGACACCGGATTCTCACCGATTCCGGTTTCGGTGCGAACTTGCTTAGCGACGGCGAAAGTGTGTTGAAACAGCCTTTCCAGCTCCCCGCCCAAGCCGTCGGCGCGTCGCGCCGCCTGGTAGGCATCCTTGAGCTGTCCGAGAATCTGAGGCTCGCCCAACACCATCGAATCGAGGCCAACCGCCACGCGCATCAGATGACGCGCCGCGTCGCCATCCAGATAGTGATAGGCACAGTGCATCAATTCGTCCACCGGCAGCGCGTGATAGCGCCCCAGCCAGTCGAGCACCTCCCGCTCCCCGGCATCCTCGGTGATGCAATAAAGCTCGGTGCGGTTGCAGGTCGACAGCACCGCGGCTTCGAGCACCCGTGGCAAGGCGCGCAGCTGCTTCAGCGCCGCGTCCAGGTGCGCGGGGCCGAAGGCGACTTTCTCGCGCACCTCGATGGCAGCGGTGCGATGGTTGATGCCAAGGGCAAGAAGGGTCATGCGTTCGACGTCTTCACCAAAATGGGATCGGGAGCCGCCTCACCCGACGGGTGAGGATCCGCTCCTGCAAGGCGGCACATTCTACCATAGCCCTGCCGCAAGCGGCTCCCCCGAGGCTTTGACCTTTGCCAAGCTACGTCAAGCCGTTATGCTGACGCTTCGTTCTTATATCAAGAGGCACGCATGCCCGGCGACGCGCGCATCCGACAGCTTAGAGCACCGCTGGTTTCGCTGACCCTGACCGTTCTGGTGAGCGGCTGCCAGGGCTTTTCCGTGTCCTCTGCCACCTCCCCCCAGGCCGACCCCATGGTCGGCGCACCGCCGATTACCCGAGGCCTGGACGCCGAGGGGCTATCCACCCTGCTGGTCGCGGAGCTTGCCGGCCAGCGCGGCGACTACCGCCGCGCCACGGAGGGCTACCTCAGGGCCGCCGAACGCTACGACTCCCCGGCGCTGGGCGAGCGCGCCACCCTCGCCGCACGCTTCGCCGACGATCCGCAGCTGTTGCAGCGCGCCGCCCAGCGTTGGCAGACGCTTTCTCCCGAGGCGGCCCCCGCCGCGCAAGTGCTGGGCAACCTGGCCGGCAGCCGCGGCGACTGGCCCGAGGCCTTGCGCCAGCGCCTTATCGCCGACGTCGATGGCACCAGTACCGATATCACACGCTTCGTCGACACCGCGCTGTCGACGGGCGCCGATCCGAGCGCGCTGGCGACGCCGCTACGCGACCATTTGTCACGCCCAGCACTGGCGCCCGAGGCACGCCGTGATGCCGAACTGGCCATGCTGCTGATTCGGTCCACCCAAGGCGATACCGAACTCGCACAGCGAGAGCTATCTCGGCTCAAGGCACAGGCGGACGACATGGCCCAGTACTGGCTCGTCGCCTCGCGTCTGGCATTCGATCGTGGCGCTACCGGCGAAGCACGCACCGCCGCCCGCCGGGGCCTGGCCATGGCCCCGGGGGACCCGCGCTTTCTGCTGTTGATGGCCAGGGCCGACATTCGTCTCGGCAACCTGACGTCCGCCGAGGCCAACACCGACGCGCTACTCGAGGAACGCGACAATGACCCGCTATTGCGTATCGGCCTCGCTCAGCTCTATCTCGAAGAAGATCATTTAGATCCGGCGCGGCGGCTGCTGACCCCGCTGGTCGGCGAAGCGGATGCTCCGCCGGCCGCCTACATGCTGCTGGGGGCCATCGCCGAGCAGGAAAACGACGTCGACAACGCCCTCCTTTATTACCGCCAGGTGCCAGAAGGCCCGGACTTCTTGCTCTCGCGGCAACGCTCGGCGAGCCTGCTGATCGAGGCCGACCGCCTGCTCGATGCCCGTGCCTTCCTGCGGGTGGAGCGCCTGCGCCACGACGCCGCCTACAGCGACCTGGTGATGCTGGAGATCCAACTGCTGGATGCCGAGGGTTACCAGCGCGACGCCGACGCCCTGCTCAATCGCGAACTGGCCCGCGTCCCGGACGACGGCGAGTTGCGCTACTACCGCGCCATGCGCGCCTGGCAGGCCGGCGATACCGACACCTCGGAGAGCGACCTGCGCCGGCTGGTAGAGCAACAGCCGGATAACGCCAACGCCTTGAACGCCCTCGGCTACACCCTGGCCGACGAGGGCGATCCCGATAGGCTCGACGAAGCTGCCGCCCTCATCCAGCGCGCCTACACGCTGGACCCCAACAATCCTGCGGTGCAAGACAGCCTCGGCTGGGTCGCCTATCGGCGCGGCGACCTGACCACCGCACTGCGCTGGATAGAGCAGGCCTGGCGGGCCCTGCCCGACCAGGAAGTCGCGGCGCACCTGATCGAGGTGCTGTGGGAGCTGGGTCGCAAGGAGCGTGCCCGAGAGATCCTGGCCGTGGCCACCGAACAGTTTCCCGAACGACCGTTGATCGATGCGCTACTCGATCGCCGCCCGGGCCTTGCCCCCTGAGGGCAGCCGAGCCGTCCTCGGTGGCCTGCCCGACGGCGACTCTCGGTTAGCCATCGACGGCCTGGCGCGACAGGCGAGGCGCCGCCGCCGTCTCGCTCAGCCAGATTGCGGGGATAGGCCAGCGACGGACCACCGGCAGCGTCACCGCGGCTGGCATTCCCCTGCACACGCGTGACCTGGCACAGAGTTTCCAATAGCCTTGATCCCCCTTACCCCTTCAGCCCCAAGGAAAACGTGATGACTAGCCCCTTGCGTCTCACGGCCGCCGCCTGCTGCATCGCCCTGCTGGCAGGCTGTGCCACCACCTCAGACACCGCCCCGCTCAGCCAGACGCGCAGCGATGGCCAGTGGCAGCAGCAGCTCACCGAGGTCAAGGCATTCTCGTCCTGGAACCTGACCGGCAAGGTGGGCCTGCGCTCGCCCGACGACTCGACCAGCGCCAACCTGGATTGGCGCCAGACGCCCTACCACTACCGCCTTCTGGTCACCGGCCCCATGGGCGCGGGACGCAGCACGCTCGAGGGCCGCGATGGCCGCGTTTCGCTGACCACCAACGAGGGTCGCTTCGAGGCCGATAGTCCCGAGGCACTGATGGAGGAGCGGCTCGGCTGGTCGCTGCCCGTGTCCAGCCTGACCGACTGGGTCCGCGGCCTGCCCGCCGAAGGCGAACCCTTCGATACCACCAAGGACAACCTCGGCTTTCCCGCGACCCTGGCCCAAAGCGGCTGGGACATCGAGTACCGCGGCTGGGACAACGTCGATGGCCTGTGGATGCCCAACCGCCTGATCATGACCTATGGCGACCTGCGTGCCACCCTGGTGGTCAATCAATGGCAGGCCCTCGACGCAGAGTGAGTGCGTAACGGGCCGGCGCGCTCCAGCCGTCGGCCGATGTCGGGTCGAATCGCGACGGCTTGTGCACTGACGCCGCCACCCAGGACGCCGCCACACAGGACGATGAAACGCAAAATGACCGCGCAGCCCTCCCGGCCTTCCTCGCCTCCTTATAAGGAAGGCGCTGGCATCACGCTTCCCGCTCCGGCCAAGCTCAACCGCATGCTGCACATCACCGGCCGGCGCGCCGATGGTTATCACGAACTGCAGACCCTGTTTCAGTTCCTGCATCACGGTGATCGCCTGCGCTTCAGCCAACGCGAAGACGGCGACATCGTCCTCACGGGTGAACTCGCCGGCGTGAGTGACGCCGACAACCTGATTTACCGGGCCGCCATGCTGCTACGCCGCGAGACCGGCTGCCGACGGGGTGCCACCGTGCACCTGACCAAGCGCCTCCCCATGGGCGGTGGTCTGGGTGGCGGCAGCAGCGATGCCGCCACCACCCTGGTCGGGCTCGACCGACTGTGGCAGCTGGGCCTCCAGCGTGGCCGGCTCGCCGAACTCGGCCTCATCCTCGGTGCCGACGTACCGGTGTTCGTTCACGGCCACTCGGCCTGGGCCGAGGGGGTCGGCGAGCGGTTGACGCCGGTGACCCTCGACACGCCCTGGTTCGTGGTCGTGCACCCCGGCGTACACGTCGCCACCCCTCAGGTGTTCGGGGCGCCGCAATTGACACGCGCCAGCCCCCCGATTACCATGGCGCGCGCACTCAAGGGGGGAGCGTCGAGCTGGCGCAACGACTGCGAGATCACCGTCAGGGAGCTTTATCCCGAGGTGGCGCGCGCCCTGGATTGGCTAAGCGCCCGGGCACCGTCCATGTTGACGGGCACCGGCGCTTGTGTGTTTGCCCGTCTGGACAGTGAGCGCGCCGCCGATAAGCTCAAGGCCGATCTCGACGCCGCGGCGATCCCAGGCTGGCAAGCCTTCGTCGCCAGAGGCCTCAACCGCTCCCCCCTGCTCGATGCCCTGAACGACTGACGTTCGGGCGTCGCGCACCGGGAATCGCCGGTCTTGCCATCGCGAGGCCGGCGATTCCCGGATATTGTCCTTCTGAGCGCTGGGCGCAGGCCGTGACTCCTCCCGGACTCACCCCCCAGACTCACACTGAAGACCCAACACAGCAAAGGTGGCTGCGCGTGTCAAAATTGATGGTTTTCGCCGGGAATGCCAACCCCGAACTCGCCCGTAAGGTCGCCGAGAGCCTGGATAGCCGGCTTGGCAATGCCACAGTCGGTCAGTTCAGCGACGGCGAAGTCGCGGTCGAGATCAACGAGAACGTGCGCGGCAAGGACGTCTTCGTCCTGCAGTCCACCTGTGCACCGACCAACGACAACCTGATGGAGCTGATCCTGATGGTTGACGCCCTGCGTCGCGCCTCGGCGACGCGAATCACCGCGGTAGTGCCCTACTTCGGCTACGCCCGCCAGGACCGCCGCGTGCGCTCCGCTCGGGTGCCGATCTCGGCCAAGATCGTGGCCGACATGATGGTCAAGGCCGGCGTCGACCGGGTCATGACGATGGACCTGCACGCCGATCAGATCCAGGGCTTCTTCGACGTGCCGGTAGACAACGTCTACGGCTCGCCGATCCTGCTCGATGACATCGAGCGCCAAAACTACGACGACCTGATCGTGGTATCGCCGGATGTCGGCGGCGTGGTCCGCGCCCGCGCCATCGCCAAGCAGTTGAACGCCGATCTGGCCATCATCGACAAGCGTCGCCCCCAGGCCAATCAGGCCCAGGTGATGCATATCATCGGCGACATTCAGGACCGTACCTGTGTGGTGGTAGACGACATGATCGATACCGCCGGCACCCTGTGCAAGGCGGGCGAAGCGCTCAAGGAGCACGGCGCCCGTCGCGTCGTCGCCTACGCCACTCACCCGATCCTGTCCGGCCCCGCGGTGGATAACATCGTCGGCTCGGTACTCGACGAGGTAGTGGTCGCGGACACCATTCCGCTGTCTGACGCCGCGCGTCGCAGCGGCCGTATTCGCCAACTCAGCGTGGCCGGACTGATCGCCGAAGCGATCCGTCGGGTCAGCAACGAGGAATCCGTCAGCGCCATGTTCCACTAAGGCTCGGCCTTACGAACCCGGCGCGGGACAACGCGCTCTCGACGAGAGCAAATGGAACCACCGAGGTCTGGTCGCGGTCCCGGTGCCTTCCCTACTTCCAGATAGAGGCAACAACATGTCCGATTACACTCTTACAGCCAGCGTTCGTAACGACCTGGGGAAAGGTGCGAGCCGCCGCCTGCGTCGTGCGAACGAGCAAGTCCCCGCCATCATCTACGGTGGCGAAGCCGCCCCGCAGCCGATCGCGGTCGACAAGACCAGCTTCTACAAGGCGCTGGAAGAAGAAGCCTTCTTCTCCTCCGTCATTACCCTGAAGCTGGATGGCAAGCCCCTCCAGGTGGTGGTCCGTGACCTCCAGCGTCACCCGTACAAGCCGCTGGTCACCCACGCCGACTTCATGCGCGTCGATGCGACTCATGAGATCACCATGCGCGTTCCACTGCACGTGGTGGGTCAGGACGAGTCCAAGGCCATCAAGCAGAACGACGGCGAGCTGCACCAGCTGGCCAACGAAGTCGAGATCAGCTGCCTGCCGAAGGACCTGCCCGACTACCTCGAGGTCAACATCGCCGAGCTCGAGATCGGCAGCACCCTGCACCTGTCGGACCTTTCCGTGCCGGCCGGCGTGACCATCGTCGAGTTGAGCTACGGCGAAGACCATGACCAGGCCATCATCAACATCACCAAGTCCAAGGTGATGAGCGAAGAAGGCGAAGAGGCCGACGAAGGCGGCGCCGCCCAGTCTCCGGCTGCCGACACTGCCGCCGAGGAAGGCAAGGACGAGGAAGGCGACAAGGAATAATCGCCATTCTCTCCAGGGGGCCACTACGGTGGCCCTCTTTGTTTGGGCGGCGTCTCGACGCCCTCACCTCTCAGGGCTAGCGATTGCTACCTACGTCACTGCCCCAAGCGCTTCGCCTAGGGCCGCCATCGCGGCACACGATGCCGGCCCTAGGCAAAGCGCTTCATCGTGCAGATACAGCGCTCGGCTCCTCCCGGGCCACCGTGCTCACCCCATCAAGCGTGGATGCGCCTGATGTTGTCCGGAGATTTTACTATGGCAAGGATCAAGGCGCTGATCGGGCTAGCCAATCCCGGCGCTGAGTACGAGGCCACACGGCATAACGCCGGCGCCTGGCTGGTGGAAGCGCTCGCCCGCCAGGCCGGCGCTAGCCTGCGCCCGGAGAAGAAGTTCCTCGGCCTCTACGCCAAGGCCTTCGTCGAGGGCCAGGACCTTCACCTGCTCATCCCGACCACCTACATGAATCGCTCCGGCGGTGCGGTGGCAGCGATGGTCAACTTCTTCAAGCTCACTCCGGATGAGCTGCTCGTCGCCCACGATGAGCTGGACCTGCCGCCGGGCAACGCCCGCTACAAGCAGGGCGGTGGCCATGGCGGGCACAACGGCCTGCGAGACATCATCAGCGCTCTGGGCAACGACAAGTCGTTTCATCGCGCCCGCATCGGCATCGGCCACCCGGGCAGCGCCCCTCTGGTGACCAACTATGTGCTGGGGCGCCCGGGCAAGGCCGAACGCGACGCCATCGACGGCAGCCTGATCGAGTGCCTCGCGACCTTGCCGCAGGCGCTGTCGGGCGACTGGGCCAAGGCCATGAACCGGCTCCACAGCTTTTCGGCGCCCTAGCCCGTAGCACAGCCCGTAGCACGCGTGACACGCAACGCGGCCCAGCGCTGACGCAGGCACGGTGCCACCAGACGATTCGGTCAACATGACTTACGGCACGCCTATCAGTGCCGTAAACTGTACGCCACTTATTTGAACCGTCCGTTCTCATTCACGTCTTCAGGAATCACCCATGGGATTCAACTGCGGCATCGTGGGCTTGCCCAACGTCGGCAAGTCGACACTGTTCAACGCCCTGACCAAGTCCGGCATCGACGCCGAGAACTTCCCCTTCTGCACCATCGAGCCCAACGTCGGCATCGTGCCGATGCCGGATCCGCGCCTCGACAAGCTGGCAGAGATCGTCAAACCGCAGAAGGTGCTGCCCACCACCATGGAGTTCGTCGATATCGCGGGCCTGGTCGCCGGCGCCTCCAAGGGTGAGGGCCTCGGCAACCAGTTCCTGGCCAATATCCGCGAGACCCAGGCCATTGCACACGTGGTGCGCTGCTTCGACAACGACAACGTCATCCACGTCTCCAACCAGGTCGATCCCCGCGCCGACATCGAGACCATCAACCTCGAGCTTGCCCTGGCCGACCTGGACGCGGTGGACCGCTCCATCCAGCGCCTGGCCCGGGTGGTCAAGGGGGGCGACAAGGATGCCATCGCCACCAAGGCGATTCTCGACCGTATCCAGCCGCACCTGGCCGAAGGCATGCCGCTGAGAAGCTTCGGCCTCGACGAGGACGATGTGAAGCAGCTCAGGAGCTTCGGTTTCCTGACCCTGAAGCCGACGATGTACATCGCCAACGTCAACGAGGATGGTTTCGACAACAACCCCTACCTCGACGTGGTCAAGGAGATTGCCGCCGAGGAAGGCGCCGTGGTGGTGCCGGTGTGCAACCAGCTCGAGGCCGAGATCGCCGAGCTCGACGACGAGGAACGCTCGATGTTCCTCGACGAGATGGGCATGCAAGAGCCCGGACTCGATCGCGTGATCCGCGCGGGCTACGCCCTGCTCGGTCTGCAGACCTATTTCACCGCCGGGGTCAAGGAAGTGCGGGCCTGGACCGTCAAGGTCGGCGCCACCGCCCCGGAGGGCGCCGGTGTCATCCACACCGACTTCCAGAAGGGCTTCATCCGCGCCGAGGTCATCGCCTATGACGACTTCATCCAGTACAACGGCGAGCAAGGGGCCAAGGACGCCGGCAAGTGGCGCCTCGAGGGCAAGGAATACATCGTCAAGGACGGCGACGTCATCCACTACCGCTTCAACGTCTAGGGGCGCGACGGCGATCCGACGCTCGCGCTTCACGAATCGACACCGGGCCCAGGCCCGGTGTCGCCGATCTTAGGTAACGGTGATACCCCAGTCGCCTCGCACCCGACTACCCCATGTAGACACTCTGCGACACATAAGAGGTATTTCGGAAGCCTTTTATCAAGCGGCTGTGCTACAAGAAGGGGGTTAGCATTTCGTCTGGCACTGTACACCGCCATGGCCAATGTCCGTCCAAGCCCCAGGATACGACAGGGAGTCGGCGCGATGACTGCTATTTCGACCGATCGCCCAGAACCAGCGGAACAGGCTCCGCGCCACCTGCGTCCGGTAGAAGAGCACCTGTGGGTGGCACAAGGGGCCGCCTCGTCCTTCTTCGGCCGATCTTTCCCGACGCGAATGGTGGTGGTTCGTTTCAATCACGACCAGCTATGGGTCCACAGCCCCATCCAATTGACGCCGGGGCTCGAGAGCGAGCTCAAGAACCTCGGCGAAGTCTGCTACCTGATTGCCCCCAATCATCGCCATCATCTTCACCTGGATCAGTGGCAGCAGGCCTATCCCACCGCGCGGAGCTTCGGCACCCAGGAGGTCATCGACAAGCGCTGGGATCTGCCCTTCGCACACGCCATCGACAAGACGGGGTCCTACCCCTGGAGTGAAGAGATAGTCCACCTGTTGTTTCGTGGCTCCCGCCGGATGACCGAGGCGGTGTTCTTTCATTCGCCCAGCGCCACGCTGATTCTCACCGACCTGGTCGGCAACCTTTCCCCCCGGGCTCGCGGTGGCTGGCAGCGAATGCTGGCCCGAGCCGCCGGCGTCGTTTACCCCTCCGGCCGGATGCCGCTGAACTGGCGGCTAAGCGTCATGTTCCGCAAGGCCGAGGCCAGATCCCAGGTGCGGCGAATGAAAGATTGGCACCCTCGCAGGATCATCATGGCCCACGGCGACATCGTGACCACCGGCGCAGTGACGTTCCTCGAGCGCTCCTTCCGCTGTCTGGAGGCGCGCTCCCCGGATCGCTGACAGGGGCCCCGTGGGTCCCAGGCCCGCGCCGGCAACACTCATCGAAAATCCCGAGACGCCACCGCAAGGTGCTGCCATAACCCGCCGATATCGGTAAGCCTTCCCGCCACCACGTGGATCACCTCGCCTTCGCGCTCGAGCTTGCCGCTGACTTTCAGCAGCCGGGCATTCAATAGCGCCTGGCGCTGGGCCTTGGCAGTATCGCGCCAGACGATCAGATTGATGTTGCCGGTCTCATCCTCGAGGGTGACGAAGGTCACCCCGGAGGCGGTACCCGGGCGCTGGCGATTGGTGACGAGCCCCGCCACCGTGACGCCCTGTCCGGGCCGGCAGCGCTCGATCTCACGAGCACTCAGGCAGCCCTTGAGGGTCTCGCCGTACCTGCCTCCCTCCTGACGCAAGGCCTCACGCAGTAGCGCCATGGGATGGCGCCCGAGGCTCAATCCCAGGTGGCGATAGTCCTCTTCCAGATCGTCCTGCTCACCGGGCGCCTTGAGCCCATCGTCCTCGGACTCGTCGACCCTGGCATCGCCGAGGGCGAGAGCAGGGTCGGCCGACAGCAACTCCCAGCGCGCCTGGTAGCGATGGCCACTGATACTGTTCAGGGCGCCGGCGGCGGCCAGCGCCTCCCAGTCGCGAGACGACAGCCGCGCGCTGCCGCGGGCATCGGCGACGCGGGTGAATCCCGCCGCTGGCCTGGCCTTGAGCAACTGCTCGGCGCCGCCACGAGTCAGCCCCTTGATCAAGCGAAAGCCCAGACGCAGGGCACCGTCATCCTCCAGGTGGCACTCCCAGCGGCTTGCATTGATCTCCACGCCACGCACGCTCACACCATGACGCCGGGCGTCCTGAACCAGTTGAGAGGGCGTATAGAAGCCCATCGGCTGGCTATTGAGCAGGCCACAGCAGAACGCCGCCGGGTGGTGACACTTGAGCCAGGCCGAGACGTAGACCAGCAGGGCAAAACTCGCCGCATGGGACTCGGGAAAACCGTATTCGCCGAAACCTTCGATCTGGTGACAGATACGCGAGGCGAAGTCCGCGCTGTAGCCCCGAGCCCTTAATCCCTCGGTCAGCTTGTGCTGGTACTGGGCGATGCTGCCGCTGCGCCGCCAGGCGGCCATGGCGCGCCGGAGCTGGTCGGCCTCGCCACCGGAGAACCCCGCCGCGACCATCGCCAGCTTGATCACCTGCTCCTGGAAGATCGGCACCCCAAGGGTGCGGCTGAGCACGTCACGGACTTCCTCGCTCGGGTAGTCCACCGCCTCGAGACCATCACGCCGCTTGAGATAGGGGTGGACCATGTCGCCCTGGATGGGACCGGGGCGGACGATGGCGACCTCGACCACCAGGTCGTAGTAGCTACGTGGCTTGAGGCGAGGCAGCATGTTCATCTGGGCCCGGGACTCGACCTGGAAGACGCCGACGCTGTCACCCCGACAGAGCATCTCGTAGGTATCCGGGTCCTCCCGGGGAATATCCTGAAGGGTGATCGGCCGACCGCACTGCCGTCCCAGAATCTCCAGGGTCTTGCGCACCGCGGTCAGCATGCCAAGCGCCAGCACGTCGACCTTGAGAAGCCCGAGACTCTCCAGGTCATCCTTGTTCCACTGGATCAGGGTGCGGCCCTCCATGGCCGCATTCTCCACCGGCACCAGTTCGTGCAGGGGACCCCGAGAAATCACGAACCCGCCCACGTGCTGAGACAGGTGCCGGGGAAAGTCCATGATCTGGTCGACCAGCTCGACCAGGTGACGAAACAGAGGCGGCGGCTCATCGCCCCCCGCCGCCCGCAACTGTTCGAGCCAGACGGACTTTCCCTCGCGACGGTCCAGGCGACTGGCGAGCCAGGTCAGGTAGCCGTCACCCAGCCCGAGTGCCCAGCCCACGTCCTTGAGGGCACTCCTGGACCGATAGCAGATCACGCTGGCGGCCAGGCCCGCCCGCTCGCGTCCGTAGCGCCGGTAGATGTACTGGATGACCTCCTCACGACGCTCGTGCTCGAAGTCCACGTCGATATCCGGGGGTTCGTCGCGCTCCTCGGAAATGAAACGCTCGAACAGCAGCTGTACCTGCCGTGGGTCCACTTCGGTGATGTACAGGCAGTAGCAGACCACCGAATTGGCCGCCGACCCCCGTCCCTGGCAAAGGATGCCGCGCTGCCGGGCAAAGGCCACGATATCCTCGATGGTCAGAAAGAACGGCTCATAGCTCAGCTTGGCAATCAGCGACAGTTCATGGTCGATC
The DNA here is from genome assembly GCF_052645355.1 of Halomonas sp. V046. Taxonomy (NCBI): domain Bacteria; kingdom Pseudomonadati; phylum Pseudomonadota; class Gammaproteobacteria; order Oceanospirillales; family Halomonadaceae; genus Halomonas; species Halomonas sp. V046. Next base: position 228,408 of record NZ_JBQXYF010000006.1, read on the forward strand.
TGGCGGGCGATGTCCGCGGGTGTGCCATCAGGGAAACGACGCCGCTCCCCTTCCCGGACTCTGCTCTCGAGCCACGACGTCGGCGTGTGGCCGGCGGGCACCAGTTCCTCTGGGTACTCGTAGCGCAGCTCACCCAGATCGAACCGGCAGCGCTCGGCAATGACCAGGGATTCCTCGAGCAGATGACGGGGAAAGCACTGCGACAATCGCTCAAGCGATCGCAGGCAGCGTTCGGCGTTGGCCTCGAGCCGATACCCCGCCTGCTGCACGGTGACACGATGGCGCAGCGCCGTCAGCACATCCTGCAGACGCTTTCTGGCCGGTACGTGCATCACCACGTTGCCGGTCGCCACCATCGGCATGTTAAGCGACGTGGCAAGGGCGACCTGGGCGTCGAGGCGTAGGGCCTCATTGGCCACATAGTGACGCTGCACCATCATCCAGCAGCGCCCGGCATACGCCGTCTGCAGCCAGCGTATGCGCCCGCGCGCCTGATCGAGACAATCCCCCGGACGATACAGCAACAGGCAGTCATCGAGCGCGTCCAGGTCGCTCCAGTCGAGCCGATAGTTCCCCTTGCTAGCCCGACGCCGCCCCAGGGTGATCAACTGACACAGTCTGGCGTAGCCGAGCCGCCCCTGGGCCAACACGACCAGCACGTCATCACCCAACCGGAACTCGGCGCCCACGATCAGGGCAAGCCCGTACTCACGCGCCGCCTCCCAGGCCCTGACGACGCCCCCCACAGAGCACTCGTCGGTCACCGCCAGGGCGCGATAACCAAGCTCGGCCGCCCGACGCACCAGTTCGTGAGGGTGCGACGCCCCTTTCAGGAAGGTGAAGTTGGACAGGCAGTGGAGCTCGGCATAGCCCTGGACCGCCTGGGACGAGCTCTGTAGCACCTGAGACGAGCCCTGGAGCACCTGGGACGAGCTCTGCGTCATATGGGACGCCTCCCGCGGCTCATCGGGCGCCCCTGGGGCGAGCCGGGAGACATCGCTGCCGGGGTCACGGGGAGCATCGGCCCCGTGATCGGGTCGCGGCAGGCCGCCACCGGCGAGCGATCTAACCGAACCAGCCATGCAACCACCACTGCGATTCGGCATCACGATAAACCCACCCGTGTCGACCGTCGGGCCAGCGCACGACGTGATAGTCGCGCCTTGCCGGCGCGCTGTCCCACCAGCCACTGGCGATGCGCTCGGGGCCGGCCACCCACACAAGCCCTGCCAGCACCTGCTCTCCGAGCGCCAGTGGTGAGGCGAGTAGCCACGCAGGGCGGTGGTCATAGGCTTCGCCGCCAGCCTCGTCCTCCGACGGGCGTCTGCCCGCGTGCCCTGCTCTGAAAACCTGCGGGGTCAGGCAGGAGGCCTGCTCGGGACGATAGTCTGCCCGTAGGCCAGGCTGCATGACGGCATCCTCGCCCAGACGAGTGCGCAACCGACTCATCAGCGCCTCGGGAGTATCTCGAGGGGCCGCACGGTGAAACAGGTCCTGCGGGGGCGCCTGCAGCGAGCATAGTTCCGTCACCGACAGCCGCAGACGCCGGACGGGACGCTCAAGCGTCACTCTTTCGAGCCGCAGCCGACAGAGCTCCAACCAGGCCTCCGCCGCCTGCTCTCCACCGGCGTGACCAATGGCCAGATGCTGCTGCCCGTCCTCGTGATACAGCGACAGCGACAGCGCCTGAGCCTTCAAGCAGCGCACCTTGAGAAACCCTTCGAGCTCCGCCAGCAGTCGACGCAATGGGAACAGCACGCCCGCGACCCGTTCGATTTCATGGCCAGGCTCCAGCTGCCTGTCGAAGCGCGAAGGCGGTACAAAGGCGGCGGAAGGGTCGGAGAGCTCCCCGGTCAAACGCGCCAGGTAGCGCGTCAGCGCTGGGCCCAGCCGAGAGGCCAGGGCGTCAGAGGGCAAGGCCAGCAGGTCATCGATGCGCCGAAACCCCAACCCCTGAAGTCGTGCCTGCTGTGTCTCGGGCAGTCGCAGACTGCTCAACGCAAGGGCCCCAAGGCGCGCCAGGTGCTCGGCTTCGCTCTGGGCGCAGCCTCCCCCCGCCCGGGCCAGAAGCTCGGCGGCCAGCGGCGTATGCCCCGTGGCGCAGACCACGCTCAGCTCAAGGGTCGAGAGTTCGTCATGGAGCCCGTCCCACAGCGCCGACAAGCCGCCGAAGTAGTCAAGCATGGTCGCGATCTCCATCATCACGGTGTCTTCCTCACCGAGGCTGACGCGAGCGCTGAAGCGCGAACACCACAAGGCCAGGCCTTCCAGGCGACGCTGGCAGGCCAGACCATCCGGCGCCCGGAAGTCGAGCTCCGGCTCCAGGCAGAGCGCTGCGCTGACCGTCATGCCGGGTCGCACGCCGGCCCGACGCGCCACCGGGCCGACCAGCGACACGCGATCGCCCCGCGCCGTCAGCAAGACTCGCGGCCCGTCGGCATTTCCCGGCAAGACCTCGAGTCCCAGCAGCGGGCAGTAAAGACTCAACCACAACCCTTTCATGTCCGCTCCACGAGATGGATCTCTGTGCCAGGGGGCTCCGCGCTCGCCCCACCTGCTATCTGAGCCCTGCCTGCTACCCGAGCCCCACCTGCTATCTGAGCCCTGCCTTCTACCCGAGCCCCGCCCTGCCAGAGAAGCCTTCTTGGCAGAACGTCAACGGAACAAGGCGCCAGCGTCACGGTTGGCCCTCCCGGCGGGCGGCGACAGCCGCGAGGACGACAGGTCGATCTCGACACAGGGTGCCGGCATGGCGCCCTTGCGCTTGAAAGCATGGACCCTGAGTCGCTCCGGCGACGTCTCCCGTCTGTCGAGACGCAGCCGCCAGGGGGCGGCCGATCCTTGCTCGGCAAAGCGTGCCGAGCGCAGCACGACCCCCGTGCCACCGCCTTCGGTGACCGCCAGTTGCAGCCGCCTCAACCACGGCCCCTGAACGGCGTCGAACCAACTCAGCACCAGGTCACAACAGCCGCTTTTCAGCGCCTGTTCCGTGGCCCATAGCCGCTCCTTGAGGGACCGAGTCCGAATGACGATCAGCCGCGACAGATCCATCCCGGCAGCGCCCAGCGCCGCGCCGTGGGGCAGCCAGGGCGGGTCGACCCACAGCACACGCGCACAGCCTTTCATCAACGGTTCGAACAGACGAATCTCGCCCATGCCGTGACCGGCGACCAGCAGCTCGAGCAGATCTCCCCGCGGCCAGCCTCCGCCCAACACTGCATCGAGCTCATCGAAGCCGGTCGGGGACGCCTCGTCGGTGCCAACGTGGGGACTCCATCGATGGTGCTGCTGGCCGCGCCAGAGCGCGCCGCGCTTCATCAACAGCGCCAGGCTGTCGGAGGGGCTCGGGACGGCGGCCGCCCCTACCGATTCGTCTTGGCTGGAAAGTGCACTGGTGGCATGTGTCGCCCTCATCCTCCCCCCTTGTCCTCTTCGTTCCTATGGCTCGGTCTTCTTGTTCGCCCCCTCTCTTGTTCGCCCCCTCTCTTGTTCGCCCCCTCTCTTGTTCGCCCCCTCTCTTGTTCGCCCCCTCTCTTAATCGCCCCCTCTCTTGTTCGCCCCCTCTCTTGTTCGCCCCCTCTCTTAATCGCCCCCTCTCTTAATCGCCCCCTCTCTTGTTCGCCACACCCTCTTGATCGCCCCCTCTCTTGATCGCCCCCTCTCTTGTTCGCCCCCTCTCTTGTTCGCCCCCTCTCTTGTTCGCCACACCCTCTTGATCACCACACCCTCTTGATCGCCACACCCTTTCCGGCTAAAGCCGTCAGCTCCGAATACTGTCATTTTATACAGTATTCGAGAAAATCCAACCCATCGTCCAAGCAAAACACTGTCCGACACCAGGCGTCTCTCTACTGCCTAATTCCTGCTTTCCGATAGCGGTTTGCCACGCCGCAGTCTCCAGCACAGATTCCGGCCCCACCGTTCGCACTACCGGGCTAAAGTGAGTCGCAGAACCTGACCCAGCTCAGGCATGGCTTACGTCGGCTGTGAAATAGTGCTCCTGCCCTCACACGACCCGGCCTCGTTATCTGTCACGGAAACCCGAAACACCATGCTCAAGCCCCACGCCAGCACCAGCTCATGGGAGATCAGGGTTCGCGGCTGCGTCCAGGGGGTGGGGTTTCGCCCCACGGTGTGGCAGTTGGCTACCCGATTGGCGCTCGACGGGGAGGTACTCAACGACGGCGAAGGCGTGCTGATTCGCGCAAGCGGGCCGGCATCGCAGCTACAGCACCTGGTGCGAGCACTACGAGACGATCCGCCCCCCCTGGCCACGATCACCAGCATCGACGTTGCCTCTTGCTGCCACCCGATCACCGCCACGGGGTTTGGCATCGTCGACAGCCACGGCGGCGCAACGCGAACCGACATCGCTCCAGACGCCGCCGTCTGTGCAACGTGCCAGGAGGAAATCCTGAGCAGTGACCAGCGACGCTCGGGTTATGCCCTGACCAACTGCACCCACTGCGGGCCGCGGTTGAGCATCATCGAGGCCATGCCCTACGACCGCGCGGCAACCACCATGTCCCGCTTTCCACTGTGCGCTGACTGCCGACGCGAGTACCTGGACCCGGCCAACCGCCGCTTTCACGCCGAGCCCATCGCCTGCCCCGCCTGTGGCCCCACGCCGAGGCTGATAACACTCGGTGAGCCGCCCTCTTCCGCGACGCCGAATCACGACCCGGTCAGCGAGGCCGCCGCCCTGATTGACGCTGGCCATATCGTTGCCATCAAGGGGCTCGGAGGCTATCACCTGGCCTGCGACGCCACTCGAACGGATGTGGTCGATCGGCTGCGCCGGCTCAAGCAGCGCCCCACCAAACCCCTGGCCGTGATGGTCGCCGGCATCGACATGCTGCATCGCTACTGCGAACCGAGCACACAGGAAACGGCAACCCTGGTCTCCCCCGCGGCCCCCATCGTGCTGTGCCGCAAGCGCCGGGATCAGCAAAACGATAGCGGCGGACTGGCCCAGAACCTGGCCCCGGGTGTCTCGCTGCTCGGTGTCATGCTGCCCTACACCCCACTGCATGTGCTGCTGTGCCGGCATCTATCCGGCCCCATCGTCATGACCAGCGGCAATGTTTCCGGGGCTCCGCAACTGACCGACGATGCCGAACTGGCAACGATGATGGCGTCGATCGCGAGTCACGCCCTGACCCATGACAGAGCCATCGCCCGACGCATCGACGATAGCCTCGTCCGGCTGGCCGGCGGAAAGGTCCGGGTACTGCGGCGAGCCCGCGGCTACGCCCCGATGTCCCTTCCCTTGCCGCCGGGCTTTTCCTGCGACGCTTCCGGCCTGGCCCTTGGCCCGCAACAGAAGGCCACCTTCTGCCTGATCGAAGGGGGCCGGGCGATCCTGTCCCCCCACCAGGGAGATCTGGACGATGCCGCCACCCTCGACGACTACGAGCGCAATCTCGCCGACTTTCGCGCGCTGTACGACCTCAAGCCCCGCTGGCTGGCCTGTGACGCTCATCCGGGCTATCAGACGACGCGGCTGGCCTACGAGATGGCGACACCCGAGCGGTTGCCCGTCATTCCGATAAGCCATCACCACGCCCATATCGCCGCCTGCCTTGCCGAGAACGGCTACCCGCTCGATGCGCCCGCGGTGATGGGCATCGTGCTCGACGGCCTCGGCCTGGGCGAGGACGGCTCGCTGTGGGGCGGCGAGTTGCTCATGGCGGATTACCGGGAGTCCTCGCGGGTGGCCCACTTGAGACCCGTCGCCATGCCCGGAGGAGCGGCCGCCTCACGCGAGCCCTGGCGCAACCTGCTGGCCCAGCTCCAGGCGGGACCCGGCCTGGACGCCCTGCTTCGACGCTATCCCGAACTCTCGCTGCTCAGGCGACTCGAGGCCAAGCCTGTCGCCACCCTCAGCGGGATGATCGAGCGCGGCATCAATTGTCCCAAAGCGTCATCCTGTGGGCGCCTGTTCGACGCCGTCGCCGCCGCCGTCCAGCTCTGCTTCGATCACCAGCACCACGAAGGGGAGGCCGCCATGGCCCTGGAAGCCCTGGCCCTCGAGACCACCCTCCTTTCCCCTGACACGCCCACCGCCGCTGACGCCCGGCAGGACGCCAGCGGCGCGGGCTCGCTCGAACCCGGCGAGCTCTTGCCCTACCCGTTCGCCATCCAGACCGATGACGACAGCGGCCTGTTCGTGATCGATCCCACACCGATGTGGCAGGCCCTGTTCGAGGACCTTTCCGCCATCGACAAGACCACGGCCAGCGCGGCCGCGATCATCTCGACGCGTTTCCACCGGGGGCTCGCCAGCACATTGGCCGACCTGACGCGTCGGCTGGTCGCGACCCGAGGGTTCGACACCGTCGTGTTGAGCGGCGGCTGCTTCCACAACAGACGCTTGCTGGAAGAGACCCTCCAGCGGCTTGCTCCCTTGCCCATTCGCGTACTGACTCACCGCCAGGTGCCGGCCAACGATGGCGGCATCGCGCTCGGTCAGGCCGTCATCGCGGCGGCACAGCACCCAGGGAGCCACCGCGATGCCACATGACCCAACCGCCATCCACCCCACCACAGGAGACCCGCCAATGTGCCTGGGAATTCCGGGACTGATCATTTCTCTCGACGATGCCGACGCAGGCCTCGCCACGGTCGACGTGAGCGGCGTTCGCCGGCAGATCAACATCGCCTGCATCATCGACGACGACCATCCGCCCGAGCGCTGCGTCGGTGACTGGGTGCTGGTCCACGTGGGCTTTGCCCTGAGTCGTATCGATGCCGCGGCCGCCGCCAGAACCCTCGAGATGCTTGACGAACTGGGCGAGACGCAGAACGAACTCGACGCCCTGACGATGACCGGACACCAGGAGGCAACCCCGTGAACTTTTCCGATGAATTCCGCGATCACACCCGAGCTCGTCAACTGATCGAGCGTATCGGTGAAGTGGCCAGCCAGATCGCCACCCGGCGCGAGGACCCCGTTCGCATCATGGAAGTCTGCGGGGGCCACACCCATGCCATCTTTCACTACGGCCTGGAGGCCATGCTGCCCGCGAACCTCGAGCTGATTCACGGACCCGGTTGCCCCGTCTGCGTGCTGCCCATGGGGCGGGTCGATGACTGCGTCGCCATCGCCGAACGCCCGGAAGTGATCATGACCACCTTCGGCGACGCCATCCGCGTCCCCGGCTCCCGCAAGAGCCTGTTGCAGGCCAAGGCGGAGGGAGCCGATGTGCGCATCGTCTATTCGCCCATGGATGCCCTGGCGCTGGCCAGAGAGAACCCGCAACGCGAGGTGGTGTTCTTCGGGCTCGGCTTCGAGACCACGACCCCCTCCACCGCCCTGACGATCGCTCAGGCCAAGCGAGAAGGCGTGACCAACTTCTCCGTGTTCTGCAACCACATCACCATCGTGCCCACCCTCAGGGCCATCCTCGACAACCCCGACCATCGACTGGACGGCTTTCTTGGCCCGGGTCACGTCTCGATGATCATCGGCACCGCCCCCTACCGCTTCATCGCAGAGCAGTTCGAGCGCCCGGTGGTCGTCTGCGGTTTCGAGCCGCTGGACATCCTCCAATCGCTGCTGATGGTGCTCAAGCAGATTCATGAAGGACGCTCGGCGGTCGAGAACCAGTACCAGCGCGTCGTCGAGGCCGGCGGCACCCTCCCGGCACAGGAGGCCATGGACCTGGTATACGAGCCCCGTGACCGGTGCGAGTGGCGTGGGCTGGGATCGATCGAGGAGTCTGGCGTGCGCATCCGCGAGGCGTTCGCCGCCTTCGACGCCGAAAAGAAGTTCACTCTGCCCAACCAGCAGATAGCGGACCCCGACAGCTGCCGCTGCGGCGACGTGCTCACCGGCACCATGAAGCCGTGGCAGTGTGAGCTCTTTGGCACTCGTTGCACGCCCGCCATGCCCCGCGGGGCGCTGATGGTCTCGACCGAAGGTGCCTGTGCCGCCTACTACCAGTACGGCGGCGCCGGCGACCGCAAGCGGACCCTGTCATGAGCCCCCCGACAGAGCACCGGCCTTCCCGGGTGACGGCGAGTCTGGTGACCCAGGCCCACGGCGGTGGCGGCAAGGCCATGAAGGACCTGATCGATGACGTCTTCGTGAGCGAATTCCAGGCCACCCCCACCGTTCTCGAAGACCAGGCGCGCCTCGATCTCGGCTCGCTTGCCGGTCTAGGCGACAGGCTGGCCATGACCACCGATGGCTTCGTGGTCAGTCCGCTGTTCTTCCCCGGGGGAGATATCGGCACGCTTGCCGTCTGCGGCACCGTCAACGACCTGGCCGTCGGCGGCGCTCGCCCTCGCTACCTGTCCTGTGCGGTGATCCTGGAAGAAGGCCTGCCCGTGGCGGATCTGCGGCGCATTGCGCGCTCCATGGCGACCGCTGCACGGGAGGCCGGCGTCGAGATCGTGACCGGTGACACCAAGGTGGTGGAGCGCGGCGCCTGTGATCGCATCTTCATCACCACCACCGGCATCGGCGTCATTCCCGCGGGCCGGCACCTGGGCATCGAGCGCATCGAGCCCGACGATGTGATCATCGTCAATGGGTGGCTCGGCGACCACGGTGCCGCCATTCTGGCGGCCCGAGGCGACCTGGCGCTCGACACCGATATTCGCAGCGACTGCGCCTCGCTCAACGGCATCATCGACGACTTGCTGAAGGCCGCACCCGACACTCGCTGTCTACGCGATGCGACCCGTGGCGGCATTGCCACCGTGCTCAACGAGATGGCCGATGCCTCACGGCTTGCCATCGCGATCGATGACCCGACGCTGCCCCTGCGCCGGGAGGTACGCGGGGTCTGCGAGATCCTCGGACTGGACCCGCTGTATCTGGCCAACGAAGGCAAACTGGTAGCCGCCGTGCCGCCATCACAGGCCGATGCCGCCTTGGCCGCCCTGCGCGCTCACCCCTTGGGCCAGCAAGCCGCCATCATCGGCAGCGCTCACCAGGGCAAACCCGGACGGGTAACGCTGCGTACCGGGTTCGGCGGCGAGCGACTCGTCGACATGCTGGTGGGCGAACAACTGCCCCGCATCTGCTAAGCGACCCTCAACAGCGTCACAGACGAACCACCCAGGAACCACCGCCAGTGCGAGACCCGCGTCTGGCCATCAAGGGGGCGATCACGCCCCCGTCGAGAATGCGCCCGCCGGGGCGTTGCGATGGAGGCGACGACGGCCTTTCGGTGAAAGGAAAGGCGGAGGGGATCATCGGGGCCATGTTTCAGTGACGAAAAGCCCATCGCCCTCATTCTTGGCGAGTGCGTCAGTCGATGCCGTAGCGCTGCAGCTTGGCTCGCAACCCTATGCGTGAAAGCCCCAGCTCGCTGGCCGCTCGGGTCTTGTTGCCGCGATGACGCTTGAGCGCCTGCACAAGACAACGGACCTCCATGCGCTCGACCTTCTCACGCAAGGTGCCATCCCCCGTATCGTCACCCACCCGCCCATCGGGCTCCGCCGTGGGCGGCGTGCTGGGCAGCGTCGGCGTCGGTGTCGGTGTCAAAGCCTCGGGCAAAGACGCTGGCACCCGGTCGGCCACGCCTGAGCACGCCAGCGCCGGCACCTCATCACGGGGGCGATCAGCGTGCGCTTCGTTGCTGACGCCGTTGACGCCACCGGCGCCGCGGACATGGGGCTCGAGAAGATCCCCGCCAAGCCAGGTGCCCGTCGAGAGTATCGCCATCCGGGTGATCTGGTTTTCCAGCTCGCGCACGTTGCCCGGCCACGAATAGGTCCTCAGGTACGCCATCGCCTCGTGGCTAAACCCTGCAATCCTGAGCCCATGAGCAGAGGCCACGCGAGCCAGCAGTGTCTCGGCCAGCAAGGCAATATCACCGCGACGCTCGCGCAACGGTGGCACGGTAACGGGCGCGACAACCAGTCGGTGATAGAGGTCTTCGCGGAAGCGCCCAGCCGCCACCTCGGCAGACAAGTCGCGGTTGGTGGCGGCAATGATGCGGGCGTCGACCCGGCGCACGCCGTTGGTCCCGGCCGGGCGTACCTCCCCCTCCTGCAGAAATCGCAGCAGGCGAATCTGAAAGGCCGGTGAGATATCGCCGATTTCATCGAGCAGGATGGTGCCGCCGTGGGCCTGCTCGAGCATGCCGATGCGACTGACATGCGCACCGGTGAAGGCACCCTTGCAGTGGCCGAAGAGTTCACTTTCCAGAAGCTCGTCTGCCACTGCACCACAGTTGACCGCATGAAAGGGCTTGTCCGAGCGCAGGCTGCTGGCGTGAATCGCGCGCGCCATGAGTTCCTTGCCGGTGCCCGTCTCTCCCATGACCAGCACGGGAACATCGAAACCGGCGATGCGCGCCGCCATGTCACACACGCGATTAAGGGGGGAGTCAGGCCCCCGAAGAATCGTCTCGAAACCGCCGGCATCGCGCAGACCGCTGCGGTGGGCCTCCAGCCGTCCCAAGACCGTCGGCTCAAAAAGCTTGCGCTCTGTCTTCAGTCGTTCGCACTCGCGCTCCAAGTGATAGAGCCTGAGCGCATGACCCAGAACCCGCTCTAGCTCTCCCGCGCAACACTCTCGACGAAGGACGTGAAACAGGCGCGGGCAGTCGGTGAGTCTCTCCTCGAGGCGCGCCATGTCGCTGGCGTCGACACCCACGATTCTCACGACCGACAGCACCTCTGGCCAGTCATGCCCAAGCTCTCTCAGCCACGCGATTCTGTCCTCGACGTCATTGCCATGTGCATCGATGGCAACAATGACCAACCCGATCCATTGCGAGGCGAGGAGCACTCGCGCCGACGGCCAGTCCGACGCTGTCAGGCACTCGATGTGCGCGCCGCACAGCCCCTGCAGCGTTGACGCCTGCTCGGCATCCGCGACGACCAGAACGCCGGGCAGCGACACATCAGGGTGCCCATTCAGCGCCTTCGCCGCCGTTGCCTTGTTGTCTCCGCTCATGCCGCACCAGCCGCTCATGCCGCACCACTCCCTCAGACCGCCCGCCAGACAGGCCAAGCGGTCGAATCAGACAGACTTGTCCTCGACGACGTCGAGCGACTCCTTCGCCTGGGGCGGCGCCTTGTGACGAACACTTTCTCGCCGCGCCGCTATCCAGTCGAGCCACGCCGGCATCCCTTCACCGCTGCGTGCCGACAATCGAATGATCTCGATATCGGGATTGATACGACGTGCGTGGGCCTCGCAGGCCTGCATGTCGAAATCGACATACGGCGCCAGGTCGATCTTGCTCAGCACCATCAGCGAGGCGGCGGCGAACATGTGGGGATACTTGAGCGGCTTGTCCTCCCCTTCGGTCACCGAGAGGATCACCACCTTGGCGTCTTCGCCCAGATCAAACCCCGCCGGACACACTAGGTTGCCGACATTCTCGATAAACAACAGGCTTCGAGGAGGAAGCGCCATCTGCGTAAGCGCCCGCTCGATCATCGACGCGTCGAGATGACATCCCTTGCCGGTATTGACCTGCAGTGCCGGCACGCCAGTCGCCCGGATCCGCTGTGCGTCGTTGGCCGTTTGCTGATCGCCTTCGATCACCGCGACATCGCCACTCGGCTGCTGCCCGAGGGTTTCGACAAGCAGTGTCGTCTTGCCGGACCCCGGGCTCGACATCAGGTTCAGGGCGAGAGTGCCCTGCGCTTCCAACCGGGCGCGATTGCGCTCGGCGATGCGATTGTTGCGCGCGAGGATATCTGTCTCGATCGCGACCAGCCGCCGCTGCGATACGCCGGCGACATGCACCCCGGCCGGCCCCTTGCCATAGTCCAAGGTGCTATCCCGACGGTGGCCGGGGTACGTGACGTCTGCGGCCTCGTCTGCAGTGTTCGGTATCGCCGCGGCGAGAGGATGGCGAGACGGCGCAGGATGCCGATCAAGGTGACGACAATCGTCGTCGTGATGGCCATGCTCATGCGGGTGTTCAAGCCCGTGGTCATGCGAGTGTGCGTGACCATGCGAGTGCCCGTGATCATGCGAGTGCGCGTGGTCATGCGAGTGCTCGTGATCATGCGAGTGCCCGTGATCATGCGAGTGCTCGTGATCATGCGAGTGCTCGTGGTCATGCGAGTGCCCGTGATCATGCGAGTGCCCGTGATCATGCGAGTGCTCGTGATCATGCGAGTGCCCGTGATCATGCGAGTGCGCGTGATCATGCGAGTGCGCGTGGTCATGCGAGTGCTCGTGGTCATGCGAGTGCTCGTGATCATGCGAGTGCCCGTGGTCATGCGCCCGGGCATGACCTTCCCCCGCCTTCGGGCTGGCTGGGGGGCGAGAAGTGGAACAACCACAGACGGTGCACATTAGACTACCTCCAGTTCCTTGACGCGAAGCTCCTCTCCGCCCGTCACCCTCAACCGTGCCCCTTGGCAACGCGGGCAATCGTCGCCGCGGCGTGCGATCTCAACCGTCTCGTTGCAGCCAAAGCACCAGGCGCTGGCCGGCACATCCACGATATCCAGGGTGGCCCCCTCGGCAATCGAACCCCGCGTGGTCACCTCGAAGCCAAACGCGAGCGCCCCAGGCTCGACACAGGACAGCACGCCGATCTCGAGACAAACGCGAGAAACACGATCGAAAGACTGCGCCAACGCCTGTTCCTCGATCAAATCGACAATGCTCTGACAGATAGACATCTCATGCATGCCGCGCTCCTTTTAGCGATTCTGCCCTTGCCGCGGGTCCATCCCGGTCGTCTGCCAGATCACCGGCAGGCAGGGATCGACGCAGGCCAGGGCCAGGGCCACCCGCTGCGCAGCCAATCGATCTCCGGGGCCATGGGCCGATTCGATCAATGCGGCCAGAAAGTTGTGCTGCGAACCTTCATCGCAGGCCAACATGGCGTCCGTAGGTGTCCTGATGCGGTAGTCCATCACCCTATCGCCGTCGCAGATAGCGCTGTGGGTCAGGCGCCCTCTGGCAGCCTCGGCCCAGCCTCGGCCGTCTGTCTCTCGACCGCATCGACCCTCTGCCCCCCCCGATCTCAGCGATGTGATCAAGAGCGCGACCTCGAAGACCCTGGCCAGCATACGCACGTAGAGACTCAGGCCTTCAGACGCCAGAAAAGGCCCTAACACCGGCGTTGACAGCGGATTTCCGATGACCCGAGCCACGAAGGTGGGCTCGACAGCGGGAGAAAGCCGCCCAAGGCCCGCCGGCCAATCCGCTACCCTGCGCAGCATCTCGGCGGGCACCGTCGCCGCACCCTCTCGCCAGCTATCGATATCGTCAAGAACGCTCGAGGCCGGTCCCCCGAACGTGGCACGCTCCAGGTCATTCAGCACTCCCTGGACGTCCGCGGTCGCGACAGAAAGCCGCCCCAGTCCTCTCAGCGCCCCCACATCCACCGCCATACCCAGGGCCTTGGCCCAGTCGCGAAAGATGACCAGCGCATGTTCGCGCAGCGTCTCGCGCTCAATATCACGGGTACAGGTTGCAGCGACCGGCAACCCCATGGCCAAGGCTGCGGCGGCCGATTGCGCAGCGCTACACAGGTTGAAGAGACGGCCGATCATCGTTATGGCCTCACTTCTGCTGCGCCCAATCACCATCCTCGTCGGCAGCGCTCCCTGCGCGCTGACCCGAAAACCGGCATGTCCCGCCGACGGACAAGTCACCAGCAGCGACGGCATCATGTTCATTCGCCCTCGGGCGTCTGCCGCTGGCCGGTAAGAAATTCCCGCCGTGACTCGAGGCGAAGCCCTGATAGAGGCGCCGCGCTCAGGGCCCCCTCGCGTGCCGGCGTCTCGACCCGATGACCCAAGGCTTCGTCATCGACGCCTCGATCCTGGGCATCCACGATGCTCGAATCCATGGCCTCTACATCGCTGGCACGTAGGCTCTGGATCTCGGCATGACGATCGGTCTGCGCCCGGTTGGCCGGATCGAACAACCCCGAGATGGCGGCACGCGCCACGTCGGTAGCGTGGAGTTGGCTGGCGAACTCGCCCATATCAGAAAACAGGGCGCAAGCAAGATACGGGCCCACCGGCGCACGCACATTGAAGAGAAACTCATAGTCGCCGGAGGGAAAGCCGAAGCATCGCTTGTGTCCCGGCTGGTAACCGTGCAGGTCGTCACCGGGGCCTGGCAGCACGACAAGGTTCATGAACCACGGCGTCACCAGAATGCCCACCTGTCGCTCCTGCCATGCGGTGAAACCCACCGCCTCGACCGCCAATGATGCGTTGCAGAAAGGCGCGTCCTTCATCGCAGTCGCGTGGATCTCGCGAAACACCTGAACCAGTGCCGTCACGGCGCCAGCGCCCCCTGAGGTAGCTACGCGCTCCTGTGCAGGGGACTGGCTCACCACCATGAACTGGCTGCGCTCGCCATCGCACTGCGGGCAGCGCCAATCCTCCGGCAAGGCGGAAAATGGCGTGCCCGGATCGACCTGACGGACATCGTCGCCCTGCGCCGCGTCATAGCAGTACCAGCAGATCTTGCATTCCATCACGGCATCATCGGCAAGCCGCGCCACATCCCCAAGAAACGAGCCTTCAAAACGAGCAATGCTCACGCCATGGCCTCCGACACTTCTTGAAGTCGCACTGCCGAATCCGCCAGGTCTTCCGGTGCGGCACAGGCCACATCGGGAACCGCCGACACTTCGATGATATCGAGAATCAGCGCGTCCTGAGAGTTGTAGTAGCGCACCCGCCAGACATCAGCGATGGCGGTACTTTCGATGCGGCAGTTGCCGTACCCCCGCGACAGCATGGTGACCTCTCCCTTGCCGAGCGCAGCGTCCAGGTAAGCCAGGTCCTCCGGCGAGTGCGGCAGCAATGACAGGTTGATCGCATAGGGCTCAGCAAACTGCTCGCGACCTTCACACTGCTCAAGCAGCTCCGAAACGATATGGGGGCCGTTCACCACACCACCCTCGGCCGGCGGAGAGCAAAAGATGCGCGCCGCCTGCCTGCGCAGCACCGCCGTCGGCATGAGCCCTATCTCCACGTACTCGCGCTCGATACGATCACGGTTGCCGTCCTCTCCTGCCTGGCCCGAGGCGTCCATCGGCCGGCCCCCCGTCACGTCACCTGCCACGTCATCTCTCGCGCTATCTATCGCGTTATCTATCTCGTTATCTATCGCACTGTCTATCGTGCAATCTATCGCATTGCCTACCGCACCGCCCGGCACTCGGTCTGTCGTAGCGCCTGACGGCCCGCCCACGGGATCATGACCAGGCATCACCCGCCATACCCCGGCGAAGACCGATTCCTGTATATCCACCGGCGCCCGCCCTGCGACGCGAATCGCGACTTCACCTTCGCCCAGCGCCTGGGCGAAAACACGCGCATTCTCGGCATCAAACGGTGGGCGATGAAACACCAGGTTTTCTCCGCCCGGCGTCCATGTCGCCGCCAAGCGGGCCAGCGCCCGCAGGGCCTTCCGCGCCGGCGCGATTCGCTGCGGGTCATCCACATCGGGGTAGTGCGGCTCGAAGGTGCGCATGCCTGACGGCATCGCCAGATAATCAAGCTCACCCTGGTCGTCCGCATCGGGCTGGCTGCCCGGACCGAAACCGATCGGTGGCCGCATGAAACCCTGAGTCATGGTCGATCCTCTATTCGTCGCATCAAGTCCCGGACCATCCCACCGAGAGAGGTCCCGTTACCGGGCTCTCCATCGAAGGACGCCGCGACACCGGCCATCACTGCGCACCTTCCCGGGCAATCAGCGTGGCACTGGGCGGAACGGCATCGATAATGGCGCGCGTCTCGTCGAGATAGTCTTGCCAGTCCCGCACCCGGGATATCCGCCCGATCAACCGCCCGTGCTCCACAAACAAGAGCGACGGCACCGGCCACACCTGAAAACGCTCTCGTGCCCGGTCTTCCGCAGCTCGCCCCACCACCGCTGCCACAAAGCCGCCATCAAAGGCCTTGGCGAGTTCCGGCAGGATCGCGGCGACATCATTCGTCTCGAGATTGGTGACCGGGTCACCGGTCAAGAACAGCAGCCGCAGCCCCTCTCCTGCCACGAAGGCGTCCAGCTCGCTCTCAGTGAGGCAGGGATAGTTCAACTCATCGATCAAACGGTTCAAAGGGGTGGTCATGGATGATCTTCCTTGCGCTGCACTGCAGAAAAAACCTTGGTGCCGGCAGACCGATGGCACCGCTTGAGCACCACGCCACGATACCGTCGCGGTCGCAAGCTATTGATCAAACCAACGGCACCACGGAGTGTCATCATCCCGTGGCTGCCCCGGCCTTGCGTGCCGCTTCCAGGTGCGGCGGCAAACGGGGCTCTCCTTGCTCAAGGTCGGGAAAGTAGCCTGAATCGATACTCCCTTCGCTGGCGGCGCTCGTCATGGCGCGCAGCGCATCACGAATCAGCAGTGCTTCTGTTTCTTCCAACGCTCGCCGCGCCGCGCCAAGAAACACCAGCACCCAATCTCCCGCTTGCACCGGATCGATCAGCGTGACGTCGACGTCGTGCGGGGCCTCGCAGGCGCTGTCATCTCCTGCTACACAGCGGGCAATCTGCTCGTTTGCCTCGAGCACCTGCATGGGAATCCCAATACACATCTCGGCTATCCTTCACGGGGTGGCGCCATGCGCAGAAAGCGCGCATCGCCGAACCGGCAAGCCTCGACATCCGACGGCCGCAGGCCCTCGTACTCGCTCAAGCGAAGCGCGCTTGGCCCGAGCTCATCTGTCGCGGACAACGGGTGTGATGGGTGGCCGGAAGGAGTGGGCAATGCATGGCGGGATACGCTGGCGCAGTCGCTCGATGCCTGGGAGGAGCGAAGCTCGATCGCCACGCCCCAGGACACCAGTTCGTCAGCGACCAGGGTGACGACTTCATCGATGCGTGAAGCCACCAGGGGGCGCAAGGAGCCGCCGTAGTCATCGATGACCAAGGGCTGGACGCCCGCCAACACCACGGCCTCAGGTTCCCACCCCAATAGCTGTGCCGCGGCCAGCACCTCCTGAAACCCCGTCTGGTGCAGCGATACCTTTTTTACCCCCATGAAACTGGGTACGGCGTCATCACGAATCACGTGAACCGTCGCCGGGGCAAGCCCGTAGTCGATGGCATCGACGATGATCAGACGCCGGCAGGACTGCACGTAAGGCAACAAGTAGAGCCCCTGCGTGCCGCCATCCATGACGGTCACCTCGTCGGGGAACACAAAGCGCTCGTGCAGCGCCTCCACCGCGCGAACACCAAAGCCTTCGTCCGCCCACAGCACGTTGCCGATACCCAGTACCAGAATCGATGAAGGCACATTTTCGCTATCCAGGTCCATGGCATTGCTCTCGAGAAACGGCCTCGCCGTGGCGATCGCCAGCGAACGTTAAAAGCATCAATGGCATACCGAAAAGATCGCGACAGCCGTATGCCTTTACACGCACCAACACGCACCAATATTCCGCTCTAGACGACACGAAACGCTGCAACACGAAACGACATAACCATGACAACAATGCCAGGAAGTTTATGCCGATAAATACCCATATTGCATTCCGAATACCTTCCGACAAAGGAAGGAGAACGCTGAATAGCAGCAGAATAGCGCGATAGTGCCTCGCCTAACAATTTCACCACCGATCCAGCACAAAACATCGAAAACAATGACCCCATACCTTCCAAAGAAGCAGAGAAATGCTTGAAATCACCCGACCAGTCGGCCGAGCACCCCGGCCGGATCATCATCGAACGCCGCCCCCTGTCATCACCTGAAGGCGCCTGAGTATCAAGCAACGACACACCAACGGCTGATCATCCCTGGCAGCCACCTTGATCGCGTTACAATGGCTCATCGTCCTTGAAGGTTCTCTCGCCGGAAATCATGGTCGACACCATGCTCTGCCGAGACATGATGTCTTCGCGTATCGCCACATAGATATGAATGATGATGAACGTCAGCATCACCCACATGCCAAGTCGGTGCAGGGTATGCACATCCATGCTTTGCCCTACCAGCGGAATGACCCAGCCAAACAGGGCATCCTGCCAGCTACCACGCAGAGCACCCTCGGCGTACAGAGCCATGCCCGTCACGATCATGAACAGGGTGCCCAAGGTGATGAAGAGGAACATCGCCAATTGGGCCAACGGATTGTGCCCGATATACTTCCTCGGCCGCTTCTCAAGAAACAAGTACCAGCGTAGCTCGAAGTAGACTTCCCGCCACCAGGCGGCACGGTGAAGCGGCAGGCGAAATAGCTGCCGGGAATGGTGATTGCCCACCAGTGACCAGTAGAACCGGAAGAGAAAGCCAATCGCCAGAATGTATCCCGCCGTGAAGTGAGCAAAGCGAATGTAGCCCATCACGAAATGATCGCTCGCCTCTCCGGCCACCGTCGGCAGTGGCTTGCCGATGAGGTATCCGGTGACCATCAGCACGATGATGGCCGCCGCATTGGTCCAGTGCCAAAGCCTGACCGGCGCTTCATACACGTAGACCGACGTCTGCTTGACCGAGGAAGGCATAGCGCCGTCCGCACCCGCGGTTTCCGGTTTTTCCGGGCTCTGTGCGCCCGGTGCTCGCGATTGCTGCATGAGATACCCCCTTACCTGACGGTGACGCGAGAAAGCTCTTCACCGTCTTCGCTCATCACGTGGGTGGAACAGGCAAGGCATGGATCGAACGAGTGCAGGGTGCGCAGGATCTCCACCGGCTCCTCCGGCCGCTCCATGGGCGTATCCAGCAGGGCCGCCTCGAAGGCGCCGATGTTACCCTCGGGATCCCTGGGGCTACCGTTCCAGGTGGTTGGCACGATGCACTGGTAGTTTTCGATCTTGCCATCCTTGATGCGAATCCAGTGGCCGTTCATGCCCCTCGGGGCCGCCACCATGCCGACACCCTTTGCTTCCTGGGGCCAGGAGGACGGATCCCACTTCTCGATATTGGCCGTGGCAAGATCACCGTTGCGAATATTGGCCACCAGCTCGTGCCAGTCGTCCAGCATCATCGCGGCGCAGTAGTGAGCCTCGAGGGCGCGCGCCAGGGTCCGTCCGATGGTGGTCGGCAGCGCCTGCCTGGGGGTGAGATCGGTGCCGGCAAGCTGGTTGAGGGCCGCCAGGGAGCTGTCGACCTGATCAACGACGAACGCGTTACCCTGGGCGTAGTTGAGGATGTAGCGTGACAGCGGGCCGACCTCCATGGCGTGTCCCCGCCAGCGCGGCGACTTGATCCACGAATACTTGGCGGATTCGTCGAGCTGCTGGATATGGGTACGCGTACCGATCGTGCCCGGGCCCGGCTCGAAATGGTGCTCGGTAACGCCATCCCAAGGATGCAGGCCGCGAGACTCATCGGCATAGGTGTACCAGGAGTGGGCCACGAACTCCTGAATCTGCTCCGGATCGGTGGGATCCACCGCGTGGATCTCGTTCCAGTTGCCACCCAGGATGGCGCCGCCCTTGAGCTGATCGGTCGACTTGTCGTAGTTGACCTTGGAATAGTCGCCGTAGTCCATGACATTGGTAGCCGACAATCCGCCACCGTAAAGCCAGTCCTTGTAGAAGCTCGCGATGGCGATCACGTCGGGCAGGTAGACATTCTTGGAGAAGGCGAAGGCTTCTTCCATACGCGCCCGGACGAAGTTCAGCCGCTCCATGTTGATGGGCGCCCCCGCGGCCAGATCGCCGTCGATGTTGATGGCGCAAGGCACGCCACCGACCATGTAGTTGGGATGGGGGTTCTTGCCACCGAAGACGGTGTGAACCTTGACGATTTCCTTCTGCAGGTCCAGCGCTTCGAGGTAATGAGCCGTCGCCATCAGGTCCGCTTCTGGCGATAGCTTGTAGGCAGGGTTATCCCAATAACCGTTCTTGAAAAGCCCCAACTGGCCGGATTCGATAAACTTCTTCAGGCGATTCTGTACATCGCGAAAATAGCCGGGTGAGGACAGCGGATGATCAGGCCCGGTCAACTGCTGAAGTTGTGACGTGGCCCGGGGATCGGCCCTCAACGCGTTGACCGGATTGACCCAGTCCAGCGCGTGCAGATGATAGAAATGCACCACGTGGTCGTGCCACTGCAGCACCTTGGCCATCATTTCCCGGATCAGGTGGGCATTGCGCGGAATGCGAATATCCAAGGCGTCTTCCACGGCACGCACCGACGCCAGCGCATGGCAGCCCGTGCACACCCCGCAAATGCGCTCGACGAAGGCCCAGGCATCGCGAGGATCACGCCCCTTGAGTATGACCTCAAGCCCCCGCCACATGGTGCCGGTAGAAACCGCATTACGGATGACATTGTTGTCATCCACATTGACCTCACAGCGCATGTGTCCTTCGATACGTGTCACCGGATCTACGACGATACGCCGCCCACCTCGATCCAGATTGAATCCATTGGGTGTACGAATCTGTGCCATCAATTATCCTCCCTGCTGACCGATGACTGGCGCTTTACCTGCGCCCGTTTCAAGGCACTGACGGCGGCATGAACAGCCACAGCGCCACCCACGCCGGTGGCGACGGCACCGCCAATCTGATCGGCATTGGCTTCGATACCGAACTGATGCACGTCCTGCAATCGCGCGTACCAGGATCCCTTGTCCCAGAATCCATCTTCCGAACAGCCGATGCAGCCGTGGCCGGCCTGGATAGGAAAGCTCACCCCTTCGTTCCAGCGAATCGTCGAGCAGGCGTTGTAGGTGGTCGGCCCCTTGCAGCCCATCTTGTAAAGGCAGTAGCCGCGCCGCGCGCCCTCGTCGTCGAAGGACTCGACGAACTGGCCGGCATCGAAGTGCGGACGCCGGTAACACTTGTCGTGAATGCGCTGGGAATAGAACATCTTCGGACGGCCTGTTCGGTCGAGCTCGGGCAGCCGGTCAAAGGTCAGCATGTAGGTGATGACACCGGTCATGACCTCGGCGATGGGCGGGCATCCCGGCACCTTGATAATGGGCTTGTCGGTGATCACCTGGTGCACCGGGGTGGCCCGGGTCGGATTCGGCCGCGCTGCCTGCACACAGCCGTGGCTGGCGCAGGAGCCCCAGGAGATAACCGCCTTGGCGTGGGCCGCCGTCTCGCGCAGCTGATCCACGAAGGGCCGGCCACCCACGATGCAGAACATGCCGTCCTCGTTCAGCGGCGGATTGCCCTCGACGGCCAGGATGTAGTTGCCCTTATAGCGCTCGATGGTATCGGCCAGGGCGGCTTCCGCCTGATGCCCGGCGGCGGCCATCAGGGTGTCGTCGTAGTCCAGCGAGATCATCGACAGCACCACGTCCTTGACCAGCGGATGCGCCGAGCGAATGAACGACTCAGAGCAGCAAGTGCACTCAAGGCCATGCAACCAGACCACCGGTGTGCGCGGCTTGGTCTCCATGGCGTGGGCGATCTTCGCGGTATAGGCCGGCCCCAGCCCGAGTGCCGCCGCCGTCAACGAACAGAACTTGAGAAACGAGCGGCGCGTGATTCCCTGTCGCCGCATGACATCGTAGAAGGTTTCGATGGACTCCATTGGCAACGACTCCCCTGTCGCAGTGTTCTGTCAGACGTCCCTGGCCCAGCCGTCAGCCCGCGCTACACCGCCCCGCTGTCCCGCCATCCCCGACCATCTCGAGTGCGGCCTTTGCGGGCGTGGCCTTTCCTTTGCGGGTGTGGCCGGCACTACCTGGCCATGACGCCTGCGTTGTCTTTCTCCACACAGCGCAAGGCAAGTGCCATGCCATCCTTGGACATAGACGTCATTTCAAAGACCTAGGGCGCGCCTGTTCGCTGCAGTGATAACCCACTTATCGCCCCGGCCCCGCCCAGACGAGGCGCAACGGCACAGAGTGCAAAGCGGCTTGCCACTCCGCCGGCACCAGAAAGGGGGCGCCCAGGGATTGACATTCCCACCAGCGAAAGTAGAATACGCCGCGTTGAACGGCTACGTAGCTCAGCTGGTTAGAGCACATCACTCATAATGATGGGGTCCCCTGTTCGAATCAGGGCGTAGCCACCAGACACGAAAAAGCCCGTCGATCCTTGATCGACGGGCTTTTTACTGTTCTTTTGCCGTGGGGGCTCTCGTCACGGGCTCGCCACTTCCTTCTCTGCGGTTCCCTCGCTGCCCAGCGCCCCCGCTGCTGCCCCACTGTGTTCGTGCCGTGAAGGTTGGTGACCAGCTGTGACGGCCGGCATTCTTGCTCAACCTTCTTGCCCAGCCATTTCCTCTCGCAGGGCCGCTCGATCAGCGATGCGCCCCAACGGCGATCGAGCGGCCCCCAGGATCGCGATGAGCGGGCAGCGCTTCTTCAGAGGCTACACAGGCGCCCGCGAGTCAAACGGCTTTCGGCGAGCGCGGAGCCCCAAAACCCATACACCAGGCCATGCACTAGCCCCGGGCCATGCACTAGCCCCGGGCCATGGCCCGGCGGGCCCGCCTTGCCGACACGCCCCACTCCCGACCAGGCTCGATCAAGCCAGTTCGGTGGTATTGAAGAACGCCGTCAGCGCGCGGATCAGGTGTTCCACGTCCTGGGTCCCCGCGGTTTCACGAATCGAGTGCATGGCCCACTGGGGAACGCCAACATCCAGCGTCGGTACGCCCAACTCCGTCGCGGTAATCGGCCCGATGGTGCTGCCACAGCCCATGTCGGCGCGGGTGATGAAGGTCTGCACCGGCACTCCGGCCTGCTGGCACAGGTCGCGGAACATCGCCGCAGTGGCGCTGTTGGTGGCGTAGCGCTGATTGGCATTGACCTTGATCACCGGGCCGCCATTGATCGCCGGTCCATGCTGGGCATCGTGTTTGTCGATGAAGTTCGGGTGCAGGGCATGGGCGTTATCGCAGGAAATCATCCGCGATGACTGAATCAGACGAATGTAGCCCTCTTCCCCCCCGGCGCCTCGCTGCCCACTAACGCGTTTGAGCACATCAGCGAGGAAGGGACCCTGAGCACCGCAGGCGCTGGCGCTACCGACTTCTTCGTGATCGTTGGCCACCATCACCATGCCCTGGGAACCATCTGCCTCGAGCATTGCCTCAAGACCTATGAAACAGGACAGCAGGTTGTCGAGACGGGCACTGGCGATCAGCTCACCGCCCACCCCCACCACCGAAGGCGCCTGCAGATCATAGAAGCCGAGCTCAAAGTCCAGTACGGTGACGTCGCTCAGGCCATGCTCGCTCTTGAGCCAGCCGAGCAGCAGCCGATCGACGTCCTCTTGGGCGCCGCCCTGCAGAAATACCGGCGCCATCTGGGTCTGAGCGTTCAGGGTGCGGCCGTCATTGGCATCACGATCGAGATGGATGGCGAGGCTCGGGATGATCGCCACCGGCGTCTTGACGTTCAGTAGCACGCCTTCCAGGCGTCCGTCCGCGTGACGCACATGGACGCGACCGGCGAGCCCCAGGTCGCGATCGAACCAGGGCGACAGCAAGGCACCGCCATAGACCTGAACGCCGAGCTGCAGCCAACCGGCCGAGTTCTGTGCCGCATTGGTCTTGAGGCGCAGGCCGGGGCTATCGGTATGGGCACCCACCATGCGCAGGGCGTCCACTTCACCTTCCGTGGGCAGTGCCACGGCGATGATCGAGGAGTCGTTGCGCGTTACATAGAAGCGATCCCCCGGTTCGAGATGCCACGCATCGGTCTCGTCCAGGCGCCGAAACCCAGCGGCCTCGAGCCGCGAGGCCATGGTCGCCGTGGCGTGCCACGGGGTGGGAGAACAGGCCAGAAACTCGAGCAGACGCTCGATTCGAGCATCATTGTATGGCAAGCACTCCTGTGACATGGGCGTCCTCTGTTGCATGATGGTGGGGGTCATGGGAAAAACAACTAACTGATACAATACCGGGCTGGTCCATCCGTCATGTCCGCTGGGCCCGCCGACCGCGTTGGTGTCAGACCGACGAGTGTACACGAATCCTGGAGTGCTTCATTGATGAGCCTGTTTGAGTCTGCGGGTCGCGCCCTCGCGCTGTCCCTGCTGATCGCCGCCCCGGTCGCGCTGGCCCAGCCAGAACCCGGCGACGACCAGCGTCAGGCGGCCATGGAGGTGGCCGAATCACTACGCTACGGCCACTACGCCGATGTCAGCCTCGACGACCAGTGGTCGGACCGTGCCTTCCATCGCTACCTCGACATCCTCGACGGTCAGCGTGCCTACCTGCTGCAGAGTGACGTCGATGCCTTCCGCGATCTCGGTACCTCGATGGATGAGGCGCTCCAGGACGGCGAACTAGAGCGGGCCTATGCACTCTATGCGCGCTACCACGAGCGCGCCGCCGATCGCATCGCCTGGCTGCTGGAGAGCCTCGACGGTCTCGACATGAGCTTCACCGGTGACGAACGCCTGGAGCTCGATCGCGAAGATGCCCCCTGGGCCGCGAACGAAACCGAGCTCGATACCCTGTGGCGAAAGCGCCTGGCCAACGCCGCCCTCTCACTGTCCATCAGCGGGCAGGACAATGACGAGGTCGTCGACACCCTGCGCGAGCGCTACGAGGCACAGCAGAACCGCCTCGAACAGACCAATGCCGAAGACGTATTCGGTCTGATGATGGCCGCCGCGACCGGCACCGTGGACCCCCACACCGAGTACCTCTCACCGCGCCAGGGCGAGTCTTTCGATATCCAGATGCGGCTGTCATTGGAGGGCATCGGCGCACTGCTCCAGGCCGACGGCGAGTACGTCAAGGTAGCCAGCCTCGTGCCCGGTGGCCCGGCCGAGAAGGATGGCGCCCTGAAGCCCGCCGATCGCATCGTCGGCGTGGCCCAGGAAGACGACAACATGGTCAACGTGGTGGGCATGCGCCTGGACGACGTGGTCGAGTTGATCCGTGGCCCCAAGGGCTCCGAGGTGCGCCTCGAGGTGGTACCGGGTGAAGCGGTCGACATGACCCGTTCCACGGTCATCGATATCACCCGCGACACCGTCAAACTTGAAGACCAGGCCGCCAGCAGCGAAGTCATCGACGTCGCACGCGATGACGGCACCCACCGGGTCGGCGTGATCCAGGTGCCTGCCTTCTACGTCGACTTCGATGCCTGGCAGGCCGGTGAGGAAAACTACCGCAGCACCACCCGCGATGTTGCCGCCGAGATCGAGAAGCTCAAGGCCGACAACGTCGAGGGCATCGTGCTGGACCTGCGCAACAACGGCGGCGGCGCCCTGCAGGAAGCCAATTCGATGATCGGCCTGTTCATCGACCGAGGCCCCACCGTGCAGGTGCGTGACGCTCGCGGTCGCATCAGCCTTTACGGTGACACCGAAAGCGGCACCATGTACGACGGCCCGCTGGTGGTCCTGGTCAATCGCCTGTCGGCGTCGGCCTCCGAGATCTTCGCGGGTGCCATCCAGGACTACGGTCGCGGTCTGATCGTCGGCTCCAATACCTTCGGCAAGGGCACGGTGCAGACCCTGAGCGACCTGAGCTACGGCCAGATCAAGCTGACTCGGGCCAAGTTCTACCGCATCTCCGGCGAGAGCACCCAGCACCGCGGCGTCAAACCCGACATCGCCTACCCGAGCCTGATCGATCCCGAACTGATCGGCGAGAGCGCCCTCGACAATGCCCTGCCCTGGGACACCGTGCGCGATGTGCAGTACCGCAGCTACGGCACTCCGCGCCAATACCTCGGCGATCTGCGCGCCCGGCATCAGAAGCGCGCCGACGAGCAGCCCAACTTTCACTACCTGGAGCGCCGCGCAGAGCTCGCCAGCCGCCTGCGCGAGCAGCACACCAGCGTGAGCCTGAACCGCGAGCAGCGTCAGCTCGAGGCCGATGCCCAAGACGGCGAGATGCTGTCACTGGAGAACCAGCGCAGGGCGGCGCTGGGCATGGAGCAGCTCGACGAATGGGCCGATGCCCGCGGCAACGACGATGACGCCGACACCGACACCGACGCGGAAGGCAACGAGAACGACGAGGACGAAGAGCAGCCGGTGGACCGCGCCGAAGTGGAAGAGTCAGCAGAGATTCTTCTCGACTTCGCTGAACTGGGGCCCAGCTGGCAGTACGCCGTTCAGCAGTAAGCCGTCGCGCACCGATGGGGCCTTGACGGCCAGAACGAACCGTAATGGCCGGGCTACATGCCCGGCCATTGCCGTTACTGGTGCCACCTTCCCGCCCCTATGGCACCATCGCCCCTCTTCCTTGGCCAATCGCAACTAGCATATCAGCGTAGTCTTACGCTTTACTCTCGCTATACTGTTCCACAAAACTGTGCGCGCTCGCCGATCTACCCCTCGCTGAGAAGGACAAGCCATTGCCCTGCCCCCCGGTTCAGGATGGTCGCCTCGCCTTGGACGGCCGTCGCCTGAAACACCTACGTCAACGCCTCGGGCTGAGCCAGGAGGCCCTGGCTCAGCACTGCTTCGATCGCCATCTCTGCGTTTCCATCGCCTCCATCAAGCGAGCCGAGCGCGGCCGCTCGGTGCTCTACCGCACCGCTCGCCACCTGGCCAGCGTGTTCGAGGTGGAGGTCGAGCATCTGGCCGCATCGCGAGTCGACCCGGCGGCCGGCCATGGTGCCGACCCCCACCCCGCCGCGGGGCCTCTGGACGGCCATCCACCGATCGATGGGGCAACGGAAGACGACAACGATGCCCCCAGACAGGTGCTGCGCCTATGCCTGGTCGCCCCCGCGCATGACAACGATGCCGTGGCACGCTGGGACCAACAGATCGCCCTGCACGGCGGCATTCCGTTGCGGGTGGGAGACGCGACCACCGCCGACCAGACCACCGCGTCGCACCGCGGCGATCAGCGTTGCGCCGTGTTCGGCTTGCCCCAAGCCTACCGCAGCGATGCCCTGCGTTGCCTGCACTGTGCTTTGGCGTTGCAGGCGCTGATCGGGCCGGCGACCACGCTGCGTATCGACGCCTGCCAATACCCCCTGTCCGAGCCCACTCACGCTCAAGCCTCGTGCCTCGGCGACGGCACCACGGGCATCTGGTTGACGCGTAGCGTGGCCGTGCAGCTTTCCGAGCACATCGTGAGCGAGGACCTCGGTAGCGGTCTGCTGCACTATCGCGGCCTGCGCCCGGAGGCGACGGCACGCCTGCCCTTGAGCGGCCGCCACGCGGAGATCAGCCAGCTCAAGTCATTGCTCGATACCACCGACCGCTACCAGACCGGTCACCTGGTCTATATCCGCGGCGTCGCTGGCATCGGCAAGACACGACTATGTCAGGAATGCGCGGACATGGCCTTTCAGCACGGCTACGGCGTCCAGGTCGTCTCGGTGCTGGATTTCGGCTCACGCAGCAATGACGGCGCCCTGGCACAGCTGCTGCGGGGACTCCTGTCGCTGCCGATCGATCTGACCCTGGACACCACGCCCGATCCCATCGGCACCGCATTGGCTAGCCTGCGGCTGCCCCTGGACCACGGCGTCGTGCTACGCCCCTTGCTCGAGTTGGCCGCCAACGAAAACCAACAAGCCCTGTATACGGCCATGGGGCACGACGTTCGCCAACAGCGCCTGGTCGAAGCATTCGGCGAACTGATCCAGCGCCTGGCCATCCAAGCACCGCAACTGATCGTGGTAGAGGATCTGCACTGGGCCGATGACGACCTGCTGACGGTGCTGACCAGATTGCTCCAGATCACCCAGGAGGCGCCGGTGATCTGGCTCATGACATCGCGTCTGGAACAGGATCCGCTGGAAAGGAGTCTGCGCCCGGCACTGATGGACCTGCCGCTGTCGTTGATCGATCTGGCGCCGCTGCGAGCGCTCGATGCCTCGGCCCTGGCCGAGCAATTCCCCGACATCCCCGAGCAGTACGCCTTGGGCTGTGTACAGCGAGCGCAGGGCAATCCACTGTTCTTGACCCAACTGCTGATGTTCCATCCGGGCAATTCGCTACCCTCGAGCCTGCACAACCTCATCCAATCCAAGCTCGACCAGCTCGGCACCCAGGAGCGCCGCGCCGTTCGCATCGCCGCGGCCATCGGCCAGCGCTTCCCGCTGGCGGCGCTACGCGCGGTGCTCGGCGACCCCGCCTACCACCCCGACCTGGCCGTGAAGTTACACCTCCTGCGCGCACTCCCGGAGCAACGCTTCCAGTTCGTTCATGACCTGATCCTGCAGGGCATCTACGAAGGCATGCCCGCGCAGCAGCGTACCCCGGTGCATCTCGAGCTGGCCGACTACTACCGGGCAAGTGATGCCGTTCTCCACGCCCAACACCTCAACAAGGCTCGCTCTCTGGATGCCCCGGCGGCCTTTATCGTGGCGATCGGGCAACAGCTGGGTCGCTACCGCCATGCCGCGGCCCTGGCGCTGATCGGACAGTGTCGTGACATCGACTACGCACCACTCGATCTGGCTCGCCTCGCCCTGATGAATGCCCAGGCATGCCTCGCCACCGGCCTGACCCAGGAGGCCTACGGGCACTTCGAGGACGCCGCACGCCTGGCACGCAGCGACACACTTCGTCTCGATGCCCTGCTCGGCCAGGCGCGCACCCTCAACCTGCTGGACGACTTGACACAGGAGGCCGTAATGCTGGATCGCATAGCAGATCTTGCCGAGCCTATCGGCGCCCACTCGGCACTCTCCGAGATGCACTATCTGCGCGGCAACTTGTACTTCCCCCGGGGCGATTTCGGCACCAGCCGACACTTTCACCGCCAGGCCTTGGAACACGCCAGGCTCGGGCAGGATAAACGTGCCGAAATACAGGCCCTGAGCGGGCTCGGCGACAGCTACTACGCCGAAGGGGACATGACTCGCACCTGTGAGGCCTTCCAGCACTGCGTGACCCTGTGCCGGGAATCCGAGCACCGCGATCTCGAGGCGGCCAATCTGTTCATGCTGGCCACCGCCAGGATCTATGCCAACGAAACCCCGCAAGCGCTGATCGACAGTCAGGCCGCCGCCGAACTCGGTCAGAAGGCCGGCAACCGCCGCGCCGAGATCGTCGCCCGGCTAACCGCCAGCTGGATTCTGCTGTCGATGAATCGTAGCGCGGATGCCCAGCGCCATATCGACGCCGCCATGGCCCTGGCGCAAGGCATGGGGTCGTATCGCTTCGAGGCCTTCTTGCTGGAAACCCAGGCCCGCCTGTGGCTGGTCGACAACCAGCAGGACCGCGCCCGAGACGCCATTCGACGCTCGTGGCAACTCGTAGACGAGCACCACCTGCATGGATTTATCGGCCCTTGGGTACTGGCGACGCTGGCGCTGCTGGAACCGGACCCCGGTCAGCGCCGGGCGGCCTTGGCGCAGGGCGAGGCACGCATGGATGAAGGCTGTGTCGGCCACAACGTCTATCGCTTCTTGATCACCGCGGCCGAGGTCAGCCTGCTCGACAACAACGTCGACGACGCCCGCCACTTCGCGAATCGTCTAGCGCAATTCTGCCTCGACAAACCCTGCCCCTGGGCCGACCATCACGTCGCGCTGATCCAGGGCTTGTGCACGTGGTTCGACAGCCAGCAACCCCACCACCTGGATGAGGCGCATGCCCAGTGGCAGCGTGGCGCCGAGGCTGGACTGGCGATGACCTTGCCGCGCCTGGCCGAGCGCTGGGTGCACTGACGCCCTGGCGCCGGGCCCGGATCAGAACCCTCGCAATACCAGGGCAACCGGCCTGTGGCCGTGAAGGGACAAGGTACCCGGCACCCACACGAGCCACGCCGCCAGGTCAGACCAAGGCGTCAGGTGGAGACCGTCATGCCACGCTCGACGCCCCCTCGACCGGGTCCTTCATCACGCACAAGCCTTGCGCCAGCCACTGGGTCTGCTCAAGGCACTGCTCATGCAGGCCGGCGCCTCGCGTCCAACCACCGGCAAACAGCAGCCGAGAGCCCAGGTCGGCGGCTCGCGGCGCCTGCTGACCACGCCACGCCCCCAGTAGACCGGCGTTGTACCGCGCCATCTGCTGCTGAGCATCCATGCACTGGGCGTCGAGCACATTGTGCTTGAAATAGGTCCAGGCCTTGCGCCCCAGGTCGTGATGGGCAAGATCGATGCCGAGCTGATGCTGGTAGCCGCTAAGGCCGGCGGCGCCATCTAGCTGTGGCTTCAACGCCTCGGGCATGCCATCGGCGGGAAAATGCTGAAGGCCTTCGAGAATGCCGCTCGAACAGCGGTCGAGCATGTCATCGAAGGGAATCCGGTTGAGGTCATCGACCAGCGACACGAAGTACTGAGGAAGTCCCGCGAGGTTGTAGAGCGGATTAAGCATGTCGTTCTGGTGGCGATTGACCACGTAGTCGATGCGATAGGGGCTCAGGCTATCCTGAGGCGAGCGGATGGGTATGTTGTAGGTTCGCCAGGCATTGCGGTTCGGCGGCAGGCAGTGAGCCGCGGTGTGACAGACGGCAAAACTCTTGGTGTAGCGCACCCGCCCCAACAGTCCACGCAGGTGACGTTCGACGTCATCGAAGGCATCGGCAAACGAGATCAGCCCTTGGGTGTCATCGGCATGAGTCGCCATCACCGCCAGGTCGAAGGTCCACTCCTGGCCTGCAGACGCCTCCTCGCCGCTACGCCAGTCCCGTCGTTCTCGGACTCTCACGGCACCCGCCAAGGCGTGTACCTCCACGGGAGTGTCGCGCAGGATCTCGACACGCGGCCCCTGACTCGCGCCCGCGGTGACGAACCCCGCCAGTACCTCGAGCCAGTACTGAGCGCCCTTGTCGAAATACCGACGCTCGGGTGCCGAGGCCCCTCCTTCCTGGACGCGGTAGTACTCGAAAGGCGCCTGGAGAGGCATGACTCCCGGGCCACGATCATCGGCGAAGTACATCGCGGAGATGCGCGGATAATAAATCTCATCGCGAACCCGCAACAGCCGGGCCGGCAGCTCGGCATCTTCCCAGTCGATACTGACCCCTTCCTCCTCGGCGGCGCGAGACAGGTTTCGACGAGGCTCGCTCAGGCAGTGCTCGAAGAAGTCGGCGACCGTATAGCGCGGCGTGATGCGCTTATCCTCGATCAGATCGAGCGCGGCCCGATGCACCACCGCCTGCAACGCCGCGAGCCTGCCGCCGTCCACCTCGGCCAGGGAATAGGCCGGATCGGAGACACCCGCGCAGAGGTCTCGGTCATCGGTGAGCACCCGACGGCCATCCTGGCTGAAGTAGCTTTCGGTATTCTGCAACGGCTTCAACTGGTGCAGATAACCGATATCCTCCATCACCGCCCGCAACCGAGGATAGGCCGAGAGATTGACGTCGTTGACCCCAAGGTCTGCCCAGCGCACGTAGTCTTCGCTGTGCCCGGTGCGCGACTTCAGCTTGCCGAGCGACACCAGCACCGTCTCGGCATTGCCGCCCAGCTGGCGCTTGCGCTCGAACAGCGTGATGACGAGCTCTCCGCGTTCTGCCGGCCAGTGCTTCTGCAGGTAGTAGGCCATCGACAGGCCAGAGACACCGCCACCGATGATGGCGATCTTGAACGGAGGGCGCACCATGAGACAACTCCCTGAACAATGAAGGTCCCATCAGAATCGACGTCACCGCCGCCGCCGACAAGCGCCGCCGGGCAACTGATCCCAAACTGATCCTGGTGCGGTGCCGAAACCACCGGACAGCGAACGCCGAGGGGCTCGGCTAGCGCCCCTGCTTGTATGCGGCGATAGTCGCCACGTCATCCACGCCGTCGTCGCTTCTCTTCTCGCCGATCGCCTCGCCCCTCTCCTTGCTACCTGCCCTGGCGCTGTCCTCACCATCGGCTGCCTTTGCCTGCTCATCGTCGGCGTACTTCATCCAGGTCTTGCCCAGGTGATTGCGCAGCTCCGTGCCGATGCGCTCACCATCGCGGGACTCCAGGGCCGCCATGATGGCCTCGTGCTCGGCCATGGCGATCGACCATTTCTCGTTCTTCTGGTTGGACAGATACCGCACCCGATAGAGCTGCCGACTCAGCGTCGTGTGAATGTCGATCAAGGACGCGTTACCCGACAGCGCGACGATGCGGTTGTGGATGTCCTGGTTGAGGCGAAAGTAGTTCTGGCGGTCGCGGCGCAGGAACGCAGCCTTCATTTCGTAGTGAAGGGCCTGCAGCTCTGCGATGTCATCGTCGCTGGCACGCTCGCAGGCCAGCTCTGCCGCGGCCTGCTCCAGGACGCTGAGCACATGGGCCTTCTCCTTGATATCCGCAGGACTCACCTCAGCCACCACGGCACCACGGCGCGGAGAGAGCACCACCAGGCCTTCGGCCGCCAGGATCTTCAACGCCTCACGCATCGGCGTGCGCGAGACATTCAGCTCGAGTGCCAGCGTTCGCTCTGGCAGCCGTTGTCCCGGCTGAAAATGGTCCATCACAATATGCTCACGAAGGTAATCGGCGACCTTCTCGACTAGCCCGGCACGACCGTCCTGCTCTTGGTTTTCCATGGAATCCATCACACTCGCCGTTGATGCCCGAAGGATGGCATACCAAACACCAACGCACAAACGCCGGCCGGTTCGACAACATAAAATAAATTCCCTTTATAACAACGGCATGAGAATCAACTGCCGGCATCTACGACCAAAGTCTTCGGTCCGAACATTGACGCCAAAAATGGTATACCACTAAATTGCTCCCAGAAGATCGACGTCCTGATGACCACGATCGTGACCCCCGCACGCCATGAAGCCGCCTGGCAGGTACCGGAGATATTTTTACTCCATGAATTATCTACATCATTTTGATTCTACTAAAGTTATTGAGGCTTGCGTGGCAGGCGCGGGAGACTTCGGCCGCGGCGTACTGCGCCAGGCCAGGCAGATGAAGGGCCTATCGGCGCGCATCGCCATCGACATCGACGCCAAGACGGCGGCCGAGGCTATCCGCCAGTCAGGCGTACCAGACCACCTGGTAATGGTATGCCAAAGCATCGACGAGGCATCGCGGGCATGGGAAAAGGGCCTCTTTATCGGTGCGGGATCGCTGGACTGCGTCAAGCACCTGCCTTTCGATATCCTGGTGGAATCCACCGGCATACCGACAGCCGGCGCTCGTCACGCCGAAGAAGCGATCCTCGCTGGCAAGCATGTGGGCATCGCCACCAAGGAAACAGAATCGGTCGTCGGGCCCTACCTGACACGCCTGGCCGAACGTCACGGACGCATCTTCACGCCGCTGGATGGCGATCAGCCGAGCCTGTTGATCGGCCTGGCCACCTGGGCAGAAACGCTGGGCTTTCAGATCATCGCCGCCGGCAAGAGCAGCGAGTACGACTTCATCTGGGACGAACAAGATGGCGCCGTGTGGTGCAACGGCGAGCGCTACCTTGCCCCCGACATGGCTGCACAGTGGACACTGCCAGAGGGCCAGGAACACAGCGTCGTCCTCGCCCGCGGCGAGTCGCTGTCGGCCATTCCACAGATTTCCGCCCCGGACCTGTGCGAAATGACCAACGTGGGCAACGCCACCGGCCTCGTTCCGGATCGCCCGGCGTTCCACGCGCTGGTCCTGCGCAGCCACGAAGTCCCGACCCTGCTCGACCTCAAGGCCGAAGGCGGCGTGCTGCACGCCAAGGGACGCCTGGAGGTCTTCAACTGCCTGCGCCGTCCCGATGAACTCAGCTTCGCCGGCGGCGTCTTCGTCGTCGTGCGCTGCGACAACCCCGACGCCTGGGACCTGCTGCGCGGCAAGGGACACGTCTTGAGCCGCCGCGGCTCGGCCGCGATGGTGTATCTGCCCCGCCACCTGCTAGGGCTCGAAGCGCCGATCTCGTTGCTGGATGCGGTACTCAAAGGCCTGCCCAGTGGCGGTGGCAGCGCGGTGGCACCGCGCCTCGACCTGACCGCCCGTGCGACCCAGGACGTCGCCGCCGGCCAGCGCCTGGAGATGAAAGGCCACCATCGCCACATCGCCGGCCTGCGCCCCGAGGTGCATCCCGGCGCAGCGCTGACCGACGGCCAACCGGTGCCGTTCTATCTACTGCCCGGCGCCGAAGTGATTCGCCCCATCGCCGCCGGAGCCACGATCAGCATGGGCGATGTGGCACTCCCCGAATCGCCTCTGCTGACCCTGCGCCAGGCGCAAGATGCGATGTTCTTCGCCGCTCCCTAATCCTCTTCCACCACGGAGACCATTTTCCCGACGGCACACCACGAGCTCGCGACACCGGGCTCGTCCGAAGCAAGATCCACCAGAACCATCGTGCAGCCATAACAACACTCCCAGGAGAACGTCATGTTCCAGAAGCCCTCCCTCACCGCCAGTGCCATCGTGACCAAAGGCTCGCTGCTGACGCTCGGCACCCTCGGCATCGCCCTGATGTGGAACGCATCGGCCACTGCCGCAGGCGACGCCGCCGACTATCCCTCGAAGCCTCTGCAGTTTCTTGTTGCCGCCGGCGCCGGCGGCGGCACCGACAACTTCGCCCGCACCGTCAAGCCGATGCTCGAAGAGACGCTGGATACCCGGGTCACCGTCATCAACCTACCGTCCGCTTCCGGCGCGATCGCCCATCAGCGCACCGCCAACAGCGACGCCGATGGCCACACCCTGGACTTTGCCTCCTCGACCCTGGTGACCTCCCTCGCCGCCGGGCAGAACCCCACCGGGCTGGACGAACTGACGCCGGTGGCTCGCTTTCAGTCGGATGTCATGACGCTGATCGTCAATCCCGAGAAGTACCCCGATCTCGAGTCCTTCCTCACCCACGCCAAGGAAAATCCCGGCGAGGTCATCATCGGCGGCACCCACGCGGCGAGCCCCGACCGCATGGCCTTCCTCTCCTTCCAGGAAGCCTCTGGACTCGACATCAACTTCATTCCCTATGACGAAGAAGGCAGCGTGGCCGCCAACGTGATGGGCGGCAACATCGACGGCCTGTTCGGCGAGATCAGTTCGGCACTGAGCTATATGGAATCCGGCGCGATGATGCCGATCATGGTATTTGCCGACGAGCGCCTGGAGAACTTCCCCGATATTCCCACCACCGTGGAGAACGGCTGGGACCTGACCGACGGCAACGAGCGCGGCATCTTCGTCAATGCCGACACCCCGGCGGCGATCGTCGACCGGCTGGAAGCGGCCCTCAAGGAAGTCTACGACTCCGATGCCTACCAGAGCTATGAAGAGAAGGTGAACCTCCACTATCGCGAAGGCTGGCTCGGCAGCGACGCTTACCGCGAGAAGCTCGAAGAGAACTACGAGCTCTACAAGCGTCTGCTCGAGAACACCTGAACCACGCCCTAGCCTCCTGATCCGGCCGGACACGCCTTGACACTGCCCAGCCGGATCATTCCTGTCATCGCACGCCTGGCCTGCTCGACACCAGGCGCGCCACCGACCATCGGGCCCGACCATGCACGCCAAGGTTTCGCTCTTCGCCATCGCCATCCTGCTGCTGGCATTAGGGGCGCTGGTGCCTACCCTGCAGTTCCCAAGCTCCGAGGACGTCTCGACGTTCATCGGCCCGCGCCTATGGCCACTGATGCTACTGATCATCCTGCTCGGCCTTGGCGGCTTGCTGCTGGCGACCAACCTGCGCCAGGCCCGTCGGGACACCGCCGACGCAGCGCCCGCACGGCAAGACACCGTCGATGCCGACCTGCCACCGAGCCCTGCGCCAGACACAGACCGCGGCGCGGCGACGGTTGCAGACGCCAATGCCGAACCCAGCGGATGGGCGGCGACTCGCCACTGGTGGCTGATGGCCATCACCCTGGCGTACACGCTGCTGATGCCGGTGACCGGGTATCTGATCGCCACCCTCGCCTTCGCGCTCGTTGCCACCTGGCTACTCGGCGCTCGGCACTGGGGCGCGATCGTCATCACCCTGGCCGTCGCCGGCCTGATGATACAAGGCGTATTCGCCTACCTGCTCGGCATTCCCTTGCCATGACGGCGACCCCAACCACCCCTGACTTCTGCGCGCCCAGCGTCCTTCGGAGTTGACGATGTTAGAAAGTTTCCTCAGCGGGCTGGCCGTGGTGCTCCAGCCCATGAATCTGCTGATCCTCACCTCGGCCGTCTTCATCGGCTTCATCGGCGGCGCCCTGCCAGGCATCAGCGGCGTCATCCTGGTCGTAATCCTGCTCCCCGTCACCTACGGCATGGAGCCCACCGCCGCCTTCATGCTGCTGACCGCGATCTATGGCTCAACGGTCTTCTCGGGCCTGATCACTGCCATTCTCTACCGCGCTCCCGGCACTCCCGAGGCGGTAATGACTGCCTTCGACGGCTACCCCATGACCCAGCAAGGACTCGCCGGAAAGGCACTTGGCATCGGCGTGCTAAGCTCCGCCATCGGCGGGCTGGTCGGCACCATCGCGCTGATCGTCTTCACGCCGATGCTGGCGTCGGTGGCGTTGAAGTTTTCCTCGCCAGAGTACTTCGCCCTGGCACTGCTCGGCCTGACCGTGGTGGCCTCGCTCGGTGGCAAGTTGATCTACGGCCTGATCGGCGCCACCCTCGGGTTGCTCCTCGCGACCATTGGCATCGACCCGCTGACCGGCACCAGTCGCTACACCTTCGGCAACCTCAATCTGGCCGAGGGGGTTGGTCTCATTCCTGTCATCGTGGGCCTGTTTGCCGTCTCCGAGGTCATGAAACGCGCCCTCGGCCACGACGTGCATCAGCCGCTGACCCGGGTCAAGATCAAGATCTTCGATGTGCCCATCATGCGCAAGATCGGCGTGACCCTGACCCGTTCGTCTCTGCTCGGGGTGATCATCGGCATTCTGCCCGGCATCGGAGCCAGCACCGCGGCCATGGTCAGCTATAGCGAGACGGTGCGCTGGTCCAAACACCCCGAACAGTTCGGCAAGGGCGCGCCGGAAGGCATCGCGGCGCCGGAAGCGGCCAATAACGCCGCCGCCATGGGCGCACTGGTGCCGCTTTTCGCTCTCGGCATTCCCGGTAGCGGCACCACGGCCATCATCCTTGGCGCCTTCATCATGCACGGCCTGCAGCCTGGGCCGATGTTCATGCTGACCTCCAGCGACCTGATCTACGCCGTCTTCGCCGGTCTCTTCATCGTCAACTTCATGATTCTGCTGTTCTCCAAACCCTTCATCGCGATGTTCACCAGACTGCTCAACGTCCCGTATTCGGCCCTGGGCCCGATCATCATCATGTGCTGTATCGTCGGCACCTACTCGGTACGCAACTCGATGTTCGACGTCTGGCTGATGCTCGGCTTCGGCGTATTGGGCTTTTTACTCGAGAAGATCAAGTTCCCTCTGGTCTCGATCATTCTTGGCCTGGTCCTCGGGCCCATCGCCGAGAGCGAGCTGCGCCGCGCGCTGTCGATGTCCCAGGGCGACCTGTCGATCTTCTTTACCCGCCCCATCAGCGCCTCGTTGATTGCCATCTCCTGTCTGCTGCTGGCCACTGCGATCATCGTGCCGCTGCGCAAGCGCGCGCGCCGCAAGGCCGCTAGTGCCACCGAAACATCCTGACCGCGCGTCGGGCCCTCATCCTGGCCGCACCACGTTCGACGACGACTTTCGAGAACCATCTCGAGACTGGTGCGGCTGCTGCCGTCGACCCAACGCCCAACTGATCCCGGGATGATCCTGACGCAACCACGGCTCTCGACAACACTTCCTGATCTCACCCAACGGCTCACCCAACGGCTCGCCGTGACTCAAGGAGGTCAGGAACATGCCAGTGCTTACCCGACGAAGAACGCCCGTGGCAAGGCACACCCAGGAGACGGAGGCGGCATCCGACTACGTCTTCAGCCACGACGGCCAGCTCATGCTGTCGCGCCCCTTGAACGCCGATCCCGCCGCCCAAGCGTCGCTGCAGGATGCCTTCGCCGAGGCCTGCGCATTCGTTACCGCGATGAATCAAGCGATCACCAGCACCCAGGACCCTCTCACCGCCGCCCCCTACTCGCCGTACAACTACCAAGCCCTTGAACGCATCACTCACGCCTCGCAGCTTTTCGTTCGACTGACCGATGAGGACATCCGCCACGACACCGACAACGTCGGCGCCCAGTTCAACCGCACGCTGCTGGAGTCGCTGCTAGATCTGCCCTGCAACACCGCCGACCTTGCGTTCGCCGACCGCCTGCTGACCGCCATCGCCGAGGAAAGCCGGCGCATCGCACAACGGGCGCACCCTTCGCAAACCCGGGTAGGCCACCTGATGTTCATCTGCGCAGAACTGCTCGGCATGCCGGTGGTCAGCGCCGTCCTGTTTTCCGCCGACTGGCGCTACAACAACAACGCGATCCGCTCCCATCCTTGTCTGAGAAACGACCCACACCCCACCCGCTGGCGGCTACACAAGAGCACCTATCTCTTTGTGCTACCGCCTTCGCCGCGACACGCCACCCATTTCCAGGCGGCGGGGCACGCCACATCGCGACATGGCAAGATGGTCGAATGGCTCAAGGAAGTGCTCACCGAGCCGGACCACTTGCCGCCAACCACAGCATACTAGCGCGCCCTACTGACCGCGCCGCCACCCCGCGCCGGGCTCACCACCGAGCCCGGCCGACAGCTCGCTCAAGCCTCTCTGCCCCATTCATATTACGAATCACCCGCCGCCGAGTTCCCCCACCCTGGCGCTTGGCATGACGGTATCTCACCGTGTCCTTTTCGCACCTTGGCGACGATGGAAACATCTCATCCCATCCCCGCTCCCTGACACCAGGGTGATACTGCTATCGTCCGCATTTCCCCGTCTTTAGACCGACTGATACCACGATGATCCTGACGCCGGCTCCGAGCTTGGCGACACTCCTTCTGGCGGAACACTTCGCTCTCTCACTGGAAAATCCGACCCGGAGGATCACAACATGTCCCACACACCGACCACCACCCCGCTGAAACCTGCCGTAAAGAACCCGCATAATATCGAGGCAAACAAGTACTACATCTTCAACGAGACCGGCAACATCATGATGGCCAGCACACTGGACGCCTCCCAGCCAATGAAGGAGTCCGTGCAGAAGGTGTTCGCCGAAGTCTCGGTGTTTTTCGCCGGGATGACTCGCGCCATTACCACCACCATCAACCCCGCAACAAAAAAACCCTACTCGCTCTACAACTACCACGCCCTTGAGGACGTCATTGGTGGATCAGGTCTCTTTGTCCATGTCACCGAGGAGGACGTGGCGTATTCGACACAGAGTTTCGGCATGGACTTTAGCAAGGAGCTCCTGGAGTCGCTGCTGGGCCTCGCGACGGGTGCCGGGGAGCTTGGCTTTGCCAGCGCCATGATCGCCTCTATCGGCAAGGAGGGGCTGCGCATCTCGGAGAGCACGAGTTCATCGGAGAGCAAGGTGGGCAATATCGTCTTCGTCTGCGAATACCTGCTCGGCATGCCTATCGTCAGCGCCATCGTGGTCTACGCCGACTGCCGTGAGAACAGCGCCAACATCAAGGCCGGCCCGTGCTTCAAGGCCGAGCGGCATACCAGCCAGTGGACGCTGCACAAGGATACCTATCTGTTCGTCACGCCGTCGTTCATCCACGAGTACGCCGGAGATCTCGACTCGGTGCAGTCAGACCCCAACTACCTGGAACTGATCAATTGGCTCAAGGGACTGGTATCACAAACGCCGACGATCACCGGAGTGTTCGACAACGACAAGGAATTGACGGACGGAGATGCGCTCACACCGGGCGACACCTACCACCTGCGTGGCGCCTTCCTGCCGATGCCCGAAGGGACGCTGGCGTTCAGTGACGGCAAGGGCGTGCTCAAGGTCGACACCTGGAGCGACGGGGAAATCACCTTCACCGCCTCCGGCACCCAGGCATCCCCCGCAACCATCGGCGTGATTCCCAAGGGAGAGAAGACCGCGGTGGTGACGACGTCGGCCAAGTTTGGCATCAAGGGCAAGACCCTGGACGACACCGACAAGGCTAGTGAGTAACCAAGTATCCGCCATCACACCAGACCGCCAACATTCCTATTCGATCAACACAGGCTTGACCGACCCACCCAGAATCATGAGGACACCAACATGAAATATACCTACCTGATAGTGACCCCTGGCGTAGATCTCGACACCTACATCATGTCTCCAGACAACGCGCACTTTAACTACTTCAAATTCGGAGATACGACCCAGCCCAACCGGCTGGACATCCGAAACGGCTACACCTCACACAACCCGGATGTCGGCGTCTGCGGTGTCTTTATTGACGAGTTGGAGGCAAAACTCGGCACCATCCTGAAACAGGAAATCGCCAACCATGCGGCGAGCACCTGCCACTCCGTGGCTGGAACTGAGTGGTTCGTAACGGATCATGCAAGAGCCAGGCGGCTTGCAAACTTTTGCTTACATTACGACAACAGCGCTATCGATGGCGGCAACTTGGAGGAGCTTCTCGT
This sequence comes from Halomonas sp. V046, assembly GCF_052645355.1. NCBI lineage: Bacteria > Pseudomonadati > Pseudomonadota > Gammaproteobacteria > Oceanospirillales > Halomonadaceae > Halomonas > Halomonas sp. V046. The sequence continues at coordinate 268,536 of NZ_JBQXYF010000006.1, forward strand.
AGAGATGCTGCGTTGCCTGGCCTAGCGATAGTCCTACACTCAGGGATGATATCCGAACGGATGTAAAACCAAGGGGAAGGACGAAGACATCACATGGATTCGGCTTTCCCTTACCGCCGGATATTGCTCGCACCACCGGGACTTTTTTCAAGGCGAAAAAAAATCCCATGAAGGGATAAGCGTTAGCGCAACACACTGGCTCCCCGAACAGGACTCGAACCTGTGACCCAATGATTAACAGTCATTTGCTCTACCAACTGAGCTATCGGGGAACGACGATGTGCAACGGATCAGCGACAATTCATGGACAAGATGGCTCCCCGAACAGGACTCGAACCTGTGACCCAATGATTAACAGTCATTTGCTCTACCAACTGAGCTATCGGGGAATGATCTTGAATTGTCGGTGCTAGATGCGGGACCGGGCGTGATACGGCTCGCATCACACGATGAAACTGGCTCCCCGAACAGGACTCGAACCTGTGACCCAATGATTAACAGTCATTTGCTCTACCAACTGAGCTATCGGGGAATCGCCTCAAGCACGGGGCGTAGTATACGGATCGCCTCGAAAACGTCAAGCCTGATTGCGCTCAAGTCCCCTCGGTGTGCCTGGGCTAACTCGCTGAAAGCCCTGATGACTTGGGCGTCTTCGCGTTTCATGCCGACGACCCGGGAACACCGCAGGCACCGCCGCACCACGCCGGCATGGGCCGACCGAGCTCCAACGCCCGGACTGCCGCTCACTCTGCCGCCCCGCCATCCTGCACAGGCACCGGCAAGGCAGCCGGGGCCCCGAACCGGTGTCGACACCGCCCAACGAGGGTAACGCTGGAGCACAAGTCCGCCATTACACCCCCAGCACCCAGCACCCAGCACCCAGCACCCAGCACCCAGCACCAGCCATGGTGGATAGCGCCGTGACTGGCACACACGAAAATGCCCGTCGGCGAGCCGACGGGCATTTTGCGTATTCTGGTGGCTACGCCCTGATTTGAACAGGGGACCCCATCATTATGAGTGATGTGCTCTAACCAGCTGAGCTACGTAGCCATTTGCCGTTGACTTATGTGACGGCCGGGCCAGCAAGGCCAAGAAAATCCGACGCTTGCCGTGCCAACGGTGGAGAATTATGCACACATCTCAGGAACTTGGCAACCCAGGCCCCGACTTTTTTAGTGCACCGGCCTCCGTCACATCCTGGCGTATCCTGCCGGGACGGGAGCAGGCAACGCGGCGGCGTTACCCCTCTACACCCAGCTCGGCCTTCACCGCTCCTGCCGCCGGCTCGCCCCCCGCGGTCTCGACGCCGTCGAGCCAGGCATCCAGAAGCTCCGGGTTGGCCTGGAGGTAGTCACGCGCGGCCTGATCAGGGGCCACGCCATCGTCCATGATGGTCGCCATCAGCTGGTTCTCAAGCTCCAGGGTAAAACTTAGATTATTCAGCATTTTGCCCACGTTCGGGCAATCCTCGACATAGCCGGCGCGGGTGTTGGTGTAGACCGTCGCCCCCCCGAGGTCGGGCCCGAAGTAGTCGTCGGCCCCCTCGAGGTAGGCCATGTCAAAGTTGGTGTTCATCGGATGCGGCTCCCACCCGAGGAATACCATCCAGGTCTGATCCGGCGTTCTGGCCCGCAGCTCGGCCAGCATTCCCGCCTCGCTCGAGTCGACCAGCGACCAGTCGCCCAGGCCGAAGGCGTCGTCGTCGATCATCTGCTGAATCAACTCGTTGCCATCGTTACCCGCTTCGATGCCATGAAGTTCACTGTCGAACCGCTCGGCATGCTCGGCGAGATCGGCGACAGACGTCACCCCAGCGTCATGGACATATTGCGGCACCGCCAAGGTGTACTTGGCGCCTTCAAGGTTAGCCCCGAGCCGATCCACCTCCCCCTTCTCGACGTAAGGATCGCTGAGCGATGCCATCGACGGCATCCAATTGCCGAGAAAGACATCGAAGTCGCCGTTCTTCATCCCGGAATAGGCGATCGGCACCGATACCGTATCGATGCGGGTCTCATACCCCATCGCCTTGAGCATTTCCGTCGTCAGGGCGGTGGTCGCGGTGATATCGGTCCAGCCGACCTCGGCAAAACGCACCGGCTGGCAACTGTCGTCGGCGGCCAGTGCAGCGGTGGAAGCAGCGCCTGCCAGGGTCGCCGTCAGCAGGGTCAGGGCGTGGCGGGCAGGCGTCTTCAGGGGAGACGTCAGGAGCGTCGACATGGGGAGTCCTCTTGTAGGTGGTCCGAGATGGCAGCAGGCACCGGCCGCGCAGAACAGCGCTCGCCGCCGGAACCCGCCTACCCGCATCGCTACAACATGTGCCGATACGAGTCCTCTGGTTGAGTATGGCCGGCCAATCACCATGTCGGCGTTGAGGCCGTCAACTTTTGATTGAACGTCCAATCAATAAAAGTCATACTGCCTCTATCCTAACCACGCCAGGCGCCACCATCGCAAGGCCTGGACATAAACGCGGTAAGATCCACGACAGCGCTAACGCCCTGTTTGCGGGCACTCGAGGCCTACCGATGCCCAGGCCAACACTCATGCCGGCCCAGGCCAACGCTCATGCCGGCCCAGGCCGGCGCTCATGCCGGCGCTTATGCCGGCCCTGGCCTACGCTAGCGACGGCTGAACACGAGCTGGTCGAGGACTGGTCAAGAGTTGGCCAAGAACAGAAAGCCCGCTGAGAAAAAGGAGCGCAGCAGTGCCCAAGGTAGGAATGGAGCCCATCCGTCGTCAGCAGTTGATCCAGGCCACCATGTCGGCGATCAACGAGGTCGGTCTTGCCGATGCCACGGTGGTGCGCATCGCCCGCCACGCCGGCGTGTCAGCGGGCATCATCAGCCACTACTTCGGCGGCAAGGATGGTCTACTCGAGGCGACCATGCGCCAGATTCTCAAGGATCTCGGCACCGCCGTGGCCGCGAGGCGCAAGGCGATTTCTGAAGACACTCCTCGAGCACACATGGAGGCGATCATCGATGGCAACTTCGACTCGTCCCAGATCAATGAGCGCGCCGCCGGGACCTGGCTCGCCTTCTGGTCGAACTCTGTGCACAAGCGTGACCTGCAGCGCCTCCAGCAGGTCAACGATCGTCGACTGTTTGCCAACCTGTGCTACCAGTTCCGCCGCCTGATGCCCCGCGACGACGCCCGCCGAGCCGCCCAGGGCATGGCCGCCATGATCGATGGCCTGTGGCTGCGCGGCGCCCTCACCCCGGCGGGCCTCGATGCCGTCGAAGCGCGTCGCCTGGCCCGCGAGTATCTCGATCGACTGTTGGCGGAAACCGCTCCCTAGCCGTCTCCCGCCATTTCACGTCGCAAAGAACGTAAGCCGCGTCGCTCAACGACGCCACGCCCTACCGACAGGAGGATGCCATGGCACTTCTCGAACTCCAGACGCTATACATCGACGGCCGCCGCCAGTCCGCCACCTCCGGCGAGACCTTTGCCGTGACCAACCCCTACGACGGCAGCCACCTGGCCGACGTCCAGGTGGCCAGCGCCGCCGACGTCGATGTCGCCGTGGCCTCGGCCCAGCGTGGCCAGAAGGTGTGGGCCGCCATGTCCGGCATGGAGCGCGGCCGCATCCTCAATCGCGCCGTGGCGCTACTGCGTAGCCGCAACGACGAGATCGCCAGGCTCGAAACCCTCAATACCGGCAAGCCGTTCAGCGAGACCTCGGCGGTGGATATCGTCACCGGCGCCGACGTGCTCGAATACTACGCCGGGCTCGCCGCCGCCATCGAAGGCAGTCAGTTTCCCCTGCGCGAAGACAGCTTCGTGTATACCCGCCGTGAGCCGCTGGGCGTGATCGGTTCCATCGGCGCCTGGAACTACCCGATCCAGATCGCCTGCTGGAAGTCGGCCCCGGCGCTCGCCGCCGGCAACGCGGTGGTATTCAAGCCGAGCGAAGTCACGCCGCTGACCACACTGATCCTGGCCGAGGTCTTTACCGAGGCGGGGCTGCCCGACGGCGTGTTCAACGTCGTCCAGGGCGAGGCAGCGGTAGGTCAGGCCATCACCGGGCATCCGCATATCGCCAAGGTATCCTTCACCGGCGAGGTCGAAACCGGCAAGAAGGTCATGTCCGCGGCGGCCGCGTCGAGCCTCAAGGACGTGACCATGGAGCTCGGCGGCAAGTCGCCGCTGATCGTCTGTGCCGACGCCGATCTCGACCGCGCCGCCGACGCCGCCATGATGGCCAACTTCTACTCCAGCGGTCAGATCTGCACCAACGGCACCCGGGTGTTCGTCGACAACGCCGTCAGGGCAGATTTTGAAACGCGCATTGCCGAGCGTGTCGCTCGCATCAAGGCCGGCGACCCCATGGACCCCGAGGTCAATTTCGGTCCGCTGGTGAGCTTCGAGCACCAGCAGAAGGTGGTGTCCTACCTGGCCATCGGCAAGCAGGAAGGCGCCCGGGTGCTCGCCGGCGGCGATGCCTGGGATCAGGGTGACTGGGCCAAGGGTGCCTGGGCCGCTCCGACGGTCTTCACCGACTGCCGCGACGACATGCGCATCGTGCAGGAAGAGATCTTCGGCCCGGTGATGTCGATTCTCGGCTTCGACAGCGACGAGGAAGTGCTCCAACGCGCCAACGCCACCACCTATGGCCTGGCCGCGGGTGTCTTTACCGAGAGCCTGAACCGTGCCCATCGCATGATTCACCGTCTGGAAGCCGGCATCTGCTGGGTCAACACCTGGGGCGAGTCCCCCGCCGAAATGCCGGTGGGCGGTTACAAGCAGTCCGGCGTCGGTCGCGAGAACGGCATCGAGACCCTGGCCCACTACACCCAAACCAAGTCGGTGCAGATCGAAATGGGCCCCTTCGAGTCGGTGTTCTAAACCGTGACGACCCGCCCCCACGAGCATTGGTCACAGGCCAAGCCCGTGGGGGCGCGTCCCGCACCGGCTCCGCCGCACCGGTGCGCGCCTTGGTTGCCCCGCTGCTGCCCACCTTTGCGCTGTCTGCGGCACTGTCTCAAGCGCAGTCTCAAAACCGGCTGTCGACACGATCTCAGGCGCTGCTTTCGGCGCTGTCTGCGGCTCTGGCCCCGCCAAGCCCACAGCGACTCTCCAGATTCCTTCTCCAGGGAGGCCTTGCATGACCCAGTCCACGACCCCCGCGTCCCGCGAATTCGATTACGTCATCATCGGTGCCGGCTCTGCCGGCAACGTGCTGGCGACCCGACTCACCGAGAACGCCAGCGTCAGCGTCCTGCTCCTCGAGGCCGGCGGCCGCGATCATCGCTTCGACTTTCGCACCCAGATGCCCGCGGCGCTCGCCTATCCGCTGCAGGGCAAGCGCTATAACTGGGCCTTCGAGACCGACCCCGAACCACACATGGATGGCCGGCGCATGGAATGCGGTCGCGGCAAGGGCCTCGGCGGCTCCTCGCTGATCAACGGCATGTGCTACATCCGCGGCAACGCCCTGGACTACGACAACTGGGCCCGGCGCGACGGCCTCGCTGACTGGACCTATGCCAACTGCCTGCCGTATTTTCGCAAGTCCGAGACCCGGGATATTGGCGCCAACGACTACCATGGCGACGACGGCCCGGTCAGCGTGACCACCCCCAAACCAGGCAACAACCCGCTCTACCACGCCTTTATCGAGGCCGGTCAGCAGGCCGGCTACCCGGCCACCGAAGACGTCAACGGCTATCAGCAGGAAGGCTTCGGCCCCATGGACCGCTTCGTCACGCCCAAGGGCCGTCGCGCCTCCACCGCGCGGGGCTATCTGGATCAAGCCAAGAACCGCGACAACCTGACGATCGAGACCCGCGCCACCACCGACGTGATCACCTTCGAGGGCAAGCGTGCCGTCGGCGTGCGCTACCAGCAAAAGGGCCAGACCCAGGAGGTGCGGGTTCGCCGTGAAGTGCTGCTGTGTGGCGGCGCCATCGCCTCACCACAGATCCTGCAGCGCTCCGGTATCGGACCCAAGGAAGTCCTCGACGAACTCGGCATCGAGGCGGTCCAGGTCAACGCCAACGTCGGGGCCCACCTCCAGGATCACCTGGAGATGTACATTCAGTACGAGTGCAAGAAACCGATCTCGCTATATCCGGCGCTCAAGTGGTACAACCAACCGAAGATCGGCGCCGAGTGGCTGTTTTTCGGCGCCGGCGTGGGCGCCAGCAATCAGTTCGAGGCCGCCGGCTTCATCCGCTCCCACGACGACGAAGCCTGGCCCAACCTGCAATACCACTTCCTGCCCATCGCCATCAGCTACAACGGCAAGAGCGCGGTGCAGGCCCACGGCTTCCAGGCCCACGTCGGCTCCATGCGCTCGCAAAGCGAGGGACGCGTTCGTCTGACCTCCCGGGACCCGAAGGTAGCACCGTCGATCCTGTTCAACTACATGTCCACCGACAAGGACTGGCAGGAGTTTCGCGATGCCATCCGCCTGACCCGGGAGATCATCGCCCAGCCCGCCATGGATGAGTTTCGCGGCCGTGAAGTCTCCCCCGGCGACGGCGTCAAGACCGACGCCGAGCTCGACGCCTTTGTCCGCGAGCACGCCGAAACCGCCTATCACCCCTGCGGCACCTGCCGCATGGGCGACTCGGACGACTGCGTGGTCGATGGCGCCGGCCGCGTCCACGGCGTCGAGGGCCTCAGGGTCGTGGATGCTTCCTTGTTCCCGGTGATCCCCACGGGCAACCTCAACGCCCCGACGATCATGCTCGCCGAGCGCATGGCCGACAAGATTCGCGGCCGCGACACCCTGGCACCGAGCGCCGCAGCCTATTACGTCGCCAATGGTGCGGCCGCCCAGCGGCCGCCCGAGCGTCGGCTCGACGACGCCCACCGCTAAACCGGTGAATCCGCTCCGCCCCACCGCCCTGCGTGGCTGATGCGAGCGACACCCCGGCACGTTCTCGACGTACCCTTCTCGGCCCCACGACCCTCGTGGGGCCTTTTTGTGCCGATGAGAGTCTTCTATATTCGACCTTGGTGGAAGCCTTGGCGGATAGCGGTGGCCGCTTGCCAAACGATGGGCTAGTCTGCAACCATTCAAACAGTTGTTTCATTTCGCGCATCACGGCTCTTCGACCGTGCAACGTCGTTCCCTCGCACAGCGCAGGGGCGGCAGGGCCAACCGGGACGGCGGAGTCAACAGAGCCAACACAGCCAACAAAGAATGCCCCGCTCGATGAAACGCTAGATGAAACGCATCGTCCCAACCTAGGCTTTTGCCTCATATCGTGTTCAAGGAGAACGCCATGCTCAGCTTGCTTCTGCTGGTGCTCACGGTCGTCGGCCTCATCGCCGTCGCCCGCCGCGAGGCCGGCGCCCTGCCCGCCCTGGCCGTACCGGGTGTGCTCGGCATCGTCGGCCTGGTGCTCGACGCCGAGTTCACCGGCGTGCTGCTGTTGATCATCGCGGCCATTATCGCCGCCTGCGGCCTGCCTGCCCTGCGCGGCGCCTGGCTGTCACCGCGGCTGTTCGCCATGTTCAAACGCATGGCGCCAAAAGTCTCCGAGACCGAGCGCACCGCGCTCGAGGCCGGCAGCGTGGCCTGGGACGGCGAGCTGTTTTCCGGTCGCCCCGATTGGCAACAACTAATGCGCTTCAACGACACGGGCCTCAGTGAAGAAGAGCGCGCCTTCATCGATCACCAGTGCAGCGTCGCCACCGGCATGTGCAACGCCTGGGACGTCGCCCGCGAGCGCGCCGACCTGCCCGGTGAACTGTGGGACTACCTGAAGAAGGAACGCTTCTTCGGCATGATCATTCCCAAGCAGTACGGCGGCCTCGGCTTCTCGGCCAAGGCCCAGTCGGCGGTGCTGCAGAAACTCGCGGTCAACGAGACCCTGATGTCCACCGTCGGCGTGCCCAATTCGCTAGGCCCGGGGGAATTGCTGCTCAAGTACGGCACCCAGGAGCAGAAGGATCACTATCTGCCGCGCCTGGCCGATGGCCGCGAGATTCCCTGCTTCGGCCTGACCGGCCCCCGCGCCGGTTCCGATGCCACCTCGATCCCCGACGTCGGCATCGTGTGCAAACGCGAGATCGACGGCGAAGAGGTCCTCGGCCTGTGCCTGACCTTCAACAAGCGCTGGATCACCCTGGCACCGGTTGCCACCGTGGTTGGCCTTGCCTTTCGCATGTTCGACCCCGACCACCTGCTCAGCGACGAGGAAGATCGCGGCATCACCTGCGCCCTGGTGCCCCGCGACACGAAGGGCATGGAGATCGGTCGCCGCCACCACCCGATCGGTAGCCCATTCATGAATGGCCCGATCAAGGGCGATAACGTCTTCGTCCCTCTCGACACCATCATCGGCGGTCACGAAATGGCCGGGGAAGGCTGGCGCATGCTGGTCGAGTGCCTGTCGGTCGGTCGCTGCATCACGCTGCCTTCCGGTGCCACCGGCACCGGTCGCTACGCCATCGGCTGGGCCGGCGGCTTCGCCCGAGTGCGCCGCCAGTTCAATGTGCCGGTCGCCGAGATGGAAGGCGTTCAGGAGCCCCTGGCGCGGTTGACCGCCAAGGCCTACATCGCCCAGGCGGCGGTCTACCAGACCGCCAACACCATCGATCACGGCGAGTCGCCGGCGGTGCCCTCGACGATCCTCAAGAGCCAGCTCACCGAGTTCCAGCGCGATATCCTCGCCGATGCCATGGACATCCATGGCGGCAAGGCCGTCACCCTCGGCCCGCGCAACTACCTCGGCATCGGCTACAGCGCCAACCCGGTGGCGATTACCGTGGAAGGCGCCAACATCATGACCCGCAACCTGATGGTCTTCGGCCAGGGCGCCATTCGCTGCCACCCGTATGTGCTGCCAGAACTCGCCGCCAAGGATGCCGACGATGCCAAGGCCTTCGACAAGGCGTTCTACGGCCATATCGGCCTGATCTTCGGCAATGCCGCGCGCGCCTTCTCCCTGGGCCTCGGCATCGGCACGCCCCAGGTGCCCTTCGATGAGGTCGCCGCACCCTTCGCCAAGGACGTGACGCGCCTGTCGTCGGCCTTCAGCCTGTGCGCCGACGCCGCCATGGCGAGCCTCGGCTCCAAGCTCAAGCAGCGCGAGATGCTCTCGGCACGGCTCGGCGACATCCTCTCCAACCTCTATCTGGTCAGCATGGTGCTCAAGCAGTGGCACGAGGGCGACAAGGTCGAGGGCGAAGCGGAGCTCATGAGCTACTCCTGTCGCTTTTTGTTGAACCGCGCCGAACAAGCCTTCATCGAGGTCTTCGACAACCTGCCGAGTCGCGCCGTGGGCAAGACGCTCAAGCTCGTGGCCATGCCCACCGGACGCCGCTGGGCACGCCCCCACGACGATCTGTCTCGTGCCATCGCGGCCAAGGTATCCAACGACAGCGCCCTGCGCCACAAGATGCTCCAGGGCACCTGGGACACCAACGACGGCGTTCAGGACAACCCCCTGGCCCGCTACAACGCCCTGCTCGAGACCCAGGAGCGCGCCGAGGTGCTGTATCGCCAGATCAACAAGGCCTACGCCAAGGGCAAGCTGCCGATCCAGGCACTACACCCGGAGGAACGCCTGGAAGCCGCACTGGCCGCCGAGTTGATCAGCACCGACGACGCGGACTTCATGCGCAAGCGCGAGGCCGAGGTACTCGACATGCTGACGGTGGACGACTTCGCCTTCGATGCCTTCGTCACCGACAAGGACAAGGCCACCCAGCACGACGTCATCGCCTAAGCCGATCGACAGGTAAGGTAAGCATCAACTCCCCGGCCATGGCCGGGGTTTTTATTACGGCGGGTGGCGGCCCCGAAGACCTTCCTTCGCCCTCGGCGACATCGACACGCTTCGAGCTTCAGGTTGCGGTTGCGGCTTCGGTTACGGTTACGGTTACGGTTACGGTTACGGTTACGGTTACGGTTACGGTTACGGTTACGGTTACGGTTACGGTTACGGGACCGACGCTCACAAGGGCCAGACCCACATCACCAGGGGCACCGTCACCACCATGGCGACCAGGGTCAGCGGCAGGCCCAGTCGCCAATAGTCGCCGAAGCGATAGCCCGCCGGCCCCATCACCAGGGTGTTGGATTGGTGCCCGATAGGGGTCAGAAAGGCGCAGGAGGCACTGACCGCCACGACCATCAGAAAGGGATCCAGGGCGACATCGAACCCCTTGGCGAGACTCGCGGCGATCGGCGCCATCAGCAGCGCCGCCGCCGCATTGTTGATCACGTTGGACAGCAGCGTGCAGCACACAAACAGCCCGGCCAGCATCGCCATCGGCGGCCACTGGCTTCCCAGCGTCAGGAGGGCATCGGCCACGAGCTTCGCCCCGCCGCTGGTCTCGAGCGACTGCCCTACCGGAATCATCGCCGCGAGCAGCACCAGCACCGGGCCATCGATGGCGCGGTAGGCCTCTCGCAGTGGCATCATGCCAAGCACCAGGGTGACGAGCGCCGCCAGCGCCAGCGCCACCGAGGCCGGCAGCCAATCGAGCAGCATGGCGGCAATGGCCAGGCCGAAGATGGCCAGCGACGCCGCCAGACGACGCGGTTGACCCAAGTTCAGGTTGCGCCGCGCCAGGGGCAGGCAACCGAGCATCGCCAGACTCTCGCCGAGTTCGTCGGCGTCACCTTGCAGCAGCAATACATCGCCGGCGCGAAAGCGGATCTCGTGCAGCCGCTGGCGCAGGCGGCTGCCATCCCGGGCGACGGCGATCAGGTGCAGGCCATACTGGTGATGCAGGCGCAGCTCCACGGCGGTACGTCCGACCAGCAGGGCATCGGTTCGCACCACCGCTTCGATCAGGTGAAGCCCTTCGGTGTCGACCTTGCCGCTGTCATCGCGAGTGGCCTTGCGGGTCTGCTCCAGCGCCTGTTGCTGCTCGGCATCGCGCTCATCGCGCTCGACCAGGCCCTTGGCTCGCGCGGCCAGGTGGCGAGCTCGCTGCGTGGCATCGTCACCCTTCACCGCGGGACTCTCGCCAGCGCCCTCACCAGCACTCTCGCCAGCGCGTGACGCCGCCGCGTCATCGTCGCTGCCGGCACCGATGGCGCCGTTCGAGTCATGGGACGCCGATGCCTCATCATCGTCTACCCGTTCTGGCTCGCTGGGGGCCAGGCCAACCCGCAGCCCGGCCTTGTCCTCCAGCATCGCCATTTCTTCCGGTCCCGCTTCCAGCAGCAGGATATCGCCTTCGCGCAGCACGCCGTAAAACGCATGGCCGGCGTAGCGCTGCTCGCCTCGGACCACGGCCAGCACCGGCACGCTGTTGTCGAGCTTGCGCTGAAACCGTGCCAGCGACCAGCCGATCGCCTTGGCGCCCTCGCCGACGCTCACCTCGACCAGGTAGTTGGCGGTGTCGAACATATCATCGAGGCTGGCCTTGCCGGCTCGGCGTGGCACCAGACGCCAGCCCAGCACCACGATAAAGGCAAATCCCACCAGCGCCACGGCGCCGCCCACCGGCAGGAAATCGAACATGGCGAAGCGCTCGCCGGATATCGATGCTCGATAGCTCGAGATGATGATATTGGGAGGGGTGCCGATCAGCGTGGTCAAGCCGCCAAGCAGGGAGCCGAAGGCCAACGGCATCAACAACACCGACGGCGAGGTGTTGTGCTCCTTCGCCATGCGCATGGCGACCGGCAGCAGCAACGCCAAGGCACCGACGTTATTCATGAAGCCCGACAGCACCACCACCAGCCCGACCAGGGCACAGAGCTGATAGAGCAAGCGGTCGCCCACCTTGAGCACCTGGACCGCAATCACGTCGACCACGCCGGCAAGCTCGAACCCCCGCGACAGCACCAGCACCGCCGCCACGGTGATCACCGCCGGGTGTCCGAAGCCTGAGAAGGCCTCATCGGAGGGCACCAATCCCAGCAAGACCGCGGCCAACAGCGACGCCAATGCGACGACATCGAAACGCCAGCGACCCCAGACGAAGGCGATCAGGGTCAGCGCCAGCAACACGAAGACCAGATGACTGTCGGCCATGCTCGTCCCTCCAAATGGACGCCGTCACGAGCCGAGGGAGCTCATGCTCATCGGCTATTGCTGTATCAGTAACACTCTATTTTGGAGGATCGCACGGGAGGCGCCCGCTTGCCCAGCGGCGTCGAGAACCCCGTGAAGAGCGCCTTGAGGAGCACCGGGACAACCTCAAGCAATGCGCTGGGCCGATACATGCCATTACTCGGGAAAAGGCAAGTCGCCGTCACCGCGACGTACCTCGAACACGTTCAGGGTCATGGCGACCAGCGCGTAGTAGCCAAGCACACCCACCAACTCGACCACGGCGACCTCACCAAAGGCGGCAACGGCTTCCTGGTAGAGCGCCTCATCGACGCGGCGAGTCTCGTACAACGCCTGGCTCAGGCGATAGACCAGTGCCTCGTCGTCGGCCTCGAAGGGTGGCTCCCTGCCCGCCCGCAGCGCCTCAATCACCGCCGTCGAGACGCCTGCCTCCCGCGCGATGGGCGCATGGATTTGCCATTCCGCCTGGCTATGCCACCAGGCCGCCGTGGCCAGTATGGCGAGTTCGGTCAGGCGCAGCGGCAGTGCCGTCTCGTAGCGACAGAAGGCCCCCAGCCGCTGGGCATGATCGGCAAGCTTGGGGCTATGCACCCAGGCCAGAAAGGGGCCATCGAGGTTGCCCCTGGGGCCAGCCAGAATGGCCTCGAGCACCCGACGCTGAGCGTCGCTCATGGTGGCGTCATCAAGGGGCGTGAGGCGGGAGTGAATCGCCATGATGGGTCCTTTTAGCGTGGGATGGATAGCGCAGCGTGCTGGCGGCTACCGGGCGTCGTCACACCGCCAGCGTCGCCTCCAGCGCGTCCTCAAGCTTATCGACGATCTCGTCCAGATGCTCCGGCGCCAGGATATACGGCGGGGCCAGAAGTACGTGGTCACCGCTGCGTCCATCGTGGGTGCCGCCGGCGGGATAGCACATCAGCCCTGCCTCCATGGCGGCATCCTTGAGCCGCGCATTGACACGAAGCTCGGGGGCAAAAGGCGTCTTGGTGTCGCGATCCGCGACCAGCTCCAAGCCCCAGAACAGCCCACGACCGCGGATGTCCCCGACATGAGCATGGCCGCCGAAGCGCGCCCTCAGACGCTGCTCGAGGCCGTCGCCCAAGGTGCTGACCCGTGACAGCAGGCCGCGAGACTCCACCGCCTGCTGCACGGCCAGCGCCGCCGCGCAGGCAGTGGCATGACCGATGTAGGTGTGGCCGTGCTGAAAGGCCCCTGAGCCCGCGGCGATGGCATCGCGAATGCGACCGCTAACCAGGGTCGCCCCGATCGGCTGATAGCCGCCGCCCAGGCCCTTGGCCACGGTGATCAGATCGGCGTTGATGCCCTCCTGCTCCGCGGCGAACAGACTCCCGGTGCGGCCCATGCCACACATCACCTCATCGAGTATCAACAGGATGCGGTAACGATCGCAGATCTCGCGTACCCGGCGGAAATAGCCCGGCACCGCCGCCACGGCGCCGAGGGTGGCACCGACCACCGGTTCGGCGACAAACGCCATCACCGTCTGCGGCCCAAGGCGCTGGATCTGAGCGTCGAGCTCCGCGGCCAGGCGCTCGCCATAGGCCATTGGCGTTTCGTCCGCCCGCTGGCCGCGATAGGCGTAGCAGGGACTGACGTGGGACACCTCCATCAGCAGTGGCTCGAAGGGACGGCGTCGCCAGGCGTTGCCGCCGGTCGCCAGGGCGCCGAGCGTGTTGCCGTGATAGCTCTGGCGCCTGGCGATGACATGGCGCCGAGCCGGCTCCCCGACCTCGAGAAAGTACTGACGTGCCATCTTCAGTGCCGCTTCCACGGCCTCGGACCCGCCGGAGACGAAATACACCGACTCGAGCCCGGCCGGAGCCCTTTCCACCAGGAAATCGGCGAGTCGCTCCATCGGCTCCGAGGTAAAGAACGCGCTATGGGCATAGGCCATCCTCGCGGCCTGCTCGGTAATGGCCTCGCGCACCGCGTCATCGCTGTGTCCCAGACACGACACCGCGGCACCGCCGCAGGCATCCAGGTACCGTTTGCCCTCGGCATCGATCAGGTAAGGACCGTCGCCGGCCACGGCGGTGGGATAGGCATGCGTGAGATGACGATGGAAGACGCGGCTCATGCGGGGCTCCGGAAGAACGGGGAAGAGGACGCAACTATTGCAAAGTTTAAATGCATTTACTATTTTTGCAATTATTATTGCGACAATGGATCGACAAGAAATGGCACTATGGCTGCCCCGACATCGTCGATCCCGGCTCACGCCACCACCACCCGGCTCGCCCCCTCAGGAACCGCTGTCATGCCCCTATCCCCTGCCCCTTCTGCGTCCCCGCCCGACACCGACGTGCCTACGCTGGCGGCCTTGAAACGGCGGCTCGCGGACATTCAGGCGGGCACCGGCACGGTGCGGCTCGGCAAGCGTTCACAGCACGTTCTTGCCACCCTGATCGAAACCCCGCAGCAGAGTGCCGTCACCTCGATCAGCGATCTGGCCGCCCGTGTCGGCGTCAACGCATCCACCCTGACCCGCCTCGCCCAGCGGCTCGGCTTCGCGGGGTTTGCCGAACTCCAGGCGGTCTTTCGCCGCGAAATCACCGAAGGCGGGCAACACTTCTATAGCGACCTGGCGGCGCGCCTGAGCGACGACCGGCCCCTGAACCAACAGGGCGAGCAGGGCGAACAGCGACAGCAGCTATCGAGACTGGCCCGTCTGGGACGCCAGGAAAGCGCCAACTTCGCGGGACTGGTCGAACGTATCGATCCCGAGGTCTATGTCCGCTGCGCACGCCGCCTGGCCACCTCACGCAGGGTCCGGATTCATGGCCAGCGTCAATTTGCTTGCTTGGCCCAGTTCCTGGCCTATGGCCTTGGCATGCTGCGTGCTGATGTCGGCGAACTCGACGCCGGCCATCAAGGCGTGGCCGACGGACTGGCGAGCCTCGACCGCGGTGACGTACTGCTGGCCGCCAGCTGTTTTCCCTACACCGCCAGCGTGATCGAGACGGCCAAGATCGCCGCCCGTCACGGCATCATTGTCATCGCCCTTACCGACGGCGAGCACTCGCCCTTGGCCCAGGTCGCCACCGACGCCTTCTATGTGCCAAGCGACAGTCTGTTCTACTCCAACAGCATGTGTGCCTTCCTGCTGCTGGCCCAGGGGCTGTTGACCGAGGTCGCCGACACCCTGGGCGACGAAGGCATGCGTGCGCTGAAGCACCGCGAAACACTGATCCAGGAGCTCGGCGCAGCGCTCTAGAAACGCCGCCCTCGTCATGAAACTGCCCGCCGATTGGCGGGCAGTTTCATGGGCATGTTGTGCAGGCATACCGCATCAGCGCAGGTGGCATCGAGGCGCGTGACCCTCGCCCCACGCCTTGTCGGCGACCCTTGCCGGGCTCACGGCAGCAGGATGGTCGACCCGGTGGTCTTGCGCGATGCCACCGCGTCCTGAGCCTTGCCTGCCTCGCTCAAGGGGTAACGCTGGCTGATCGCGATCTCGATCTTGCCACTCTGGATCATGTCGAACAGCTCGCCGGCCATGTCCTCCAGACGCTCCTGAGTATCGGCATAGCCATTGAGGCTCGGCCGGGTAACGTAGAGCGCACCCTTCTGATTGAGAATGCCGATATTGACGCCCTCGACGGGGCCCGAGGCGTTGCCGAAACTGACCATCAGGCCGCGCTTTTTCAAGCAGTCCAGCGACGTCTCCCAGGTATCCTTGCCCACCGAGTCATAGACCACATCGACCATCTCACCGCCGGTCAGCTCGCGGACCCGCTCGACCACGTCTTCCCGGGTGTAGTCGATGGTCGCCCAGGCGCCATTGCGCTTGGCCAATTCGGCCTTCTCCTCGGAGCTCACCGTGCCGATCACCTTGACGCCCAGCGCCTTCGCCCACTGGCAGGCAATCGAACCGACGCCGCCGGCCGCGGCGTGAAACAGGATCGTCTCGTCGCCTTGCAGCGGGTAGGTCTGACGCAGCAGATACTGCACCGTCAGCCCCTTCAACATGGCGCCTGCCGCCGTCTCACAGGAGATCCCCTCGGGCAGCACCACGACCTTGTCCGCGGGGAGCGTGTGCATCTCGGCGTAGGCGCCAAGCGGCCCCTGGGCGTAGGCAACACGGTCGCCGACCTCCAGGTGCGTCACGCCATCGCCCACCGCGTCGACGACCCCGGCGCCCTCGGTGCCGAGCCCAGCGGGCAATGACGGCGCCGGATACAGCCCGGTGCGGAAATAAATATCGATGAAGTTCAAGCCGACGGCCTGATTGGCAATACGAACCTCGCCGGGCCCAGGATCGGTGGCGGGGACGTCGACGAGTTCCAGGACCTCGGAGCCGCCGGTGCGGGCAAACTGAATGCGCTGGGCCATGAGGCAAATCCTTACGCTGCTAATGGGAGTGGCGTCCAGTCAACCGCCCTCGCTCGATGGGGTCAAGGCAAAAGGCGCCCAAGGCAGTTGACAACAGCAACTGACCACAACTACATTGAAAATATGTATACAGTTTACTGGATTTAGTGACGACAATCGAAAGGCTCGCCCTGACGCCTCCCCAGGAATCCTGACCCAACGCATCATCCAGAACCATTCACCAAGAGCGATTCACCAAGAGCGATTCACCAAGAGCCATTCACCCAGAACATTTACCAAGAACAAGGAGTCACCCATGACCCTGAGCAATCCGATGTCTCCGCGCAACTGGTCCATGAGCAGCGTCGCCCTCGCGACAACCGTCGTCACCACCGCGGTCGCCGCGACACTGCTGATGACATCGGTCGCCTCGGCCAGTGACGGCGGCGATGACGCCTGCTCGATGACCATCTCGAGCAATGATCAGATGCAGTTCGACAAGAGCGAGCTCTCCGTGCCGGCAAGCTGCGAGACGGTCAGCCTGACCCTGGAACACGCCGGCACCATGGACAAGACGGTGATGGGGCACAACTGGGTACTGGCGGGCACCGACGACTACGAGGAGATCGCCAAGGCCGGCATGCAGGCGGGTCTCGACAACCAGTACCTGCCCCCGGACGACGAGCGTATCCTGGCCGCCACCGACGTCATCGGCGGTGGTGAGAGCACCACCATTGAGTTCTCCACCGACGCTCTGGAAGGCCGCGACCTGACGTTCTTCTGCTCCTTCCCCGGGCACTACTCGATGATGAAGGGCAGCTTCACGGTCACCGGCTCCTGAGGCTGAAACCGAGACCGAGACCGAAACGGAAACTGGGACCGAGACCGAGACTAAAGCCGAGACGGAGAAAGCCCCGAACGTAACACCGAGCCAGGCACCCTGCCTGCACCGACGGTGCGGTGGAGGTCACACCCCCGCCACGATGTCCCGGCGCGGGTCAACAACCTCCGCGCCTTCACCGCGCCGACCCTCTCGATCACAGCACAGCGCCCCCACCGGGCTGACCGGCGGGGGCGCTGTGCTGTGCTGCGGTATAAAGCGGCGAGACGCTTAGCCTCAGAGGGTCTGGGGAAAACGCTCCAGACCGGCGACGAAGCGTCGCTTGTAGTCGTCGAACAGCGCCTTGTCCTGCTTGAAGTTCGCCACCACCGAGGGCTCATCGATCGCCAGGGTACGCGGCAGGTCCTTGAGGCTGGTCGCGGGGTGCTTAGGGCCGAGGCCGATCTGCAAGTCTCCCGGCCCCTTGATCCAGCGCTGAATCCCGGCGGCGGTGAAACGTGCCTTCTGGGTATCGCTGACGGCATCGACACGCAGCGGAGCACGCTGGGCGAGTTCCGCGACGAGCTTGAGCGCGGGATTGAGGCGCTTGGGCTTATCCAGCGCCGCCTCGGCGCGCTTTTCGTCGTTGGCCGCGTCGCCAGCGACCTCGGCATCCGGGTCGAGCGACACCAACTGGGCGACGTTCATGCTCTTGCCTGCCTCATCGCTGACCAGCAGCACCAGCGCGACCGGGCGCGACTGATCGTCGACCAGGGCCAGAATACGCGCGGCTTCCTGCTTGAACAAAACCCCCAGCACGCCGGCAAACATCACCAGCGGTGCGATACCGGCCTGGTGGCCGTAGGTTTCGGCACACAGCCGTGCCAGGCAGGCTTCGCGCTGCTCGGGCTGATTGATTTTAACGACCTTCATCGATGACCTCTTCATTGCCTGACGTCGGAGGCCGCTGGCCTCCGGGCCTTGGTAGAACGGCGCCCGTCTCATTTCATTCGGAGCCTGCCACAAATCGAGGCGAGCCTAGCATATTCACGGTCCAGGCTCTCGTCTTGCTGCCATCGTCTCGTCATCTCGGTGTCGCAGACTGCGCCTAGCCTTGTCCGGCCCTGGGGCTGGTGCGCGGCCACGGACTGACCGATGATGGGCAACGCAGACATTCTCGCCAACCATCCAAGCCATGGTGGCACCAACCATCCAAGCCATGGTGGCGCCAACCGTCCAGGACCAGACGGCCTGCGGCCGCGTCGATGCCACTCGCCGCAAGACCCTGGCACAGCCCACAGGGAGACATCATGTCCCAGCCCCGGCTTACCTTGCCGCGCGTCATGGCCCACCGCGGCCTCTCGGCCCACGCGCCTGAGAATACCCTGAGCGCGGTGCGTGCCGCCCACGAGGCCGGCAGCACCTGGGTCGAGCTGGACGTGCAGCTGCTCGGTGATGGCACCCCGGTGATCTGGCACGACGCCGGCATGCGCCGCTGCTCCGATGGCCGCGGAAAACTCGCCAAGCTGCGTCTGGAGCAAGCCAAGGCCTTCGACGTCGGCGCCTGGTTCTCGGCGGGCTTTCGCGGCGAGCGCATCGCGACCCTCGATGACATGCTGACCCTGATCGATACGCTGGGCCTCGGCCTGAATCTGGAGCTCAAGATCACCCGTGGCCGCGATCCCGAGGCGCTGGCGGAGTCGGTGATCCCGCGGCTACTGGAAGCCCTGCCCTTCGAGCGGCGACTGGTGTCGTCGTTCAGTCCCGCGGCCCTCACCCACGCCCGCTCGCTCGCCGACCCGAGCCGCCTGGCGCTTGGCGTGCTGACGGACGCCGTGCCCAAGAATTGGCGCTCCCAGATGGCGGCGGTGCAGGCCTTCAGCCTGCACTGCGACTGGAAGCGCCTGAAAGAGAAGCGCGCCCGGGACGTTCAGCAGGCCGGTGTGCCGCTGGTCTGCTATACCGCCAACGACCCGATCGCCTTCGGCCCGTGCTGGGACTGGGGCGTCGAGTGCGTGATCTCGGACGATCCGCCGCGGTTTGGCTAACCCACGATAGCGCGCCTCGCCCCCTCGGCTCCCGGCCCGATGTTGGCGTTACTTCCCCACCAGCCTGAGGATGGCCGGGATATCCAGATGGGCTTCCATGGCGTCGGCCAGGCGCTCGAGCTGACGCTCGCGGTGGGCATCCAGATCGATGCGCCGCTCGTCTGCCTCGGTGAGTCCCAAGGCACGGAGCAGCGCAGAACACGCCCCGGGCGCGTCGAATACCCCATGCAGATAGGTGCCGAGTACCTGGCCGTCGGCGCTGATCGCGCCCTCATCGCGGCCATCCAGGCGCATCAAGGGCCGCGTAAGCGCCGCGCCGGTGCTGACGCCATGGTGAATCTCGTAGCCGCGCACCGCGACCGTCGCTGGCTGGCGGGTGCCAGCGAGTCCGGGCGTCAGGGCCCCTTCGCGACGCGTGAGCGCCTTGTCCCGGGCCATGCGCGTTGTCAGACGCAGCAGCCCGAGTCCAGGTCCGCCGCCCACCGGGCCTTCACGCCCCTCGGGGTCATCGATCCAATCCCCCAACATCTGAAAACCGCCGCAGATGCCGAGTACCCTGCCGCCATAGCGCAGGTGGCGCAAAATGCGCTCCTCCCAGCCCTGGGCACGCAGCCAGGCGAGATCGGCCAGGGTGCTCTTGCTGCCGGGCAGCACAATGACATCGGCCTGGGGCATGGGCCGGTCCGGGCCGACCACGCTGAGCGAGACCCGGGGGTGCAGACGCAGCGGGTCAATGTCGGTGTGGTTGCTGATTCGTGGCAGTGCCGGCACCACCACCTTGAGCCGAGACCCATCGTCGCCTTCGCCATGCTGCGCCAGCGAAAGGCTGTCCTCGGCATCGAGCATCAGCCCCTGAAGATAGGGCAGCACGCCGTACACCGGACGCTTTTCCCGCGCCGTGAACCAGTCGAGCCCAGGCTCGAGCAGGCCAATATCGCCGCGAAAGCGGTTGACGATGACCCCGCGGGTCCGGCGCCGTTCGCTCTCGGAGACCAGCGCGAGAGTCCCGCACAGCTGGGCGAAGACGCCGCCACGATCGATGTCCCCGACCAGCACCACCGGGCAGTCCACCGCCTCGGCAAAGCCCATGTTGGCGATATCGCCCTGGCGCAGGTTGACCTCCGCCGGGCTGCCGGCGCCCTCGGCGATGATCACGTCAAAGCGCGCCGACAGGCGTTCGTGGCAGGCCATCACCGTCTCACGGGCGGTGCGCTTGTAGGCGTGATAGTCGAGGGCGTGCATCGATCCATGGACCCGACCGGCGAGGATCACCTGGGCACCCTGGTCGCTTTCGGGCTTGAGCAGCACCGGATTCATGTCGCTGTGAGCATCGACCCCCGCTGCCTGGGCCTGCAGCGCCGTCGAGCGCCCTATCTCGCCGCCATCGACCGTGACGGCGCTGTTCAGCGCCATGTTCTGCGGCTTGAACGGGGCCACCGAGACACCGCGGCGCCTGAGCGCGCGACACAGACCGGCGACGACCGTGGTCTTGCCCGCATCCGAGGTGGTGCCCTGGATCATCAGCGTCGCCATGTCACAGCTCCACGCCTTTCTGGGCCTTGATGCCCTGATCCTTGAAGGCGTGCTTGACCACCTTCATCTCGGTAACGGTATCGGCCAGTTCGATCAGCGCCTCGGGCGCATGGCGCCCGGTGACCACCACATGTTGCATGCCGGGCCGGGCCTGGAGGTCATCGAGGACACGGTCGAGGTCGAGATAGCCGTGGCGCAGGGCGATATTGAGCTCATCGAACAGCACAAGGTCGAGGCGCTCGTCCTTGAGCATCACCGCGGCCTTCTCCCAGGCAGCCTCGGCGGCCCTGACATCGCGTTCGCGATCCTGGGTGTCCCAGGTATAGCCCTCGCCCATGACGTGGAAGTCAACGCCCGGCTGGGCCCGGAAGAAGGCCTCCTCCCCGGTCGCGAAGGCGCCCTTGATGAACTGCACCACGCCCACCTTCATGCCGTGGCCGAGCGCCCGGGCGAGCATGCCGAAGCCGGACGAGCTCTTGCCCTTGCCGGGGCCGGTCAATACCAGCAGCACGCCCTGCTCCTTGTCGGCGCGGGCGATACGCTCCTGCATGATGCGCTGCTTGGCGGCCATGCGCGTGGCATGGCGCTCGGGATCTACACGGGAACGAGACATCGTGACCTCCAGCAAAAGATGACAGCGTAAACGCCACCGCCATCGCGGCCACAGGGCGCCCCGATGCCTGGCGGCGATGAGACAGGATCAGGGGCTGCGCGGCACGAACACCGCGGCCCCATCGATCCAGGCGGTGGCCAGCGGCTGATCGTAGAGCCGCTCCAGGGCCGAGGTGACGAGCATCGCATCCCGCGGGCCCCAGCAGGCTTCGCCGTCCGGATAGAGCAGCAGCAGGTGATCGCACCAGCGCGCCGCCAGGTTCAGGTCATGCAGGCACATCACCACCGCCTGCCCCTTGGAGGCTTGCTCATCGAGCAGGGCCATCACCGCCACCTGGTGGTGCAGATCCAGATGATTGGTCGGCTCGTCGACCAGCCACAGCCCCGGCGACTGGGTCAGTACCGTGGCGATACTGACCCGTTGGCGCTCACCACCGGAGAGCGTGTGAATCTGACGCCGGGCCAGGTGGGCGATATCCAGGCGTTCGAGTGCCTGCTCGGCGAGGGCAACATCATCGGCGGACTCGTTCTGCCAAGAGCGCAGAAAGGGATGACGACCGATCAGCGCGGTTTCCAGTACCGTGGCAGGAAAGTCGTCGTGGCGCTCCTGGAACACCACCCCGAGTCTCTGGGCGATCCGGCGCCGCGAGAGCCTTCGCAGGTCCTGACCATCGACGCATACCGCGCCTCGCCGCGGCTGGCGCAATCCGGCCAAGGTATGCAGCAGCGTGGTCTTGCCGGCGCCGTTGGGACCGAGAACGCCCCAACGGCTGCCCGGCGCAATGGTGAGATCGAGTGCGCGTCCATCGGCCCTGCCCGGCACCTCGATGACCAGCTCCCGGGTCGACAGCGGTAGCCGTTGGGGCACGACGTCGCTGTTATCGCTGGCGGCACTCATGGGCGGCTCCGACACAGCAGATAGAGAAAGGTCGGCACACCGATCAGCGCGGTAATCACGCCCACCGGCAGCTGCTGGGGGGCGATGATCGTGCGCGCCAGGGTGTCGGCCAGGGTCAACAGCGTTCCCCCCGCCAGCAGCGAGGCCGGCAGGATCATGCGCTGATCGGCGCCGAGCCTGAGGCGCAGCATATGCGGCACCATCAGGCCGACGAAGCCAACGCTGCCCGCGGTGGTCACGGCGATCGCCGTGGCAAGACTCGCCGCCAGGTACAGCCCCCACTCCAGAGGACGCACGGCGACGCCCAGGGCCGCGGCCTGGAGTCCCCCGCGGGCGAGCACGTTCAGCGTCCGCCCGAGCGGCACCAGCACCAGGGCGCCGAGCACGGCGACGATCAGCACCGGCCAGGGGCTCGCGGCATAGGCCATATCGCCCATCAGCCAGTAGAGCATGCCGGGGAGTTGCTCGACCGGGCTCACCGCCAGCAGAAAGGTGATCAACGCTCCCCAGCCCGAGGCCATGACCACCCCGGTCAGCAGCAGTCGCATCGGCGTCCAGCTGCCGCTGCCGTGGGCCAGCCCGAAGACGATCAGGGTCGAGGTCAGGGCGCCAACGAAGGCCGACGCCGACACCAGCGCGGCGCCAAGGCCCGCCAGCATGGCCGCCAGCGCGGCCACCGAGGCGCCGCCGGACAGCCCCAGCACATACGGATCGGCCAGGGGGTTACGCAGCAATACCTGCATCAAGGCCCCGGCCAGCGCCAGCAGCGCCCCGGTGCCGAACGCCGCCAGGGCGCGCGGCAGGCGCAGGTCGAAAAGTAGCGTCTGATGCAGCGCACTGCCGTCGCCGCCAAGCACCGCCCAGAGCTCGCCCGGGGACAGCGTCACGCTGCCGACGGCCACCGCCAGAACCAGCGAGGCCAGCGCCGCCGCCGCCAGCCAGCCAAGCGGCGCCAGACGCAGCCGATGGCCGCGACGGGCCATCGCGCCGACGCCGCTCATCGCGGCTCCTCAGGCGAGCGCCGGTCCCGTGCACGTTGCAGATGGCGACACAGGGTACGGGTCCCTTCGACCAGGCGCGGCGTCGCTCGCTGCACCAGGTCAGGGTTGATGAAGAACAGGTTGTCGCGACTCACCGCGATCATGTCGGGGAAATCGCGCCAGGCCTCTAACCAGGTGGAGTCGGCCTTGCCCATGCCGCCGGTGATGATGGCCTCGGGGTCGGCGGCGAGCACCGCCTCGCGGGAAATTCGCGGCACCAGGGGCGCCTGCCCGGCGAACAGATTGACGCCGCCACACAGCGCGAGCGAGCGGCTGATCCAGTGCTCGCCGTTGACGGTCATCAGCGGCTGCTCCCAGACCTGATAGAACACCGTCACCGGCTCGGCGTCGCGGTAACGACGGCTGAGCTCGGCGACGTCGCGGCGCAGCGACGCCGCCGCTTGCCGCGCCACATCCTCGCTGCCGGCAAGACGCCCAAAGCGCTCGAGGCTCGCGGCGATGGTGGCGAAATCATCGGCATCGGCGAAATACACCGGCACACCGAGTCCCGCCAGGCGTTCGACCTGCTCGCGGGGATTGCCACCGCCCCAGGCCACGACCAGATCCGGCGCCAGGGCCAGCAGCGCCTCGAGATCGAGGCGGTCGTAGCTGCCGACCCGGGGCAAGCTTTCGGCGGCCTTCGGGTAGTCGCTGAAGCTGACCGCGCCGACGACGTGTGGCCCGGCGCCGGCGGCGAACAACAGCTCGGTGACACTCGGGGCCAGCGCTACGATGCGACGAGCCGGTGCCCCAAGACACAGCTCTTGCCCGGCATCGTCGATCACACAACGCGGCGCGGCGGATTCACCACCGGCGCCCGTCTGCGCGGCGGCGGCGCCCGCCACCGACAGCAAGGCCATCGGCACCACGACTCGGCCCACCAGGGCGAGAAATCCCCGCGCCAGCGCGCCCGGTGCCCGCCGATGGCCCGCCATCAGAGGCCCAGCCCGACGCTCAGGTAGGCCGCGCGGCCCGGGTTCTCATAGTCCCAACCGCCCTGAAACGCCGAGGCGCGAGACGTGGCGTATTCGCGATCGAAGACGTTTTCCAGCGTCAGGTTGGCCTTCCAGGCCGGCGCGAATTCCCAGCCGGCTCGCAGATCCAGGGTGCCGTAGCCTGCCAGGCGCTCGTCATTGTCGGCGTCGTTGTAGCGGTGATTCTGGGCGACGAAGGAGGCACCAAGGTTCCAGTCGCCGATCTCGCGATCGGCATCCAGACGCAGGCTCTGACTGGCACGGCGCACCAGCTGGTTGCCGCTATCGCGATCTTCCGGGTCGGTGTAAGTGGCGGCGGCCGCCAGGGTCCACTGGTCGATCTCGTAGCCCGTCGACAGCTCGATGCCACGGATGCGAGCACGGTTGACGTTGAAGGGCGCGAAGCGATTGCCGCGCAGGGTATTGGCGATCATGTCGTCGATGTCCGTCTGATAGATGGCCAGATCCCAGAAGGCACGATCGAACTGGCCGCGAACCCCGACTTCGACGGTCTCGGACTCCTCGGGCTCCAAGGCGTCATTGCCAAACCCGGGGAAGTACAGCTCATTGAAGGTCGGGGCGCGAAATGCCGTGCCGTAGCTCGTCCTCAAGGTGTGGTGGGTGCCCAGCTCGTAGCCGAGTGCCAGGTGGCCCGTGACTTCTTCACCGAAGGCCTCGTTGTCATCGTGACGCAGCCCGGCCTGCAGCGATACCGGGTCGAAGTCCATCAGCGCCTGGGCAAACACCGCCACGTTGTCGCGGCTGGTTTCGTCATAGGCGGTGGTGCTGGTGATCTCGTCTTCCTGATACTCGGCGCCGGCCACCAGTTCGTGACGGCCCAGCAGCAGCGTGTTATCCCAGCGCGCCGTGCGTGTCTCGGTATCGAAGACCGTGGCAAAGCCGGAACTGGCGAAGTCGTCGAGCTCATCGCGGGCTTCGCTCAGGGTCAGGCGCGACGACCAGGCCTCGGTCACCGGCAGCTCAGCGTAGACGCCGGCCACCTGCTGAACGTAATCCGAATTGCCGCCCTCATAGGCGCTGTTGCCGCGGCCGCGCAGACCAATCAGGCCGATCTTCTCCCCCCCATCGAAGCGGTGCGAGAGACGCACCAGTGCCGTGGTGTTGTCGTAGCCCTTGTCGTCACCGCCCTCGCGCAGTTCGGTGCCGTCGCTATCGAGGCGGCTGGCACTGAACTGGTAAGAGGTCCCGCCATCGGTCCCCGACACGTTGGCCGAGGCCCGCTGGGTGTTGAAGGAGCCACCGCCGAGGACGATGCTGGGGTGAGCGCCAGACTCCTCGCCCTCCCGGGTGAACAGCTGCACCACGCCGCCCACGGCATCGGCGCCATACAGCGTGCCGCGCGGTCCGCGCACGACCTCGATGCGATCGAACATGCGCGGCTCCAGGTACTGCCAGGCGGGACCGCCGTTGGTGGCAGAGCGAAGGCGAATGCCATCGATCATCATCACCGTGGACTGGCTGCCGGTGCCGCGCAGATAGACGCTGGTGTTCTTGCCAAAGCCCCCGTTGCTGGAGATATCGACGCCGGGCTGACCGCGCAGCGCATCGGCAATGCTCACCGGATCGCGGCGCCGCAGGGCCGCCTCATCGATCACGCTGACGGAGGCCAGCGACTGACTGGCCGTGCGCGGGGTCAGGGTGGCGGATACCACGACGGGGTCGAGGTCGAGATCGGCGGACTCCGTCGCGTCGGAATCCTGAGCCTGGGCACCGGCGCTGACGCCGGCCAGCAGTAGCCAGGGCGCGGCGGCGAGGCGAGACGACGACAGGCGTGAGCCGAATGGCGCGGTACGGGAGCTGTTCCCGGTCGCAAGAGAGGAGCGAAACATGGCAATGACCCTTGGTACCGTGCGCACCCGCACGGCATGAACCCTTGAAGGCCAGGAGGGAGACGCGCAGCACCAGGCGACGCTTTCGCGCACCTTGCTCCGGGAGGCCCACCGCCCCTGGCATGGCTCTTCAGGCCGGTCTCCGGGCTGACGAGCGAGCGCGATACGCTCGGCATCTCGGCCTTCCCATGTCTGGCGGCTACCGACCAGGGGCCATAAGCCCGAACACAGTGGCGTTTCTGGGAGATGCTTGACTCGATCACCGTTGCGGGGGCAGCGTCGGCTTGCTGAATGCGATGACCACATCCACCGACTTCCCGTTTCACCTCGACGCGTCTGTGCACGTTCGAGGCACCTGAGAGTGCGCGTAAGCTAGCAATGCCGGCCCAGCCAG
Source organism: Halomonas sp. V046 (assembly GCF_052645355.1). Lineage (NCBI taxonomy): Bacteria > Pseudomonadati > Pseudomonadota > Gammaproteobacteria > Oceanospirillales > Halomonadaceae > Halomonas > Halomonas sp. V046. The sequence goes on from NZ_JBQXYF010000006.1 coordinate 295,033, forward strand.
TCAACGCCTGCCTCCCCCAATTCGACGGGGCACGCTCAGCCCGGCGGCGCCTTCAGCGCCATGACCAGGCCGTGGCGCACGTACCAGACGGCGGTGCAGGCCGCAGACGCATCCTGGGCGAGCCAGCCCGCAAGATCACGCAGCTGGCGCTCCCGAGCGTCCATGGGGACGATGCCCCGGCCGACCTCGGGGATAATCAGCACGATCTCGCCAATAGCGCCCGCCTCGCCCCCCCGGCCTGGCTCACCCAGCCCCGCTTTTCCGGACATTGACAGCCCCGCTTTCCCGGCCATTGGCAGCGCCGCTTTCCCGGACATTGGCAGCGTCGCCAGCGACGCCAGCGCCGTGCGCCAACGCCGACGCGTCTCGTCCAGCAGCCGACTCCTGTCCGTCGCCGGGGCCGGGGCCGGGGCCGCACCATTGTCTCGATCGGCATCGTCCAGGCCCGTATCGTCACCAGACGCCGAGCCGCCATCAAGCTGCGCCTCGAGCCAGGCAAGCCAGCCATGAATCACCCAGACCGCCTGCGGCGGTCCGCCGACCGCGGACGCCGGGCTCTCTGTCACGCCCGCCGCGGTGGCGGGAGCGTCGCCGCGTTCAAGAAGTGCCATGGCCGCTTGCGCCGACGACCAGGTCGCCCCAGGAAAGCGCTCGTCTACGCGCTCGCGCTTACCGGCGCAGGCACCACCGAGGAAGAGCTGCATCGCCATTCTCCATCCTGCTGCGTAAAGCCCCAGCGAACCCCCGACGCCTGCCCGACCACGCCATCCCAGAACGGCACGCCTTCATGCACGCGGCGCAGCTCACGGATGACGCCGCCATGGGTCACCACCAGGACGCGGTAGACAGGCGACTCGTCGCTGCCCGCGGCCTGTGCTGCTTGAAGGACCTGTTCGAGGGCCAGCGCCAGGCGATCCCGCAGATCCTGGGCCGACTCACCTCCCGGGGGCGCCAGCTCTCCGCCGCTGTCGATCCAGTCGCGATAGACCCGATCGCCCTCGAGCTCTTCCCAGGTGCGTCCCTCGAACTCGCCGAAGTCGTTCTCCCGCAGGCGCTCGTCCAGGCGCGGCGTCGGCCAGCCGCGTCCCTCGGCGATATGGGCCAGGGTCTGGCGACAGCGCCTCAGGTCGCTGCACACCACCGCATCGAAGCTCTCACCGTCGAGATCCTCCCGCAGGCGGTCCATGTCTGCCAGGGCATCGGGCAGCAGCAGGTCGATGTCGCGCTGGCCCTGATAGCGCTTTTCCAGATTCCATTGGGTCAGGCCGTGGCGAACCACCACCAGCTCGACAGACACAGCAACAGCCATAGCTCTCCTCCTTCGATGGCGGCACCCAGCATATCGCCGTTGATGCCGCGAAAGGCCCGGGCCATGCCCAGGCCGAAGATGATCGTGAATGCCCCCAGCGCAAGCCCCAGTCCGGCAACGCCGAGTGGGGCAACGAGGCATAGCCCCATCGGGAGTAGCGCCGCCCATGCCAGGTCACGCGGCCCTAGCCCTTGCTGCCAGGCATGGGCCAGGCCCTCTACACGGGCGGCCGGGATCGACACCAGCAGCGCCACCGCACCGAGGCGTGCCAAGGCGGGAATCGCCACCCACCACCAGAGTCCGAGCCGTTGTTCGTGCACGACGGTGATCTCCAGCAGTGCCCAGACCAGGGCCACCTTCCACGCCAGATGAAAGATCAGCGCAAGAATCGCGAAGCTGCCGACCTGGGGGTCCTTCATGATCGCCCAGCGCCGCTCGAGCGAGACGTTCGCCCCGAGGGCATCGGCCAGGTCCATCAGCCCGTCCAGGTGCAGGCCGCCGGACAACGCCACCCACAGACTCACCAGCAACAGCGCCAGCACCGGGGTCGGCAGACTCGCCCCGAGCAGTGCAACGAGCAGCAGCGCCACGCCGATCAGCGCGCCGACCACGGGATAGGCCCGCGCCGCCCAGCGCCGGGTGGCAGGGTTCCAGTCGCAGGCCACCGGTAGCGGCACCCGGGTGAGAAACTGAATGGCAAGCCCAAGCCCTTCCAGGGCCTGGCGCAGCGCGGCAACGTTACGCTTCATATCGTCGGCTCATATCGTCGACTCATGAGGTCGGTGATTGACACCCGACCCGGGTAGCGTCCGGTGGCGCATCGGGTGAGTGAGTGCTGGCCCTGCCTGGCGTCCACTCGATGGCATTGCCGGCCACGACCTCGACCACCCGATCCGAGACCTGGGCCAGCCGGCGGTGAAGACGCTGCAGGAAGACCAGATAGTGCCACACCAGCGGCTCTGTGGGGGGCAGGTCCTCGTTGAGATCGTTGGACACCACCACCAGGGTGATCCGCCGCCGCTGGGCATCGACCATCAGCTCGTCGAGCATCCGCGCGGCCACGGTTTCCGGGGCATAAGCTGAGCCGTCGCCAGGGCCATCACCTGGGCCATCACCTGAGCCATCACCTGGGCCATCGGCGAACATCACCTGGCTGGCCCACAGGGTCAGGCAATCGAGCAGCACCGTGTCGTGCGCCGCGACCCGGCGCCAGGCGATCGACAGATCCACCGGCGCCTCCAGCGTCTGCCACGGCGCCCGGTCGGCGGCGGCGCGTTCGGCGCGGTGCCGCGCTATCCGCTCGCGCATTTCCGCGTCTCGGGCCGCGGCCGTGGCCAGGTACCACAGGCGCTTGCCGGGGTGCCGTCGCCAGGCCGAAACGGCCAGGGCCTCGGCGACCGCGCTCTTGCCCGAGCGTGCGCCACCACTGACGAAGGCGATCATGCCGAGCCGCCTGAACACGGCGTTTGGCTCCCGCCCGCGACGGTCTCTGCGGCGATGATGTCGGCCAGCGCCTCGACCACCCGATCGTTGACCTCGGCGGTCGATAGCGCCAGGCGCACCCAGGCGCCGTCGAGTCCCCGAAAGGTATGGGTGTGGCGTCCCAGGATGGCGTGGCGTGCGAGCCCGCGCAGCAGCACCTCACCGCGCTGCGGCGTGGCCGCGCCGGGCAGGCGCAGCAAGACGAAGTTGGCCCGGCTCTCGGGTACCACCAGGCCAAGCGCCCGCAGCGCCTGGCACAGCCGATCGCGCTCGTCCGCCAGCCAGCCGCGGCTGGCCTCGGCAAAGTCGCCATCGGCCAGCAGCTCCGGCACCACGGCCTCGGCGAGGCCATTGAGGCTCCAGGCCACCTGGCGCTCGGCCAGCGCCCGAATTCTCGCCGCACTGGCCATCACATAGCCAAGGCGCAGCCCTGGCAAGGTATAGAACTTGGTCAGCGAGCGCAGCAGTACCAGGGGAACATCCACCGAGGTGTCAGCGCCCGGTGCGAGCCATTGACAGAGCGGCCCTTGCGCGGCGCAACGTCCGTCACCGGCGGCGTCATCGGAACACTCGGCGAAGGCGCTCTCATCTTCACCCTCATCTTCACCCTCATCCTCATCGGAAAACTCGGCGAAGGCTTCATCGACCACCAGCAAGGCGCCGACGCGCCGGGCATGGCGCAACAGCGTGGCGACATCGTCACGCCTGGCCAGGGTCCCGGTGGGATTGTTGGGGCGACAGAGAAAGACCAGATCGACGCCGGTCATGGCCTGGCACAGGGCGTCGACATCGAGGCGAAAATCGTCGCCTTGCAGCATGATCCGAGACACGCTGATGTCGTTCAAGGCACAGGCCCTGGCGTATTCCCCGAAGGTCGGCTCGACGATCAAGGCGCGTCCGCCGCGGTGGCACTGGGCCACCAGGTGAATGGCCTCGGCCCCGCCATTGGTCAGCCAGAGCTGCTGCTGCGCCACGCCGTGATGGGCCGCCAGTGCCGCTCGGGCCAGGGGCTGACGCGGGTCCGGGTAGCGCCACAGATGGCCCCCGGCGCCGGCGAGCCAGTCACCGAACCAGGTCGGCGGGCCGAGAGGATTGAGGCTCGCACTCAGATCCACAAACGGGCCGGCAGCGGACGACGGATCAACGCCAAGGCATCGAAGCAGCGCCTCACCCTGGCCGCCGTGAAGGGGCCAGGGCGAGGCGTACTGATGTGGGTCCGAGTTCGACGTCGAGGCAGTGGCCTGGGCCTGGGCCGGAGAGTGTCTCGCGGCCTCACTATCGATATCAGCCGCCGATGCGGCCCCGGGCGGTGAATACGGCTCGGTCATCCGGCGCCTCCGGTGGGCCACAACGCTAAGACGGCCACCAAGGCGGCCATCAGACTCATCACGCCAAGCCAGCCGGCGTGCAGGCAGGCGATGGCGCGCTGGATATGTACCGCCGTCAGCGGCTCGCGGGCCTCACCGAGCCGCGCGCGCTCGGACACCACGGCCCCATAGCGATTGATGCCGCCGAGCTCGACGCCGATCAACCAGGCCACCATGGCCTCGGGCCAACCGCTGTTGGGACTCGGATGGCGCGGCGCCTGGCGCCGGGTTTCGCGCCAGGCCCGGCGCCAGGTTTTGCGCCAGGCGCCGTCGCGATGATCCCCCGGAACAAGGGCCGCCAGGGCCCACATGGCAAACGCCGTCAACCGGGCAGGCAGCCAGTTGGCCGCATCGTCGAGGCGCGCCGAGGCACGGCCGAAGTCCAGGTAGCGCGGGTTGCGATAGCCGACCATCGAATCCAGCGTATTGATCGCCTTGTAGGCCAGGGCCAGGGGCGCCCCGCCGATCAAGGCCCAGAACAAGGGGGCGGTGATGCCATCGACGGTGTTCTCGGCGACGCTCTCGACACAGGCCCGGGTCACCCCGGCGTCATCCAGCGAGCGCGTATCGCGTCCGACGATGCGCCCCACCGCTCGCCGGGCCTGCGCCAGGTCACCGGCGGATAGCGGCGCGAGTACCGCGTACGCGGCTTGCACCAGCCCCCGAGTGGCTAGGCTCAGACTCAGCAGGATCAGCTCGATGGCCCCGGACAGCCACGCGGACACCCACCCCGCCAGCGCAATGACGGCGGCGGTGATGGCCCAGGTACCGAGCACCACGACACCCGCCAGCCACCGGCCGCGCCGACGCCTGGATCGATCATCGCCGTGGTTCCAGGCCGTCTCCAGCCTCGCGATGACCCGGCCCATGAGCACCACCGGATGGGGGCACCAGACGGGATCGCCCAGCATCAAGTCGACCGCCAGCGCCGCCAGCACCAGGGCGAACAGTTCGGGACTCAGCGGCGCGAAGGTCATGCGCCCCCCGACTGCAGCGACGCACTAATGGCCAGGAAGACGGCGCTGCCAATCGCCCGTCCCAGACGCGTCCCGGACCCTGCATAAGGGGTCGGTTCGCCGCGTTGGGTGGCACCAATGGCGAGACAGTCAGTAGACGTGCCCGTGGCCAGGGTACCACTCACGGTATCGTACACCTGGTGCTGCGCCAGTGCCCGGACCTTGGCTTCCGTGGCCGACTGACAGGCGTTGATCAGGGCGCCATCGGTCAGGTGAGCGTCGATGAATACGACCGTGTTGATCGTACCCGCCACCAGGCGCGGATCACCGCGTGGCGTTGACGTGATGTCCACGGCATTGCCGACGCCGGCGGTGGCCGCCACCAGCACCCGTGGCTCGGTCGCGACACCCTTGGCGGTGCCAGCGCAATCATCCGGCGCGGCGTCACGCCCCGCGCCAAGACTCGCTTCGGCCACCGCCAGTCGACTCAGGGGCACGGCGGTCATCATGGCAATGCTCGCCGCCGGCGCCAGGCCCCAAGCGTGCAGCCGTGCGGAGAGATCGTCCTGGGGAGCGCGGCAATCGTAGTGCCGATCGACGTAGACATTGACGAAGTCGGTTGCCCAACCGAGCCCGCCACCGACCAGGGCACTGGAGACCACTCGCAGTGGCCGCGAGACGCTCAGCCGGATACGAGCGGTACTGGCCGCTACAACGATATCGGTTTCCGGGCCCAGGGCCAGAATAACCGCCTGCTGCCGATGCAGAGTCTGAGGTGGCAGCAACCGAGCCGGTGTCATCGCAGCGGCCCCGGTCAGCTCAGGGGCGCTCGGCAATGTCACCGTCACTCGCCGCCCCCGACACCATCGCCCTCCGGCGCTGCGCCATCGCGAGCGACACCCGCTACGCCGGCCTCGACCCCCGCGCTGTCGAAGGTTGCCATGTCAGAGAGCATGGCGCAGGCCGACGCGACCAGGGGATAGGCCAAGGCCGCGCCACTGCCCTCGCCGAGGCGCAGCCCCAGGTCCAGCAGCGGATGCGCCCCCAGCACTTCCAGGGCGAGTCGGTGGCCGCTTTCCTCGGAGCGATGCCCGAAGACCAGATACTCCCTGACGCGCAGATCCAGGCGGCAGGCCAACAGCGCCGCGACGGTGGCGATAAAGCCATCCACCAGCACCGGTCGCCGCAGCGCCGCGGCCCCGAGGCAGGCACCAGCGATGGCGCCGATTTCAAGACCACCGACGCTGGCCAGGGTCTCCAGGGGATCCGCGCCACTGCCATTGTGATCATTCTGACAGCGAGTGACGGCGGCCTTGATGACCTCGCGCTTGTGGGCCAGGCGGCGGTCATCGAGGCCGGTGCCACGACCCACGACATCATTGACGGGAAGCTCGGCCAGCACCGCGAGCAAGGCGCTGCTGGCTGAGGTGTTGGCGATCCCCATCTCGCCGAGGATCAGGCTTTGGCAGCCCTGGTTGACGGCTCGCTCGACCGCTCGCACGCCAACCATCAGGCAGTCTTCCGCCTCGGCGAGGGTCATCGCATCCTCACGGGCAATATTGCCCGTCCCGGCGCGCACGCGATCGACCACAACCCCCGGCAGCGACTCACAGGCCGTCAGCACGCCGACGTCCACCACCTCCAGATGCGCATCGATGCTGCGTGCAAACACGTTGATGGCCGCCCCGCCCGCAGAGAAGTTGGCGACCATCTGGGCGGTCACCTCCTGGGGAAAGGCCGAGACCCCTTCCGCTGCGACGCCATGATCGGCGGCGAACACGATCACGGCCGGCGGATCGACTCGCGGAAAGGACGTCGCCGTCATGCCGGCAAGATCCAGCACCAGGGTTTCCAGCCGCCCCAGGCTCCCCGGCGGCTTTGTCAGGACGTCGAGGTGGGCACGCGCCTTGTGTCTGGCATCGGCGTCGAGAAAGGAAAGTTGCGCGAGGACGGCGGTCAGGTCTTTCACGAGCGAGAGTTCCTTATGCGACGGCGCCAGCACTTGGCCGGCAATGAAATGACGCAGAGCGTAGCAGATTCCGGCGCCGCTTGGCCTGCCTGCGCCGGCCAAGGGCCGTTGCCATGGGTCAACGACACGCACTGGCCCGAAAGCCCTTGGCACCGGCGAGCGACAGGCAGGCATGACGGCGTACTGCAGACTACAACAGCATCAACCACTGGATAAATAAACAGCATAAAGCTAGACTCGAAGCATGACCCATCGCTCAGGCCACGACCCACGCGACCCGCACCGCCAGCCCTTGAAGGGCCGCGGCGCCACCTTCGATCCCGCCAATCGCTACGCGCCGTCTCGCGTCGTTGCAGAGGATGACGGCTGGACTCACGCCACAGGAGCGGCAGGTGCCGAGCCGGAAGGCCTGTGGACGGAGGCCCGCATCGCTACCGTCGTGGCCACGGAAGACGCCAAGAGCGCGCTGTCCTGGAACCGCTCCCCCGACCTGCCCTTCGATCGCTCGATCAACCCGTACCGCGGCTGTGAGCACGGCTGCATCTACTGTTATGCACGACCGAGCCATGCGTACTGGGACATGTCGCCGGGGCTCGATTTCGAAACGCGGTTGATCGCTCGCAGCGGCCTGGACGAGCGTTTGCGAGACGAGCTGTGCAAGCCAGGCTACCGCTGCCAACCGATCAACCTGTCCGGCAACACCGATTGCTACCAGCCCATAGAAGCAGAACTCGGCACCACACGGACATTGCTCGAACTGCTGCTGGAATGTCGTCATCCCGTCACCCTGGTGACCAAGGGTAGCCTGATTCTGCGTGATCTCGACCTGCTCGGCGAGTTGGCCCGCCACCGCCTGGTGCGGGTGATGGTCAGCCTGACGAGTCTCGACCGCGACGTGAAGCGACGCCTCGAGCCCCGGGCCGCGGGTCCCGAGGCTCGGCTCAAGATCATCGCCCGGCTCAGCGGCGCCGGCATTCCCGTCGGCGCCCTGGTGTCGCCAGTGATCCCAGGACTCACCGACCACGAGATGGAACGGCTGCTGGCATCGGCCAGATCAGCAGGCGCCGACACCGCCGCCTGGATGCTGCTGCGCCTGCCGCGAGAGGTCGCTCCGCTGTTCGAAGACTGGTTGCTGACCCACTACCCCGAGCGTGCCACCAAGGTGATGAGCCTGATACGTCAGTGCCGGGGCGGCGCCGACTACGACAACCGCTTCGGCCATCGCATGCGCGGCGAGGGCGTGTTCGCCGACCTGCTGGCGCAACGCTTCACCAAGGCCTGTCGACGCCTGGGGCTCAATGATCGCTCGACCACCACCCTCGCTACCGACCAGTTTCGCCCTCCCTTGCGACAGGGCTCGTTGTTCTAAGGCCTACGCCTAACCCGCAGCATGCATTGCCGCCGTTGGACGATGTTGATACGCACACGACTGAGGCACGTCAAGCCAAGCCGAGACGCCGAGGGAGAAGATGGTACCGATTCAGTCGTCTGTGTCTGAACGTACGCCAACGGACCCCCGATCTAGATGCTAGAGCGATGATGCTAAAGCGATGGTGGCGCCATATTGCGATGCTGGTCGCCGGTCTCGGTATCGGCCTCGCGGCTATCCCCCTTGCGCTAGCTGCCACTATCACCTGCGACGGCAGCAGGCTCACCGTGGGTCAATGCCGCTTCAGTCAGCTCAGCGTAACGGCGACTCCCATCAGCGGCTTCGTCGACGATGGCGAGGTCGCCGGCAGCATGACGATAGCGTACCGCTACGCCTGTCATGCCGGAGGTACCTATTACGCGATCAAAGACCGATACGCCGTGATGGGGCTCGACATCAGAAGCTCCCTTCACGCCGACCAACACACCGCCGACTCGAATCAGCCGAACCTGGTTTTCCATATCCCAAGCGTCGTCAGCGTTGGCGGTGTTCCCGGCCACGCCAATCTCGGCCACACCCAGGCGAAGGCGGATAGCTGTCGTAGCGGCAATCACTCGGCCACCTTTCAACTGATCAAGACCGGGCCTCTTACCGCGGGCAACGTCAATGTGGCGTTTTCCACGCCAGTCCACCTGGCCAGCGCCAAGGGGACGACCTACGGCACCCACCATGTTGCCGGGGCGCTTCCCACAGCGGCGACCACCATTGCCACGCCGACGTGCACCCTGCCATCGACCAACGTGGCGCTGCCCAATGTACCACTCTCGGCGCTGACCGGCGTCGGCGACACCGCCATGCCGACGCCGGTGACGCTGGATCTTAGCGACTGCGACCGGGTCAAGGGCATCGACTATGCGCTGACCAGTGCCGGCACGTCGGTGATCGACGATAACGGCATCATCGGCAATGCCCTGAGCGGCAGCGACGCCGCCGAAGGCATCGGCCTGCTCATCCAGCACTATCCCGACGGCGCCACCACACCGACGCCCGTCACCTTCGCTCAGCACTACCTGATCAATACGCGCCAGGGCGACACCTCCGGCACTAGCGGCACCTTGCGTCTGCGCTTTGTCGCCAGCTACTACCGCTATGCCGCGATGGTCCGGGCGGGGAACGTCGAGGCCACCCTGATCGCTACGCTCAGCTATCGTTAGGCGCTGATCCGCCGCCGTTGGGGCTCGAGTACTCCCCTGCCCCCGCCGTCCTTATTCCAGTGTCCCTGCTCAGGCTTGCCGTTGCCTGGCCCCATCACCGATTCAACACTGGCCCCTCGTTCGACCGCGCGGCCAGGACTAGACTGCGAAAGACCTGGCTATAAAAAAATCACATAAAAAGTTGAGGAGAAGCCGAATGCACCCTGAGGACAAGGGCCTTCATGCCCTCTACGCCGAGGACCCCGTAACGGCCGACCGCCGCCTGTGGGGGCGCGAAGTCGATCCCTTGAGCCGCCGCGGCTTTCTCAAGCGATCGAGCCTGGTCGCCATGAGCCTGGCACTCGGGGCCAGCATTCCGTTCGCGCGTTTCATGCCCGGCGGCCTGATCCCGGCGGCGTTCGCCCAGAGCGACGAGCCCTTTGCCATCGATGGCAAAGAGGGACTTCGGGTATTAAATGATCGGCCCATCAACGCCGAGACCCCCGCCCACCTGCTCGACGATGACGTCACCCCTGCGCGCCACATGTTCGTGCGCAACAATGGCCTGCCGCCAGAACCGGCCACCATCGACCCCGGCCAGTGGACGCTGGAAATCGCCGGTGAGTCTTGCCTCACCCCGACCACCTTCACTATCGCCGAGCTCAAGGAACGCTTCGAAACGCACAGCTATCAACTCCAGGTGGAGTGCGGTGGCAACGGGCGCAGCGAATTCGTGCCCTCGGCGAGTGGCAACCAGTGGACCATCGGCGCCATCGCCTGCCCGCGCTTTACCGGCGTTCGCCTGCGTGATGTGCTCGAGGCCTGCGGCATCGCCGATGACGCGGTCTATATCGGCTACTACGGCGCCGACCGCCACGCCAGCGGCGCCGCCGACAAGGAGGCGATCTCCCGCGGCGTACCAATGGCGAAGGCCCTGGAAGATGAGTCGTTGATCGCCTGGGCCATGAACGACGAGGACATTCCCTACCAGAATGGCTACCCGCTGCGCCTGGTGTGCGGCGGCTGGCCGGGCTCGGTGTCCGGTAAATGGCTCAAGAAGATCGTCGTGCGTAACCAGAAGCATGACGGCGCCAAGATGGCGCCGCCCTCCTACAGCGTGCCGGCCAACCCGGTGGCGCCGGGGACGGAGCTCACCGACGACGATTACGTGACCATTCACTCGATGCCGGTCAAGTCCCTGGTGACCTTCCCCAGCTCTGGCGTCGAACACGCCCTCGGCGACCCGCTGGAGGTCCGCGGCCAGGCTTGGGCCGGCGATCTGTCGGTGGCCGAGGTCTACACCTCGATCGACTTCGGTATCACCTGGCAGAAAGCGACGCTGAAGGAAGCGCCGAACCGCCTGGCCTGGCAGCGATTCACTACCCAGGTCGCGTTCCCGGAGCCCGGCTACTACGAAGTCTGGACCCGGGCGGTAGATGAAAACGGCCAGTCGCAGCCCATGGTGGTGCCGGGCTGGAACCCCAAGGGGTACCTCAACAACGCCTGCCACCGCATCGCGGTTCAGGTCGCCTAGGGAGGGCCATCCATGCGTCTTTCATGCCAACGCCGGCCGCCTCGGGCTCACTCGCTCGCGGCGGCACTTGCCGCCGCGCTGATCGTCGCCTCGGCAAGCGCCGCCGCCGAGACCGACCCCGAGACCGACCCCGAGAGTGGCTTCGTGATCGCCGAAGGCTGGGAAACGGTGAAGGGCAACTGCACGGTCTGCCACTCAGCCAAGCTCGTGACCCAGAACAGCGGCTCCCGGGCGCACTGGGCGGACCTGATCGTCTGGATGCAGGAAACCCAGGGGCTGTGGCAGTTCAACCCCGAGATGGAGGCGACCATCCTGGACTATCTGGCGACCCACTACGGGCCGAGAACTGACGCCAGGCGCCAGAACCTGCCCAAACGCCTGATGCCGCCCACCCCGAACAGCGCTGACGAGCAAGGCGGAACCGCCAGCGACAGCACCTGACCCCGCCTCCGTGCCTTCACCGCCCGGCATTCGTGCCGGGCGGATCACCGCGCCTCACGAGTCGACCCGGAAGTCCTTAATCACTTGGGCCCGCTTGCGGATGGCAGCCTCAACCTCGGCTTCTCGCCATGGCTCGGCAATGGCTGCCTGACGCCACTCATTCATGGCTGCCAACGCCAGGAGCCGATCCACGTAATCCCTCGCCGGCCCATTCAGCGAGAGCCCGTAGGTCTCGATGCGAAAAGCCACAGGGGCAAAGAAGGCATCGGCGGCCGTGAAGCGCTCACCGCAAAGGTAGGGGCCACCGAAGCGCGACAGTCCCTCGCCAAACAATGCCTCCAGGCGAGCCGTATCGGCGGCCAGAGGGGCAGGTACCTCGTGCAAGCGAACACGAAGCGCGCAGTGCATGGGGCAAAGCGTCCTGAGGCTGGCGAAGCCGGCATGCATCTCGGCGCAAACACTGCGCGCCCAAGCGCGACGAGACGGATCCTGAGGCCATACGCCGGGATGACGTTCGGCCAGATATTCGACGATCGACAGGGACTCCCACACTCGCATCGGCTCATCGAGGGATGCGCCGTCTTCACCATGAGAGTCGATCAGGCAGGGAACTCGCCCGGAGGGGGAGAAGCCGCGAAACCGCTCGTGGCTATCGCCTGTCGCGCAAAATGGCGTGACGATCTGCTGGAAGGCAATGTCCAGCTCTCGCATCACGAGCCACGGTCGCAGCGACCAGGATGACGTGGCACGGTTGGCAATATGCAATTGGTACATCGACGTCTCTCCTCGTTCTCACGGATGGCCCGTGAGACGCCAGTATCGGTCTAGGCCAGCACGGGGGCTCAGCGCCCCCGCACCGGCCCCTCTCAGGGCATCCCTCGTCGACGGGGCTCACCCATCGACGGCAGAAACAGAGATGATACGACAAGGAGAAATCGCAACGATGGCGCGCTGCTCAAGCCGCCAGTTCGATCTCGTAGCCGGTGTACTTGCGCAGGTTGATCACGCCGGTGTCGAACATCAGGTACTGGCCCTTGATGCCCATCAGCGTGCCCTCCAGGCGTGGCGTCTTGTCGAGATTATGCGACACCACCTTGGTGGGATGCTCCAGCACCGGATAATCGAAGCGCTGGGCGGCCTCATCGAGGGTGCGGATGGCAGCGTGGCCGAATTGCTCACGCAGGCTCTCAAGACCCGGCGCCAACCGCTCAAGCAGGCGGTCCCGCTCGGCGCCGAGATCGAGTTCGTCGACATCGCCCTTGAGCATCGCCCGCCAGTTGGTGCGATCCGATACCTCGCCCTTGAACAGCATCTCGACGAAGCCGGACTGCTGACGACTGTCGACCGACAGAATCGGCATCGCCTGAATCGCGCCCTGGTCGAGCCAGCGGGTCGGCATCTGGGTCGCCCGGGTGATACCGACCTTGAGCCCGGAGGCATTCGACAGGTAGACGATATGCGGCTGGAAGCAGAACCGCTCGCCCCAATCGGGGTCACGGCAGGTGCCTGCAAAGAAATGGCACAGCTCCGGCTTCATGATGCAGGTGTCGCACTGCGCCAACCGCTTGAAGCACGGATAGCAATGGCCCTGGCCGAAGCTCTTCTTGGTCGCACGCCCACAGTGGGTGCAGGCGATGGCGCCGCTCCACGACAGCGCAAGGCGGCGCCCGAGCAGCGCGTTCAGTGCCAGCCGCTGCTCCCCGGTGCGCAGGGTATAGGTGGCCGGGGAATCGGGCTCGACGCCCATCTTGGTCAGGCAACCGCGGGCCACTGCCTCAGCCACGGCCCACATCCTGCCCAAGGCCAGCCAACGCCGGGGAGACGCCGGCGCCGCTGGCCGCGGCGCCACAGGTGCGCTGCTCGAGATAACCGACGCGCTGGTCGTCAGGGACCTGGGTCTCGGCCTCGTAGCGCATCACCGCCTCGAGACACAGCTCGGTCTGTTCGGCGGTCAGCATCCGCCCATCCGGCCACTTGCGCAGCGCCACCGCCTGCTTGAGGCTTTCGTACATGTCCGGCGTCATCTGCGAAATCATGCGCTCGAAGGTCATGTCGCTCATGTCAGCATCCTATCGAAGTCGAGGTTTGCGCGAATAATACCAGCCGAAGGCCAGCCCCACGACCAGGCCGCCAAGATGCGCCTCGTTGGCGACATTGCCGAAGCCGACGAAGCCGGCCAGGTCGGTCATGGTGAAGACCATCCAGCCAAGCATGAACACCACCAGCATCTGCGGCACGAAGAAGCCGCTGGCAGGCGAGCGCCGCGACATCAGCCAGACATAGCCGAGCAGGGCGAAGTCGACGCCGGACATGCCACCGAAGAGCACCGTGCCGGCGGCGTACTGGGCCAGGTTACCGCCGAGCCCCGCGGCCACCACCAGCATGAACATGCGCAAGGAACCGTGGCGCTGCTCGACCTGGCGACCGAAGTACCACAGCCACATCAGGTTGAAGACCAGGTGCATCCAGCCGAAGTGCAAGAAGATCGGTGACAGCAGCCGCCACACCTGCCCGGAGGCAATGCTGTCGCCAAGATCGCCCACGGCCAGCGCCCCCTGGCTCACGGCGATGGGCACGATGGCGAGCGAGGCAAGCACCAGATCGCCCCACACCGCCATGGCGCCGAAGACCACCAGGCACAGGGCCAGGGTGGCAATCGTGACCGGCAGGTCACGAGCCACCACGCGCCACTGAGCGCCTCGGTCCGTGCGGCGCCCGGGCGGCGGCGTCAGGGCTTCGCCACGCTGCCAGCGTGTCATCAGCTCGCTCAATGCCTGTTGCTGGGCCGGGTCCACCAGCCACAGCACCTGGCCGTCGGCCTCTGCGGTGAAACGATGGCCGATGCGATGGGCCCAGAGCGCCTTGCGCAGCTCGCGAGTGTCGATATCGTTAGGGATCAGCATGACCCGATACATGGTGTCTCCAGCACACAGGAAAGAAGGGAAAGACAGCGCTGGCGACGCCGAACGAGTCGCCTCTGGCACCTCGGGCCCAGATCGTCCTTCGACCTGTGAGGATGCCACAAAGAAAAAGTCCGGCGGAGGGGGCCGCCGGACAAGAGCAAGGGATCATTCAAGGGAACACTTACTCTGACGCCGGCATCGAGGAAGGGTTCACTGGGAGAGCGAAATTTTATTGTAAAAAAATGTATCAATCGAATTCGATCTCCCGAGGCTTGGGCCGAACGGTCTCGTCACGGGGCACCGGCACCCAGACGAAATGGTTGGCATCCAGGGCGGTCTCGAAACTGTAGCGATAGGCCACCAAGCGGCCGCACTTGACCGCACTGTAGTCGAGGCAGGCGATGTTGGGCGCCGGCAATGCCGGTATGCCCTCGCACCAGTAGTGACCGATAAACAGCGGCGGCTGATCTGGGCCATAGTAGCTGAGATCGGCCCGCTCCTGCGTCGACAAGGCACGACCCTCCAGGTCGCCGGGCAGGTTGTCTGGCTGGAACACCACATCCCCCCAGGTGCGAGGCTCCCTGGACCAGAAATGGGTGCGGAAGCTGCGTCGGGTGAAACCATCACCGGAGTGAATCACCATGCCATCCGGCAAGTCGATGAAGCCACCACGGGTCAGGCGCTCCAGAATGCGGTACTCGAGCGTGCCGTAGGTCGAGGCCTGGACCAGAAAGGCGTCATCCAGGCGCCCATCGGGGCAGCGCCTACGCAGCGCGTCAACCAGCGGCTGATCCCAGCAGGCATGCACCACCCGCAGGCCATCGAGCTCCAGGCACAGCGGCATATCGCGAAACCAGGCCAGCGCCTCTTCCCATTCCTGGGGATGGTCCCGGTACTGATCCAGGGTCTCCTTGATGATGCGATTATGTCGCGGGGTATGGGGCCTTAGCCACTCGCGACCGAGCTCGACAGGCGCCTTGTGGGTGTAGGTCAGGGCGTTGATCTCATGGTTGCCCAGCACAATATGGGCCTCCCCCGCCTCGACCATGCGCTTGGCGATTTCCACCGCCAACCGTATGCGCGGGCCGCGATCGATCAGATCCCCCAGAAAGATGACCTTGCGCCGTGGGTGGCGATAGACCCCGCCCCGCTGGTGATAGCCAAGTCTCTCCAGAAGCGTCGCCAGCGTCGCGCCGCAGCCGTGCACATCACCGATCAGATCATAGCCTTGCAGCGTTGCTTGACTCACCTCAGTCTCCCAGCCGGTTGCTCCAGCCCAGCTTGCTACGCAGTACGTCGTAGAAGTTGTGGCCGAGGGGGTGGACCAGCTGCACGCACTGCGGCTTGCGCCGAATCACCAGCACATCATCGGGCTTGGCGACGGCTCGGGTCTGGCCATCGCAGCTGATGTGCGGATAGGTCTGGTTGGTTTCGCCGATATGCACACGGATCTCGCTGGCGGCATCGATGACGATGGGACGGCTCGACAGCGTATGAGGAAACATCGGCACCAGGGTCACCACATCGAGACGCGGGTGCATGATCGGTCCACCACCTGATAGCGCATAGGCCGTAGAGCCGGTGGGGGTCGCGATGATCAGGCCATCGCTGCGCTGGCTATAGACGAACTGGCCATCGATGAACAGTTCGAACTCGATCATGCGCACGGCCTTGCCCGGGTGCAGCACCACCTCATTCAAGGCATCGCCACTGCCCACCAGCGCTTCATCCCGGTACAGCTCCGCATCGAGCAGAAAGCGCTGTTCGACTTCGTACTGACCCTCCAGGACCTCGCCGACCCGCGCTTCGAGCTCGTCGGGGGAAATGTCGGTCAAGAACCCGAGTCGCCCGCGGTTGACACCGAGCACCAGAGTTCCGCTATGACACAGGGTACGGGCCGCACCGAGCAGGCTGCCGTCGCCGCCGACCACGATGACCAGATCGCACAGTTCGCCCAGCAGGCGCCGGCTGGCCTCGGCATGGCTGCGATCCAGCAGCGCCGAGGCGGTCCGGTCCTCGACGATGACGTGATAGCCGCCCTCATCGAGAAAGCGGATCAGACGCTTCAGGGTGTCAACGACCTTGGCACTCCCGAGGCGCCCGATCAGGCCGATGTTCTTGAACGATTGCATGCACGCTTCCTTGGCTTGAGCGTCGCTCATTATGGCGACCGCTCCCGGCGCCGGCAAACCCGCACGCCGCCGCCCCCGTCTTGGCATCACCGCGGTTGGTGCTAGGGCGTTGTCTGCACCGCGCTACGGCGCTGCCACCAGCCATTCAGCCACAGCGATGCCACGATGATCGCGCCGCCCAGCACCAGCCGAGGCAGGTCGGCATCGCGGTTCCAGATCAGCAGGTTGACGATCAACCCGGCGGGAATCAAGGCGTTGTTCATGATCGCCAGCGTTCCCGCGTCGACGCGCACCGCGCCAAGGTTCCACAGGAAATAGCCAAGTCCGGAGGCCGCCAGGCCGAGCCACAGCAGGACGCCCCACTGAACAGCCGTGGTCGGCAGCGCCTGACCGTTGCCCAACACCACAAAGACCGGCAGCGACACGACCAGGGCGCCGACGTAGAACCAGGCGAAGACGCTGTGGCGTGGCAGGTCGTCGGGCAGCGTCACCGAGAAGCGCCGATAACCCACCTGACCGAGCGCAAAACACAGGTTGGCGCCCTGAACGACCACAAAGCCCAGCCAGAAGTCGGCGTTGACCCCCTCGAAGCGGATCACCGCCGCGCCGACCACGGCAAGGCCCGCGGTGAGCAGATAGAACGGCGTGAAGCGCCCGAACAGCAAGTCATCGAGCAGCGCGATGTAGAGCGGCGTGAAGATCGTGAACAGCAGCACTTCCGGGACCGACAGCAACAGGAAGGACTGGTAGAAGAAGAGATACATGATGCCGAGCTGAACGGCGCCCAGCGCCATCAGCGTCAGCTTCTGGCTCAGCGCCAGACGCCCCGGGCGCAGCATGGGCAGAAACACCAGCGCCGCCAACGATACCCGCATCAGCACCGCAAAGTAGCTGTCGACCTGCCCCGCCAGATAGACCCCGATAAGGGAAAAGGAGAACGCCCATAGGGTCGTCACCAGCACCAGATAGCCCACTGTCAACTCCTGAAGATAATTGAGTTGACGGAGAGTATACGTGAACGGACGTCAGGGCCAACCGTGTCCGCTCAGTAGTCGCTCTGGCGCAACCACCAGGCCGCGTAGATTACCCCCGGAACCCACCCTGCGAGCATCAACAGAAAGGCAATGGCGATGCGCCGCGGCCCGCCATCGGTTAGCGCCACCGCCAGTGGCGGCAGGCACAGCACCAGTAGCATCAGGGCGAGCCGGAGCCCTGGCGTGGCCAGACGCTGCGGCGCCGGCTCGGCGCGAGACGCCGACGCCGACGCCGATGCCGATGCCGACCCATGGTCCACATCATGACGGGCGCGATCACCGGCCGCCGGCGTGAAGTGTTCGACACCGCCCTTGGGCGCCGCCGGGGCCTTGGCAGAACCACCCGCTGCCGTCGCCACGCCGCCCGAGCCGCTGCCGGCGCCTCTTTCGGCATGGGACAGCGCCTCACGATGGGCCTCGACGTTGATCTTCTGCTGCAACTGATCGGCGCCGTCGGCGAGCAGGTCGTGGTAGCGCTCCCAGTCTTCCCAATCGTGGGGCGTACCGGACTTCGGCCGATGGTCGTGGGAACCCCGGGCGCGATCCCAGGCCTTTTCCTCCAGGGTGTTCGGCTTTTCCTTGTCACGCTCTCCATCGAGGCCCTTGCGGGCCAGGTACTCTCGCGCATCCATCGGGATCTCCTCTCAGTGTCTTGCCTCTGCCTTGCCTCTGCCTTGCCTCTGCCTTGCCTCTGCCTTGCCTCTGCAGGCGCTGCCAATCGCTCGAGGCGATGCCGACACAGCACTCATAAGTGTGCATCTGCAGGCTTTCGTGTAACAGCATCGCCTGATCGATGGGACTTAACCGTCAGTTGACCTACTGTTTTTGATAGCGCTGCCCCGCTCGGGGTTCCCTGACTGTCGCTGCGGAGACCAACCATGCAGGAACGTAACGTTGATATTGCGATCATCGGCGCAGGAAGCGCCGGACTCGGGGCCTGGCATGCGGCCCGCCAGCATACGCAAAGTCTGGTCTTGATAGAATCCGGCGCCTTCGGCACCACCTGCGCCCGGGTCGGCTGCATGCCATCGAAACTGTTGATTGCCGCCGCCGACGTGGCCCAGCAAGCACGCGACGCGGAAGGCTTCGGCGTCAAGGTCAGCGGCGTTACCGTCAACGGTCCCGCGGTGATGGAACGCGTCAAGCGCGAACGCGACCGCTTCGTCGGTAGCGTCATTTCCTCGATGTCGCGCATCGAGGACGAAGATCGCATCCTCGGCGCCGCGCACTTCGAGGACGCCAACACCCTGGTCGTTGGTGATCACACCCGCATCCATGCCAAGCGAATCGTCATCGCCACCGGGTCACGACCGACCTGGCCGGACTTCCTCAATGGCGCCGGCGATCGCCTGATCATCAACGACGATATCTTCGACTGGGACGACCTGCCGGAGTCGGTGGTGGTCTTCGGTCCCGGCGTCATCGGTCTCGAACTCGGCCAGGCGCTCCACCACCTCGGCGTGAGAGTTCGCATGTTCGGTGTCGGGGGAGGCATCGGGCCGCTCGGCGATCCTGACTTGCGCAAGCTGGCCGACCAGGAATTCAACGCTGATTTCCCGCTCGACCCGGATGCCAATGTGCTCCGCGTGGAACTCGAAGGAGAGCAGGTCGCCGTCACCTTCCACTGCCGCGATAGCGACACCGAGAAGACCGAGCGCTTCGACTATCTGCTGGCGGCCACCGGACGCCGTCCCAACGTCGACAGGCTCGAGCTCAAGCGCACTGGCCTTGCGCTCGACGAGCGCAGCATTCCACGGTTCGACCGCCTGACCATGCAATGTCGCTTCGACGATGGCAGCCTGGCACCGATCTTCATCGCCGGCGATGCCAATCAGGACCTGCCGCTGCTGCACGAAGCTTCCGATGAAGGTCGCATCGCCGGCGACAACGCCGGGCGCTATCCCGACATTCGTGCCGGTCGCCGGCGCACACCGCTCGCGGTGGTGTTCAGCGATCCACAGATCGCGAGCGCCGGAGTGAGCTACGCTGAACTCAAGCGCCGTGATGAGAGCCTGGCCTCCATTGCCGTCGGTGAGGTGTCCTTTGAAGATCAGGGACGCGCCTCGGTGATGCGTCAGAACCGTGGCAAGCTCAGGCTGTACGCGGAGCATGGCTCGGGCATTCTGCTCGGCGCGGAAATGTTTGGCCCCCGGGCCGAGCACCTGGGCCACCTGCTGGCCTGGGCCATCGACCAACGACTGACCGTGGAGCGCCTGTTGGAGATGCCTTTCTACCACCCGGTAGTGGAAGAAGGATTGAGGACAGCCCTGCGCGACCTCAACGTGAATCTCCGGCGCGGTCCGGCGATTACCGAGCGCTGCCTGGAGTGCGGCCCCGGCGCCTGATAACGGCCATCGTCTCGTCGGCACATGCCGACAACAAGGAGAGCGACCATGCAGCACAAGGCACCCCCTTCCACCGTGCGCGAGATCATGTCTCGCGACTGCTACCGGATCAGCGGGAAGGCCTCGGTCTCGACCCTGGCCGAGGGCTTGGCCTTGCACCGACTGCCCGGTGCGCCGGTGGTCGATGAACGCGACCAATTGATCGGCTTCGTTTCCGAACAGGACGTGCTGGGCAAGGTCATCGAGAGCCTCTACCTCGACCACGAAGCGCCGCTGGTCAGAGAAGTGATGCGCAACGAAGTGCTATCGGTCACGCCTTCCAAGAGCATCATCGATCTGGCCCAGGAAATGCTCGGCGCCAAACCGAAGGTCTACCCGGTCACCGAGCAGGGCCGCCTGGTCGGCATCGTCACCCGACGAGACGTACTCAATGCGATCCTCAGCATGAGACGCCATCAACGTTACGCCTAGCGTTCCCGCGGGGCGGCACCGTCCTGCCTAGCGCCAAGCTGTCGTGGGCTCAGGACGGTCGCCGCCATGGTCGCGGGCCTTGGCGATCGGCCCCGCCTCTGGACGCAGAGGCCGGAACCGTGGCCTCCCGACCCCGCTTCTGCTCGGGGCGAGCCGAGTCGACCAGCGTCTCGTCACCCGGCTCCTCAACGCCACCTCCGATTGACGGGCTCAGGGCACGCCGTCGTGCTGCAGGGCTCGCCTCGGGCAACACTGAGACACCGCCCCTCCTCGCTTCGCCCGCCTCCACCCGCTACCGCGGCTCGCCCTGCTCGGGCGACGCCTCCCCGGCAACCTCATAGGCCTACCCCGATACCCACGGGCGGTCCGAGCCATCGACATCGGTAAAAGGCGATGAACAAAAAAAACGCCCCATGGAAGCCATGGAGCGTAACGATCGATTTAGCAAACCAGAACAACAATGCTAGCGACTGCCATCGCGCATGATGTCTGTACCACATATGACAGTCGCTCACGGGAAAGTTCTCCTTTCATCGAATTTTTTTTTTGCCCGTCTAGGCCCTGCACAGCACAAGACGCCTAGCGTTGCCGCCGGTTGGGTCCCCGCAGCGATGTGCAATCGATCCACCGGTGCCGGGCTAGCCCCTCTGCCGATATCGGGCTACCCCGCCTGGTACGCGCTCGACCTAGCCTGAAGAAACAGGCGGAGAACAAGCACTTGTCTTGCACCATGGGACGCTCTAATTTTACCAAGACGCGACTCGCCACACAGCGGCCGAGCCGCGCTCGGATTCCAAGGACCCTGGAGCGACTCATGACCATCGCACGGCATCACCGACGCTCGGCATTCGGCTATCTCGCCGGGATAGGGCTTGTCGCCCTGTCTCAGCCAGCCCTCGCCGTCGATCCCAACCCCGCCACCGACGCCACGGTACAGGCCAACCAGGCGATGGCGTCGGAGCTCGACTTCGAAGATCGCAGAGACTTCGAGAACGCGCACAAGGGCTTTATCGCGAAACCGGAAACGCTGACCATCAAGGACGCCAACGGCAATCTGGTGTGGGACCTGGAGCCCTACAAGACGTTCCTCACCGAAGACACGCCAGCGCCTGATACGGTCAACCCGAGCCTGTGGCGCAATGCCCAGCTGAACATGAATTACGGCCTGTTCCAGGTGAACGACAACACCTACCAGGTACGCGGCTATGACATCACCAACATCACCTATGTCAAGGGGGATACCGGCTGGATCGTGATGGATCCTCTCACCGCCACCGAAACCGCCGCCGCGGCCCACGAATTGGTGACTCAAGAACTCGGCGACTTTCCGATCAAGGCGGTGATCTACAGCCACTCCCACGTCGATCATTACGCCGGCGTCAAAGGCCTGGTCAGCCAGGAGCAAGTCGATGCGGGCGACGTCGAGATCATCGCCCCGCAAGGCTTCATGGAGCACGCCATCAGCGAGATGGTAACGGCGGGCAACGCCATGAGCCGACGCGCGGTCTACATGTACGGTGCGGTACTGCCCAAGAGCGCCGAGGGTCAGGTCAACGCAGGGCTCGGCCAGACCAACTCCACCGGCACCATCAGCTTGATCGCTCCGACCCGGGACATCAGCGCGACCGGTGAAGAAGTGACCATCGATGGCGTGCGCATGGTCTTCCAGGTCACGCCGGGTACCGAGGCGCCAGCGGAGATGAACACCTACTTCCCCGATACCAAGGCACTATGGATGGCCGAGAACGCCACCAATACCCTGCACAACCTCTACACCCTGCGCGGCGCCCAGGTGCGTGACGGCCAGGCGTGGGCCCACTATCTGACCGAGTCCATCCAGATGTTTCCGGATGCCGAGGTGCGTTTCCAGAGCCACCACTGGCCGATGTGGGGCAACGACAACATCATGACCCACCTGCGCGATCAGCGTGACATGTACAAGTACATTCACGACCAGTCGGTCCGCATGCTCAACGAAGGCTACACCGACGGCGAGATCGCCGAGAAACTGGACCCACCGGATGCCATCGACAACGCCTGGTACAACCGTGGCTATTACGGCACCAAGAAACACGATTCCCGTGCCGTCTATCAGCGTTACATGGGCTGGTACGACGCCAATCCGGCCAACCTCGACCCGCTGCCCCCGGAGCCGGCGGCCAAGAAGTACGTCGAATACATGGGCGGCGAAGCGGCCATCCTCGCCAAGGCCCAGGCCGACTACGACAACGGCGAGTACCGCTGGGTCGCCGAAGCGCTGAAACACGTGGTGTTCGCCAACCCGGACAACCAGGCGGCCAAGAACCTGCTGGCCGACGCCTTCGAGCAGATGGGCTACCAGGCCGAGAGCGGCCCATGGCGCAACGTCTATCTGCAGGGGGCCTTCGAGCTGCGTAACGGCGTGCCGACGGAAGGCGGCGTCAACAGCACCAGCCCCGACACCATTCGCGCGATGCCGGTAGAAATGCTGTTTGACTACCTCTCGATTCGTACCAACGGCGAGCGCGCCGCCGAGGCCGATATCGACATCGCGCTCCACTTCGAAGACCTCGACAAGCAGTACACCCTGTCGATCAACAACGGCAGCATGAAATACGTCGAGGGCGCGGTCGCGGATGCCGATGCCAACGTCACCCTGACCAAGGCCGTGCTGGATCGAATCCAACTAGGCGAGACCACCCTTGCCGAGGCCCGAGACGGCGGTGACCTTAGCGTGAGTGGCGACGAGCAGGCCTTCGCGGACTTCCTCGGCATGCTCGACGCACCGCCGTTCTGGTTCAATATCGTCACGCCGTGATCGGCTGACCCCGAGTCGTATCGCTACGCCTGCCGTGCCGGTGCGCCAGTGACATGGGATAGCGACAGGGGATAGCGACAGGGGCCAGTGACGTGGGTGAGGGACAAGGGATCAGTGACAAGGGATCAGTGACAGAGAGCCGAGCGACAGCTCGGCTCTTTTTTTCCTGGGCGTGGATTTGGACTTGGGCCTGAACTTGGGCCTGAGTTTTGGCCAGTGCCGGCAGCCGTGGCATTCCGAGGCCAGTGGAGGGACGTCGATCACGCCGACCGGCTTGCCACACGAGTGGTGTCACGCGCTGCGGTGTCGTTGTTGCCCGTCGGGCACCGACCTCAGGGTCCCATTGGCCAGGCCTAGGCGGCGCCTGTCACCGATTGCCGGACGGTATCCAATGCATAGCGATCTTGTGTCCGAAAGGCCATCACGACAAGGCTCGCGGCAAATACGATCAGCGAAGGATAGAAGAGCAGATTGGTGCCTTCCAGGTACCAGCCCAGCGGATCGATGACGGAGCCGAACACCGCCAGCAGGGTCAGCGAGTTGACCACCAGCTGTATCGGATACACCCAGCGCCGCTGCCAGCCGACGATCACCAACAGTCCCAGCAAGCCCTGTATGACGCCCAGCATCGGCATCAGCGATGCAACGGACAGCAGCCCGCCATAGAACTTGTCCGACACCGCCAGGCCATGCTCGGTATTGACGATCTTGTCCAGTCCCCAGGCCAGCAGCAGCCCTCCCAGCGATACCCTGAGCAGTGCCAGGGCCAGTGCCTTGTTCATCCCGCCTCCTTATTCCATCTAAAGGGTTCGGCCAATGTGTTTCGACCAATGTGCCATCACACAGCAACCACCGCGGCTTGCCGCGGCAGGGCCTGGGTCGCTCCCGGTGGGGTTTCCTTACGGCGCAGTCAAAGACTCGTCGGACACCGAGCCGATAGCGGCCGCACGACAGCATGGAAAACGCCATACGCCAGTGGCTCTGCCTGGGCGCACGAGGCCCTGGCTGGGGCGGCGGCATGCGTCGCCACCGTCATGTACCCAAGCAACCGAGGGCCTCTCACCGGCCCCCCACGGTGGCCTGGGGTGACGCTCAACGAGTCATGCGCCACAGCCTAACGGCGAGCCTCGGGCTGGGCATCGACCCGCGCCAATACGTCGCCGGCTTCCAGCAGGGTCAAGCGCTCACTGGTAAAGGCACCGGTATCGAGGTAGAGCACGTTGCCAAGCAATAGGGGTGCATCGACGATGGTATGGCCCACCACCACCGCATCGATGCCCTGTACCAGGCGTGAATCCTGTCGAGCGATACGCTCCCGCGCCCAGACGAGACGCTCCGCAGGCGCCGCGTCGATACTCCCCCACTGATCGGGCGGCTCGGCATGAACGACACCGAGACGCCGGGAGCCCACCGCCACCTCGCGGGCCAGGGGAAGCAACGGCCTGGCCGCCTCAAGCGCTTGTCTGACCCGCGCGACCGTCTCCAGAAACACCCAGCGTCCGCCGTTACGCTGCCACAGATCCCAGGCCACCCCGGCACCCTCGCTCAGCGCCTGCAGCGCCATGGCCTCGTGGTTGCCGCGCACGGCAAAGAACCAGGGCTCCCGCGTCAGGGCCAGGCACCCCAGCGAATCCTCGCCGCGATCGATCAGATCACCGACGCTGAACAGACGATCATGCCAGGGATCGAAGCCAACCCTCGCCATTGCCTCGGTCAGCAGGTCGAGTCGACCGTGCAGGTCGCCGACGAAGAAGTCTCGGCCGTCCGGATTCGTTGCGTGACATACCAGCGTCATGATCTTGCTCCTGGCGTCGCCTTGCCCCCTCGTGGCGGCCTGTGGTACCGGTCCGCGGCGCCCGGCCCAAGTCGGAAAAACAAGGGCTTACCATCTAAATATCAAGAAAACCGTGACACGACTTGCACTCGCAACCTATTGAGAATACTATAAAAATCGCCCTGCGGGTGTAGCTCAATGGTAGAGCAGAAGCTTCCCAAGCTTAAGACGAGGGTTCGATTCCCTTCACCCGCTCCACGAACCCGTTCGTTTCGGTTCGCAAAAGCCCGCCTGCCCTTTCTAAGCTTTTGATTTTCAGTAAAGATTCGTCCCCACACATTCGTTCGTAATCACACACAGCAACGCTCGCGATAGATGGGCAGCCGTACGCTGCTCCGGCTACCGTACACGGCTGAGGCCGACGGACATGTCCTCCCCGGCAATACGGGACAGACCCGAGACGTCACCACCGCCAGGGCGAGGCCTTTCAACCTGGCCCCAGGGTGCTACCCGCGACAGCCGATTGGCGGCTTCTGCCCAGCAAGCCGTAGCAG
Organism: Halomonas sp. V046; assembly: GCF_052645355.1. NCBI lineage: Bacteria > Pseudomonadati > Pseudomonadota > Gammaproteobacteria > Oceanospirillales > Halomonadaceae > Halomonas > Halomonas sp. V046. The sequence goes on from NZ_JBQXYF010000006.1 coordinate 320,663, forward strand.
ACGTCTCTCGCCTCGCCGGGTCGCCGGCACCCCACTCGACGACAGCCTCGGCACTCAACATTCGCGCGCCGAAACGACACGCTGCCATCACCGCCGCGACGTTCGCCAAGCCGCTGCCCCGGCTGCTGGAAACCTGCTGCCCCCCCCCCCATAGCCGAGCTAATAGCCGAGCTAATAGCCGAGCTAATAGCCGAGCGAATAGCCGAGCCAATAGCCAAGCTAATAGCCGAGCTATGGCGATGTTAGAATGCCGCCCCTGATCGCTCCTGGCACGCCATGGCATGCTTGAACTCCAGACGACAGGCCAGGCTCCGCGCCTCGCCCTCCGACGAGCAGCGGGCGATGATCGCCCTTGCGGTCGCGTCGAAGCCGGTCCCGCGCTTCAGGACCAGCCAGGCATGCCGGCTCCCAACCACCTCGCTCTTCTCCACCGCATATCGAGTCATATGTCGCTCCTTCGCCATAGCGCAGAGCCCCATCGCCACGCGCTTGTGAAAGATACGTCGCAAGACTCGCCTTGGATGCAGGCCTTGTCGGAGGCGAAGACTGCCCCGGAACAATGAGCAGAGGGAACGGATGAGGTCACTCCGCCGGCGGCGTTTCGACGTCCTTGCGCCGCCTTTCCTTCAGCCGCTGGTCGATGGACAGCCCGAGCCAGATGCCCGCGACGATGCTCGCAACTGCGACAACGGCGGCTGGTGACCCCGCCGGCAGACCGATCAACAGCTGAAAGTCATTGCCCCCAAGCGCCAGAGCGGCGCCGATGCCCATCACGACGCCGGCCAGGATATGCTTCACCCAACGTCCCGCAGAGTGCTCGTAGCGAGACCACGGCAGGCGCTCTACTGCCGCCACCGCCATGCCGGCAAGGATCATCGCACTGATCAACACCCGCACCAGGGTCGGCCACGGCATGTCCATGCCGAACGGACGCTCGATCAGGTCGCGAATCAATTGGCTCGGCGACCAGTGTGGCTCCATCGCTCCCAGCAGTCCGCCTACGGCACCGAAGACCACGATGCCCGAATAGATTCGTCGATGGGCCGGAGAAAGCCGCCAGATGGCGACCAGCGACAGCAACACCAGCACCAAGATCACCCACCAACTCGGCGACAGGGGCGCACCAAGGCGCGTATAGACGATGCCCGGGGCAAGCCACACCAGCAACCACCAGCCCAGCACCCACCCGAACACCGTGCCGAGCATATGCCATTCACCGCGGGCGAGTGCCGCCAGCGTCGATATCGAACAGCCATGATTGGCCGCTGCCGCGAGCCCGAACAGCAGGCCGCCGAGCACGAAGGGCCAGCCCACCGCATAACGGGCCATGACGTCGCCGAGGGGAAAGTAGGCGAAGAATGGACTGACCAGCCAGAACCAGACACCACAGCCGATGATCGTCAGCAGCAGGCCGGGCCGCCTGCCGCGAAGTCCTTCTACCGCTCTGACCATGCATAGCCCTGTTCGCTGGGCCAACCCTCCCAGTGCCACGGCCAGGCCGAGGGTCAAGAGTATCGCCATGTCTCTTCTCCAAGGAGCGGGTGGGAGCTACCGATGGCCGAATGCCTGTCGCCTCCTACAATGTAACAATATGCAAAGAAACCGAAAGAGACGGATCGCGACAGCGTCAAGATAGGGACAAAAAGGCACAGATATGAGAGCCTTCCTGCCCGACATTCGTCCCGTTTCCGCCGACGCCAAGGGCCCCTTTCATGACCGTGCCACTGTTTCTGCTCGTGTTTGCCGTCTGTGTGGTGGTCATCGGGAGCGTTCTTGCCGTGCTGATGCTGGCCGGCACCCCGCGCTATCGCACCGAACCCGAGCACCTGCTGGCATTGTTCGATCGCGCCCTCGGCGACGACCTGGGCGAGGACGAGTGGAATGCGACGATTCTCTATCCGATCCGCCATAGCGACTATCTCGACGGCGTTCGACGTCGCGCCAGGCAACTGATGGAGGACCACGGGCGGTTCGGCCGGCTGTCACGCAACAAGTCGCTGCTGGACAAGGAGGGGAAGGCGGAGCTCAGGGCACTGCGCGACCACCTGAATGCGCGCACACAGCTCGAGCGTCATCGCGTACACAAGTGAGGCTCACGACACAATTCGGTAAGATGGTCGCATCTTGTGCGGCCGGAGGCTGACGATGACCAGCGCCATACGACAGATTCCCCTCGACACCGCCACCCAGCACCACAGCCACGACTTTCACCAGATCGTGATCGCGCTCGAGGGCCGGGCAGACTTCGATATCGAGGGCCTCGGCGGGTCCATCGATGCCTTTTGCGGCTGCATCGTCCCCGCCAACCACCTGCACTACTACGCCGGCACCGGCAACAATCGTCAACTGATCCTCGACCTGCCAAACGATGCCCTGGCCTTGACCGGCCATCACCATGATCTGGCACGACTGTTCGACGCGCCGCGCTTTTTCGACCTCGACGAACCACTGAAGCACTACCTTAAGTTCCTCATCCAGGAACTGGGCCAACTGTCGCGACTCGGTGCGATTCCGAGCATCCACCAGGAACGCCTGGCCACTACACTGCTCGGTTCACTGCATGCACGCCTGGCCAATGAGCCGGCGCCTCCCAGCCACCGCCGCATCGACCTTCGTTGCCTCGATCGCTATATCGACGATCATCTGTCGGGCCGTCTGAGGGTCGCCGATCTGGCGACGGTCGCCTGCTTGAGCGAAGCGCATTTCACCGAGCGTTTTCGCCACCAGACTGGCGTTTCCCCCTGGCAGTACGTGATGCGCCGACGGCTCGATACCTCTCAACGTCTCCTGCTACGCAGCCACCTGCCTCTCTCCGAGATCGCGGCCTTGACCGGTTTCGCCCATCAAAGCGCCCTCTCCCGGGCCTATCGCCATGCCTTTGGCCAGACACCGAGTCAGGTCCGCCGCCAGCGCAACGCCCAGCTCACCAGCCTGCGTTCCTGACCCGGGACCGCCTCGCGTATCTGTCAAGGTCGCATCTGTCGCCTGCTAAATAAGCCATCCCCAGCTAGAGTCAGGACAACTGGCGGCGAATTGGGTAAATCCTCCCGTGCTTTTGCCAAGCGGGGCGGCGGCGTCGGACCTAGGCTTCCTACCATGCCCAGACTCCGCGGGACGCACCACGCGGGGTCCACTTCCGCCACCGGCGGGCAAACCATCAGGGGACTGCAATGCTCAATGCTAACAATATGCTCGACGACGCCACCTGGCAGCAGACGCTCGATACCCTTTTCAGCCGCGTCAGCGACCACTACGCCGTTGACGAGAACGCCTTCGTCGCCGAGCTGATCACGCTCGTCGACGATAGCGAGCAACGCATTGAGCATATCGCTGAGCAGACCGCCTCCCTGGTCAGGGAAGTGCGTGAGATGGACACCGCCGTCGACACCATCGACGAGCTGCTCCAGCAATACAGCCTCGACACTCATGAGGGGCTGATGCTGATGTGCCTGGCCGAGGCCATGCTGCGCATCCCCGACAAGGCCACCGCGGATGCCTTGATCGAAGACCGCCTCGGCCCCGCCGACTGGAAGGCCCACCTCGGCAAGAGTGAGTCCTGGCTGGTCAACGCCTCGACCTGGGGCCTTCTGATGACCGGACGCGTGGTCACCCTCGACAAGCCCAAGGAAGGCAAGCCGACAGGCTTCATCAACAAGCTGGTCAACCGCATGGGTGAGCCGGTCATTCGCCACGCCATGGTTGAGGCGATGAAGGTCATGGGCAAGCAGTTCGTGCTTGGCCGCGACATCGACGAAGCGCTCAAGCGCTCCCAGCCGCTGTTCGACAAGGGCTACACCTACTCCTACGACATGCTGGGCGAAGCGGCTCGCACTCGCCCGGATGCCGGACGCTACTACGAGGACTACGCCAAGGCCATCGAGCAGGTCGGCAAGACCAGCCGCCGGCTCGGCGACAAGGCGCCGTCCCCGTCGATCTCGATCAAGCTGTCGGCGCTGCACCCACGCTACGAATTCGGCCGCCGTACTCAGGTCCTCGAAGAACTGGTGGGCACCGTCAAGGACCTGGCCAAGCTGGCCCGGGACAACAACGTGGCCATGACCATCGATGCCGAGGAAGTCGACCGCCTGGAACTCTCGCTGGAAGTCTTCCGCGCGGTCTACGAAAGCGACGTGGTGCGCGGCTGGGGCCACTTTGGCCTGGTGGTTCAGGCCTATGCCAAGCGCGCCTTGCCTGTCCTGCACTACCTCAACCGTCTGGCCGAGCACCAGGGCGACGAAATTCCGCTGCGCCTGGTCAAGGGCGCCTACTGGGATACCGAGATCAAGGAATCCCAGCAACACGGCGCCCATGGCTATCCGGTCTTCACCCGCAAGGCGTCTACCGACGTCGCCTACCTCGCCTGTGCCCGATTCCTGTTGTCGGACGCTACCCGCGGCCGCATCTTCCCGCAGTTCGCGACGCACAACGCCCATACCATCTCGACCATTCTCGAGCAGGCCAATGGCGTGGCCCGTCCATTCGAGTTCCAGCGCCTGCACGGCATGGGCGAGGCGCTCTACGATGCCGCCCTGAAGCGCGCGCCGAAGGGCACCTACTGCCGCATCTACGCCCCTGTGGGTGCGCACAAGGACCTGCTCCCCTACCTGGTGCGCCGACTGCTGGAAAATGGCGCCAACTCGTCCTTCGTCCACCAGCTGGTCGACCCCAAGGTGCCGGTGGAGTCGCTGTGCGTTCATCCGGTGATCACGCTGCGCCAGTTCGATACTCTGGCCAACCCGCAGATCCCGCTGCCGCGCGATATCTACGGCGCCCAACGGCCCAACTCCAAGGGCGTCAACCTCAACATCAGAAGCGAGTATCAGCCGCTGATGGACGCCATGGCCAAACACATGGACAAGACCTACGACGCGCGCCCGCTACTGGCCTTCGACGTGGCGACGGACCCGGCCCAGGTTCACGACGTGACCAGCCCCTATGATCGCCGCCAGAAAGTCGGCAGCGTGCTCTGGACCACCAAGGATCAAGCCGAAAAGGCATTGGATGCCGCCTGGGCGGCCTTCCCAGCCTGGGAAGCCACGCCGGTGGCCGAACGCGCCGCGATCCTGCGTCGCTTCGCCGACCTGATGGAAGACCATCTCGCCGAACTGATGGCGCTGTGCTCCCGTGAGGGCGGTAAGCTCTTGACCGACGGCGTCGACGAGATCCGCGAGGCCGTCGACTTCTGCCGCTACTACGCCATGCGCGCCGAGGAGATCTTTGCCGCGCCAACCGAGCTGCCTGGCCCTACCGGCGAGTCGAACCGCCTGATCATGGGCGGCAAGGGGGTCTTCGCCGCCATCAGCCCGTGGAACTTCCCGGTGGCGATCTTCTGCGGTCAGGTGGTCGCCACCGCGGTCGCCGGCAACACCGTGCTGGCCAAGCCGGCCGAACAGACCTCCATCGTCGCCCACCGCGTCGTCGAATTGCTGCACCAGGCCGGCATGCCCCGCGAGGTCGTGCAGCTGCTGCCGGGCGACGGTCCCACGGTCGGCAGCGTGCTGACCAGCGACCCCCGGGTCACCGGCGTGGTCTTCACCGGCGGCACCGACACCGCACAGATCATCAACCGGGCGCTGGCCGCTCGCGACAACGCGCCGCTGCCGACGCTGGTGGCCGAGACCGGCGGCATGAACGCCATGATCGTGGACTCCACCGCCCTGCCCGAGCAGGTAGTGGCCGATGTGATTCAATCGGCGTTCCAGAGTGCCGGGCAACGCTGTTCGGCGCTGCGGGTGCTGTATCTACAAGACGACGTGGCCGATCGAGTGCTGGAAATTCTCGACGGCGCCATGGCCGAACTGCACGTCGGTGACCCACGCGAGCTCGGCACCGATGTCGGTCCGGTCATCGACGACGATGCACGCAAGGGCCTCGAGGAGCACATCGCGCGCCTCAAGAGCGAAGGCCGTCTGCTCAGCGAAACGCCACTCGACCCCGCGCACACCGCCAACGGCACCTTCGTGGCACCGGCAGCCTTCTCCATCGACAGCATCGACGCGCTGGAACGCGAGCAATTCGGTCCCGTGCTGCACGTGGTGCGCTGGAAGAGCCAGGAGCTCGACAAGGTCATCGACTCCATCAATGGCCGCGGCTATGGACTGACCTTCGGCGTGCACAGCCGTAACGAATCCTTCGCCGATGAAATAGCGCGGAAAATGCGCGTTGGCAACGTCTACATCAACCGCAATATCATCGGTGCAGTGGTCGGTGTGCAGCCCTTCGGAGGCCAGGGACTGTCCGGCACGGGCCCGAAGGCCGGTGGCCCCAACTATCTGCTGCGATTCGCCACCGAAAAGACCGTGACCAACAATACCGCGGCCCTCGGCGGCAATGCATCACTGCTGGCACTGGGCGACGACTGACCCAGGCCAGCGGCTCCCGGCCGTGGCGAGCATCCTCTGCCGGGAGCCACGCAAGGCATGATTCGAGGCGCCGTGACGACGCCTCACTACGCAGGGAAGCGGCTGACGAATCGCTTCCTGTTCGATCTCTGCCAATCACCCACGACAAAAACCACAAGGAACGCTCCCATGGTTGAAAATAACGCCACCATTGGCATTACGTTCGCGCTCTACCTGGTGGTGATGCTCGCCATCGGTATCATCGCCTACAAGCGCACCACCAACCTGTCCGACTATATTCTCGGCGGCCGCTCCCTCGGTCCCTGGACCTCGGCCATCTCCGCCGGCGCCTCGGACATGTCCGGTTGGCTGCTGCTAGGCCTGCCCGGCGCGGCCTACGTCAGCGGTCTCTCCGCCTCGTGGATCGCCGTGGGCCTGCTGATCGGCACCTGGCTGAACTGGCTGATCGTCGCCCGCCGCATGCGCGTCTACACCTACAAGGCCAACGATGCACTGACCCTGCCGGACTTCTTCGCCAAGCGCTTTCGCGAGAAGGCGCCGCTGCTGCGAGTCATCTCGGCCGTGTTCATCCTGCTGTTCTTCCTGTTCTACACCAGCTCCGGTCTCGTCGCCGGCGGCAAGCTGTTCGAGACGGTCTTCGGCTTCGACTACACCTTCGCGGTCACGGTCGGCACTCTGGCGATCATCTCCTACACCTTCTTCGGTGGCTTTCTGGCGGTGTCCTGGACCGACTTGATTCAGGGCCTGATGATGGCGGCAGCCTTGCTCATCGTGCCGGTCATTGCCATGACCGAGCTCGGCGGCATCGGCGCCAGCGGCCAGCAGATCCTGGCCGAGAACCCCGACATGCTGAGCTGGTTCGTCGATGCCTCCACCGGCGAGACCCTGTCGGCCATCGGCATCATCAGCTCGCTCGCCTGGGGCCTGGGTTACTTCGGCCAGCCGCACATTCTGGCGCGCTTCGCCGCCATTCGTTCCGAAGCCGACATCCCCACGGCGCGTCGCATTGCGGTGACCTGGTCCGGCCTTTGCCTGGCCTGTGCCATGGCCGTTGGCCTGCTCGGCCTGGTCTACATGACGCGCGATCTTGGCGATGGAGAGACCATCTTCATGGTCATGGTCAACGCCATCTTCCACCCGCTGGTCGCCGGCGTCCTGCTCGCTGCCATTCTGGCCGCAGTCATGTCCACCGCCGACTCACAGCTGCTGGTATCGTCCTCCGCCCTGACCGATGACTTCTACAAGGCGCTGTTCCGCAAGGATGCCAGCCAGTCCGAGCTGGTCTGGGTCGGCCGCTTTGCCGTGGTAGGCATCGCGATCGTCGCCTATGCCCTGGCCATGAACCCCGACTCCACGGTGCTGGGCCTGGTGTCCTATGCCTGGGCGGGCTTCGGTGCCGCCTTCGGTCCGGCGCTGATCATGTCGCTGTTCTGGCGGCGCATGAACCAGTGGGGCGCCTTGGCCGGCATCATCGTCGGTGGTGTCACCGTGGTCGGCTGGGCCGAACTTTCCGGCGGCATCTTCGATCTCTACGAGATCGTTCCGGGGGTCATCTTCGCCTACATCGCGATCATCGTGGTGAGTCTGATCACGGCGCCGCCGAGCGACGAGATCACCCACGAGTTCGATACCCTCGAAGACGCCTGACCGACGCCGTCGCACCTTCCTGCAGAAAACGAGAAAGCCGCCCATGGGCGGCTTTCTTGTGTCCTCTCCTCTCCTGTCCTGTCCTGACCCAATGACGACCGTCACCGACGCCCATGGCCCTGGGCCGACCTCACCGCTGCGATTCTGCGCAACGCCCAGGCGACCCGCAATTGTCCGGCCGTGTCGATCCACTACCCCTCGCGACAGCCCTCACGACAGCCCTCGCGACAGCCGTCGCCACACCGCCCTCGCAAAGCCCCTCGGAACAGTCCGCGCAACAAGCCCCCTCGCGGCAAGGCCCGGGCGCTACCCTAGCGTCGCCGCGCGATACACCAACACCAGCGTAAAGACGCCAAGGGCCAACGGATACCAGGGCGCCGTTCCCACCAGGCGCCACCAGCCATGCGCATCGGCGTACTGCAGCGGCATCGCCAGACCACCACCCAATGCCCAGACGCCCAGCACGATCAGCGGCAGGCGCCACACCAACGGCAAGCCGCTGATCAACCTGGGCTCGAGCAGCAACCACACGTAAAGCCCCACCGAGACCATCAGCACCAGCCCGGCAACCCCCACCGGCACCGCGGCGATACCGACCAGTCGCTCCCGTCGCTGCCGCCGTCTCACCACTCCTCTGGAACGCCACTGCATGGGCGAACCTCCCTTGGCTCGGTCATGCCCTTAGTGAAGACGATTTGTGGCCAGTGTGCGACCCAAGATCGCAAATGTGCAAAAAACTTGTACAACAATGTATCACTATTACCTTTCTTATAGACGAAAGTTCCATAGCTTGACGCTAAACACCCCGAAGATGCCGATAGAATATTTCTACAAGACATTTAGAAACACTGTTTCCTATAATCGGCATCGTTCGGTGGCCAGAGCCAACCGCTTGGCCACAGCGACTTTTCCAAGGAGACAGTCCATGAAGATGACTCGCCTGATCGCTACCAGCGCACTGCTCGCCACCACCGCCTTCGCCGCTCAGTCCGCAATGGCTTACCAGGCCGGCGACCTGTACGTCCGCGGCGGCTTCGAGAAGGCCGACCCGACCTCCGACAATGGGGATGTCCTGGATCAGGACCTCAGTATCTCCGACGAGAACGGCTTCGCTTACGGCCTTGGCTACCTGTTCCACGACAAGTTCGGCGTCGAGCTCAACGGCAGTGAGTCCATGGAACATGACTTGAGCGTCGAAGGCGGCGGCATCGGCAGCGTCGAGCGCACGCCGGTCAACGTGATGCTGAACTACTACCCGCTCGGTGGCGTGGCAGATGCTCGCGTCCACCCCTACGCGGGGGTCGGCATGAACTACACCCACTTCTCTGACGAGAGCTTCGGCGGCGATCTGGACAGTTCATACGGCGCTGCCGCCCAGGTGGGCGTGGATCTCAGCGTGACCGATAACCTGATGGTGGGTACCTACGCTCGCTATGCCGACGTGGATGCCGACATCGAAGTCGATGGCCATGACGTCGGCGAGGCCGAACTCGACCCGGTGACCATCGGTGCCGGCGTCACCTATCGCTTCTAACGGATGACACAGAAACACCTGGCGCAGCCGACAAGGCTGACGCCGGGCCCACTGACAGTGTAGCAATGACACGAGTGGATGAGACGGCGCCTGGACCTTCCAGGCGCCGTTTTTGCTGCCGAGAATTCGAAGCCCCATGAAAAGAGGTATTGAGCCAGGTCAATATGGTTCTTTTCACTGCCGCATAGACTGTGCGCATCGCGGACTGGATTGTGTCATCGAGAGTCCGCCCGCCCAAGGTGTCTGAAGGAGAACGCCATGCGCCATCCCCTGTTGTCTTCCATCATCGTTGCAACCCTCGCCGGGTCCGCCCTCGCCAGTACCCAGGCCATGGCCTATGGCGAAGGCGACATCTACACCCGCGTCGGTATCGCCAAGGTCAGTCCGGATTCCGACAATGGCTCGCTCATGGGCGGCACCATGGAGACCGATGTCCACGACGACAACGGCTTCGCCTTCACCCTCGGGTATCGCTTCCACGACAAGTTCGGCGTCGAGCTGCTGGCCGCCGAACCCTTCGAGCATGACGTCGACCTCAACGTTGGCGGCCAGAGCATCGGCGCCGACGTCGAGCACCTGCCACCGACCCTGACCCTGCAGTACTACCCGCTGGGCGGAACCCAGGCGCGGGTCCAGCCCTATGTTGGCCTCGGCGTGAACTACACGCATTTCTCCGATGAAGACATCGATCTCGCCGGTGCCGATCTGGACCTGGACGAGTCCTGGGGCTGGGCGGGTCAGGCGGGCGTCGATTTGCTGATCGACGAGCATTGGGCCTTCAACATGGCGGTCTGGTACCTGGATATCGACAGCGACGTCGACCTCAACGGTGAGGACATCGGCGAGATCGACGTCGATCCCTACGTGGTCATGGGCGGCATCAGCTACCGCTTCTAAGCACGCCACGGAGGATCGCGGCACATTGCCATCGCGATCCGAGACACAATAAAGCCCGCCGATCCTATGAGCTGACCCCCAATAGTTGGACGGTTCACTCAGCCGGCGCCCAAGGCCTGAGTCCTGTACTGTACGGGGCTCAGGCCTTTTAGTTTCAGGCGGATGCGTTCGTGGTTGTAGTAATGGATGTAC